>JAEZSE010000027.1 GCA_023421955.1 Bacillota bacterium
AACCTGGGCAGACCGATGAACCCTTCCGATGTGGGCAAGATGGCGGTGCTGCTCGCCAGCGATGACTGCGAGCTCATCAGCGGCTGCGAGATCACGTTGGACCAGGCTGACATGCTCTACTGACAGCAAATTCGTCTGCTTTTTCCAACTCCTTCCGCCCTCTGCGGAGGGCACCTCCCTCAAGAGGGAGGTGAGGAAAACGTTGTTCTTAGCTCTTTATCCCCTTCATTGAGGGGGATGTCATCCGAAGATGACAGGGGGAGTTAAACGTCAGCATGAATTAATCTGCGTTTCCCTAACCGAAAACAGAAAATGAAAGGATGAGACAGTATGAAATTCGATTGTAGGGAAGACATCATCCAACTCACGCCACTGTGGAAGGGCGAGCGGTTTGAAAACGGCAGGCCCAAGGTGTCCGACGACATCCTGCGCCGCATGCGCAACATCACGCTGGAGGAAGCCTGGGGCCCGCTGTGGTCCAAGGGCTACCGCAACCAGTTCCAGGGCGATTTTCGGATCGTGCACCCCGGCAAGAAGCTGGTAGGCCGCGCTGTGACCACCGTGATGGTGCCTTTGCGCCCCGATTTGCATGACACACTGCTCAAATATGGCCACGAGTGCGAAGGCCGCAAGGGCTTCTTCAACCAATGGGTTGTGGACCAATTGGGTGAAGACGATGTGGTGATTGTGGACCTGTTTGACAAAATCTTCCAGGGCACCTATGTGGGCGGCAACCTATCCACCGCCATTGCCACCCGCACCAAGCGGGGCGGGGCTGTGGTGTGGGGCGGCGTGCGCGATCTGGAGCAGATCCTGGAGATCCAGGGCTCCAACACTTTTTATCGTGGCAACGACCCCACCGGCATTGCCGAGGTCACGATGACGGGCATGAACGTGCCTTGCCGCATTGGCAACGCTATCTGCCTGCCCGGCGACGTAGTGCTGGGCACCCAGTCCGGCGTGATCTTCATCCCGCCGCACCTGGCTGAGGAAGTGGTGGTGAACGCCGAGAAGTCGCATATCCGCGACGTGTGGGGTTTCATCCGACTGGATGAGAAGATTTACTCCACCGCACAGATAGACACGCCTTGGACCGTGCCGATGTGGGAGGACTTCATCCACTGGTTCGAGACAGACCCGCAGGCCGCCGAATACCGGCACCTCGAGTGGGTTGAAGAGCTCACGGAGGCGCAGAACCGCGCTGAGGGTGTGGATTCTCAGGTCAGGCTCTAGTCATATTCAAGCTGCGGGGGTGGGCAATTGTCCACCCCCATTTTGTATCATTCATCACCCAAACCACGGTTTTTATACATTTTCTCAACACACCTGGAAATTGTCATGCTATAATAATTCCATAAATTAACGCTATGAATGGTTTATCTTCATCTGGAGGCAAAATGGGTTTGCAGAAGGGCACTGTTACCAAACTGATCCTTTTCAACGGCGTCCTCATCGCAGTGAACGTGGCGCTGTTTTCCAGAGCATTCCTGGGCCTCAGTCTCTTGGGTGGAGGTGCTTTGGAGTCGGCAGCGGGATTTGCCACTATTGTGGTGAGCGCGGTGCTGTTCTTCTATGTAAATCTGCAAATCATCAACGCACCCGCAAAGAAGATAGACCCCAAGGCGCTGCTTGATAAACTGGGAAGCCTGGAGTCCTGCCATGAGGCGCTGGGTCGCATTGGGTATGTGGGCACGTTTTCTGTGAAGATCGGTGAGATTCGCGAGCAAATCGAAAATATGCAAAGGAAGAAGGAGCTTATCCGCGATATCCTGTTGCAGAAGTTCAATGATACAGAGATGAGTTACCAAAAGTTCAAGGCCATCGTGGACAGTGCCGAGAAGGTGATGGTGATCAACATCCGCAGCATCATCAACCGGATTTATGCCTTTGACGAAGAGGAATATGATGCGCTGGCAAGGGGCAAGTCCCGCTTCAGCAAGGCCATTGCCGAGCAGAAACTGGCGATCTTTCGGGAATACATCGATTATGTGGGCAATGCCGTAGAGGATAATGACGAGATCCTATTGCGGCTGGACAAGCTGCTGTTTGAGATCTCCAAGTTCAACAGCGTGGACGAGGGAGAGCTGGAAGGCATGCAGGCGCTGAAAGAGCTGGATCAGCTGATCACCGACACGAAGTGGTATCGATAACTGGAGGAGCGAAATGAAAAAGAAATCAGGAGTTGTATTCATCATCCTGGCCCTGGGCCTGGTGGTGTTCGGCGGGGTGTTTGGCATCATCACCCTCACGCAGAACATCGGTAAAAACCAAAGCCAGATCACCGAGGAGCAGGCGGTTGAGACAATGAACCGGCTGCACCGGCGCATCAATGTGGGCACACTCGATCCCGTGAAGGAGCCTGTGGAGCTGGAACCGGCAAATTTGAAAGATGCCCTGCCCGATATCTCGAAATATCCCCAGCAGGTGCAGGCGACCTCCGCGCTCTCCGTGGAGATCATCTCCTCCACAGAGAAGGCTGGCAGCGGTAACGACGGCTGGCTGGTGGACATGGCCAATCGTTTCAACAGCTCTGGCGCCACTGTTGGCGGCAAGCCGGTGTCGGTGAGCATCCGCGGCATTGCCTCTGGCGCGGCCTGTGACTATATCTCCTCCGGCAAATACCTGCCAGATGCATTCAGCCCCAGCAATGAGCTGTGGGGTGACGACCTGAAAGCAAAGGGCATCGATGTAACGCTTGTGGAAAAACGGCTGTGCGGCAACGTGGCCGGCATCGCGCTTTCCAAAAGCAAGCGGGACGAGATCGTGGCCAAATACGGCTCCGTCAGCGTGAAGACTGTGGCGGAAGCCACCGCAGCCGGCGAGATCACAATGGGCTACACCAACCCATTTGCCAGCTCCACCGGAGCCAACTTTTTGATGTCGTTGCTCTATACGTATGACAAAGCTAACCCGACCAGTGAGGCAGCTGCTTCGGAGTTTATCAAGTTCCAGGCAAACGTGCCCTTTGTGGCTTACACCACACTCCAGATGAAGGACTCGGTGAAATCCGGCGTGCTGGACGGGTTTGTGTTTGAGGCGCAGCAATTCGCCAACTCGCCTGATGTGAACACCGAGTATGTGTTCACACCCTACGGTGTGCGCCATGATAGCCCTGTGTATGAGATCGGTAAGCTTTCGGAGGAAAAGAAGCAGGTTTTGCAGCTGTTCATTGATTACTGTAAAACCCCGAATGCCCAGCAAGCGGCCACCAAATGCGGCTTCAACCGGCACGATGACTACAAAATGGAATTGTCAGATGTGAACGGCGCCAAGCTTGCCCAGGCCCAGAAGCTATGGAAGGATAAGAAGGACAGCAACCGCGACATCATCGCTGTGTTTGTTGCAGATACCTCCGGCAGCATGGACGGTGAGCCGCTGAACAAATTGAAGACATCGCTCATCAGCGGTGCCAACTACATCGGCGCGGATTGCTCTGTTGGGCTGGTTACTTTCTCCAGCAATGTGGATGTTGCTCTGCCGATCGGCAAATTTGACCTGAACCAGCGCTCTCTTTTCACCGGCGCGGTGAAAAACATGAGCGCCGGTGGCGGCACAGCGATGTTTGACGCCATAGTCGTGGCCGAAAAGATGCTGCAGGATGCCAAGGCAAGCAACCCCAACGCCAAGCTCATGCTCTTTGTGCTCACCGACGGTGAATCCAACCAGGGCAGCACGCTTAAAGACACACGCAGGATGATCGAGGGCTTGCAGGTGCCTGTCTACACGATTGGCTACAATGCCAACATCGACGCGCTTGCGGCGGTCTCAAAGATCAACGAGGCGGCCAGCATCAACGCTGACACCGACGATGTTGTTTACAAGATCCAAAACCTGTTCAACGCTGAATTCTGATATGCGGGAGGGACACACAATGGATTTTTCAATGCAGGTTGCAAGCCCCGAGGAGATCAAAAAGGAAGTGGCTCTTGCCACGGCCACGCCGCCGGAAGAGTTGGACAAGCTCAGGGAGCAGGCGAAGAATAACGCCCTGTCGCTCATGCAGATCGACATGGACTCGCTGCCGGACAAGCGCAGTGTGGTGAAGGGCATTGAGAGCTTTGGGCTGGAGACCATGCAGAAGTCCTCCCAGAAGAACTCGCTGCTCACTGTGACTGTGGGCAAGCTTTCTCAGGCAGGTGGCGACGGCGGGCAGGTGTCCAAGAGCCTGCTGGACCTGCACCGGGAGATCAAAGACCTGGACCCGAGCCTGGTGGACTTTGCCAAGACGGGCGTGTTGGGTGCGATCTTCAACCCAATCCGGGCCTATTTCCAGAAATATGAGAAGTCTGAAAACGTCATTGCTGATATCGTTGTCTCGTTGGATAAGGGCCGCGCCGTGCTGGTCAATGACAACACCACGCTGGAGATTGAGGAGAACAACCTGCGCGAGCTCTCCAAGCGGATCAGCAAGGAAATTGAGCTGGGCACGCTGATGGATGAGTATCTGGCTGTGGAGATTGAAAAGGCACAGGCCGCCGGTGAGGACGCCGACAAGATCAAGTTTGTGCAGGAGGAGATCCTCTTCCCCTTGCGGCAGAAGCTGATGGACATGCAGCAGCTGATCGTGGTGAACCACCAGGGTGTGATTGCCATGGAAATCATCCGCCGCAACAACAAGGAGCTGATCCGGGGTGTGGACCGGGCCAAGAACGTGACCATCACTGCCCTGCGCACTGCCGTGATGGTGGCCAGCGCCCTCTACAACCAGCGGATCGTCTTGAAAAAGATTCAATTGCTTAATGAGACGACCAACAATATCATCAGCTCCACCTCCAAGATGCTCAAGGAGCAGGGCACGGAGATCCAAACCCAGTCCATGCAGACCGGTGTGTCGGTGGAAACACTCCGTGAATCCTATAAGGATCTGATCGACGCGCTGGAAGCGATCAGCATCTACAAGCAACAGGCGCTGCCGGTGATGAAGCAGACCATCGAAACCTTCAAGGTGATGGCTGCCGAGGGTGAGGAGCAGATCCGCAAGCTGGAAAAGGGCAGCGCGATGAACTAAGAGCATCGAAAAGCCGCAGAAAGGAAGATTTAGGGCCGTCGCACCTGCGACGGCTTCTTCTATCTGGTATTGTAATAATCGTGGTAATAGACAGTAATTCTGTGAAACCGTTTATTCTTTCCTTCCAATTCCTTCTTTTGTATAATCGCCATATATGGATATCGGGAGGATACTGGGATGCTGGAACAGATCACGGCGCGTGGATTGGCAGAAACACCGGAACAGCTTTTACGGCGGGTTTTTCATGGCCTGTTGGATGAGCGGCTTGCGGCGGACGCACATTTCCGCGACGCTTCCCTGAATGCCGTGATCGGTGTGGGAAACCTGGCCTGCAAGGCCCCTGTTGTGATGGAGCTGCTCAAGAATTCCGCCGTAGCGGAATTCCTGGTTCATTTGCCCGGCGGGTCAGCGCTGCTGCTGGCCGATGGCGCCGGCGGGGCCAGGCTTTTCACGAGCAGCGGCGAGATCCTTGAAGCAGAGCTACCGGCGTCGGTGGCTGCCGCGGTTTCCGCGGTGGTGAAGGATTCCGCCCGTTGGGCCGGCGAGGTGAACGAGCTGGGTGAGCATGTGGTGGATCTTCGAACGCCACCACCTGGCCCCCACTTTAACGTGAACCTGTTGATGGGCAACCGTGTGGGCTTCCCCCACGCACTTCAGACCACGCCTAAAAGCGTGGTGGACCGGCTGGGCAGGGGAGCTTTCCGCAGCCACGCCGCCACGCAGGTACTTGCTACCCGGTGGGACATGCGCCAGGAGGAAAACGGCTTCCCTGCCAATCGGCAGTTTTATCTGGTAGAGGGCGGTAAGAAGCTTTTCTACTCGGCAGAGCCGGGAGCAGCCAACATTGTTTCCGCCACTTGCACCCACTCCCAGAACCATACGGTGATCCGTTATGAGACGAACTGCGGCCTTTCTATCGAGCGCACGATTTTCATCCTGCCCCACGAGGCTGGTATGCCGCTGGCCACCGAGGTGCAGCGCGTCCATGTGGAAAACAGGGGAGCGGGGGCTCGCAGCCTCCGGATTGTCTACACCGGCATGTTTGGCACCAACGCCGACCACGCTGTGTTTGAGGATGTGCTTTATAGCAACGTGATCATGCAGTCGCGGATCCTGCGCGACAGCCAGGGCCATATGGTGGCTGTGAGCCCCGACTATTACCCGGAGTATTGCAAAAAGGATGTGCGCTTTCACTCGATGCTGGTGCGTAGTGATGGGGCGGTGGCTTACCCCACCGAGTTTTGCATGAATTGCACCGAGTTTTTGGGCAACGGCACGCTGGAAAACCCGGAAAGCCTGCCCCGCCTCAGCAACAGCTTTTACCGCAAAGGCCCTGGCTTTTTTGCCCTGGCGGCTCCCATCGAGCTTGCGGCAGGCTCAGCAGCTGTGGTGGACAACTTCACGGGCCTTGTTTCCAGCCGTACCAACCCCGCATTTGATGACACCACCACCGAGCGTGAAATTGAAGCGCTGGTTCAGAAGTATCGGGCTCAGGGCCAGGTGGAGCAGGCACTGCAGGCAGTGAAGGATTTCGGTCAGGCGTTCTGCGGCTATTTGCAGGTGGAGTCTTCCGACGGCCAGTTTGACGCCTATGTAAACCGCAACCTGCCATTCCAGGTGCTGTATCAGACGTTTGTGTCCCGTTCCTTCTGCCAGACGCAGAAAGGCCAGCGGGAGATCGGTTTCCGCGAGATCCAGGACATCTTTGCCAGCATGCAATACCTGGTGGGTATGGGCATGGCCGGGTTTGTGAAGGACCTGCTCAAGGAGTGGTGCGCCAAGGTGTTTGAGTTTGGCTTTGCCTACCACAACTTCTTCTGGGTGGGCAAAGAGCCCGGCGTCTGGTCCGATGATGGCCTGTGGTTCATCCAGGCTGCCAGCCGCTACATCGGCATCACCGGCGACATGGGCTTTTTGGATGAGCAATGTGAGATCGCCGGTATCAATCCTGCGAAAACCCGCACGGTGTTTGAAACGATGCTGGCAATCCTGCGCTATTCCGGCGAGATCTCTGTTGGCAAGCACTGCATCCCGCTGCTGGACCGGGCCGACTGGAACGATTGCCTGTCGCTGGATAACGATTACGCAGACGGCATTGTCAAGGAAAAGCTCTACCGGCAGCAATTGGAGAAGGGCGGCAAGTTCGGCGATCGACTGGAGAGCAATTGGTCGGAAAGCGTTATGAACGGTTTCCTGCTCAAGCTAGCCATTGACCAGACGGCAGAAATGGCGGCTGGAAAGGGCGATGAAACGACCAAGGCGAGGCTGGAGGCGTTGTCTCAAAAGCTTTATGACAGCCTGCAGCAAAACGCATGGAAGGGCGACTTCTTCGCCAGGGTGCTGCTGAACCGTTACCCCGGCGGGGAGTATACCTATCTGGGTGCTGCCGGAGACGGCCTTTCCGGCGACCCGGCCATCGGTGGTGCATATTTCCTCAATTCCTTCAACTGGGCGGTGTTGTGCGGTGCAGCCACCGAGCCGCAGATTGCCACGATGCTGGACACGATGGAGGCAACGCTCAAAACGCCCTACGGCTTGAAATTGATGAGCCCGGCTGATCTGGAGCGCATCTCCAGCAACACGGCCACCGGCCACTATTTCCCCGGTGACCGCGAAAACGGCGCCGTGTTCAAACACGCCAGCATGATGGCTGCCGCTGCGATGGTCAAAGCCGCCAAGGAGGTGACCGATCAGGCCCTTGCCGAGCGTCTCTGCAGCCTGGCCTGGTGGATGATCGACCTGGTGCTGCCCTACCGCACGATGGAGCATCCCTATGAAACCGCGGGAAACCCCCGGTTCTGCACACAATACAACAACAGCCAGACCGGCGAGAACATCGGGCCCATGCTCAGCGGCACTGCCACATGGTTGAACCTCACGCTGCTTTCCGCCTGGGGGCTGGAGGCAGACACCGAGGGCTTTGCGCCCGATCCTGTGCTGCGACCGGAGCAGACCGATGTCACACTCCATGTGAACATGGGGCGGGCTCAATGTCGGATCTCAATTACAAAACCTGTGGGGTTCCGCCGCGTGAAAGACGGCAATGTAACAATCCTGCTGGATGGAAAACCGCTTTCTGGATGCCGCGTGCCGCTCTACACTGACGGCAAGCTGCATGAGGTGGAGATTCATTTTCAATAAAAACAACGCACCCCCACCAAGAACTCGGTGGGGGTGCGCGATTTATGAACTATATGATCAACCTTTCTCTACCTCCAGGCGGCACTGCTTGCCATCCCAGAGCGTTTCCTGCACGGTATAGGTGAGTTGCCCGTCCAGCCCCTTCATCATGCCTTCCATCGGGTCCAGGCAGTAGATGTGGCAGGGGCTTGGGGCACCCATCCGTTTGGCCATCGCGCAGAGCATGCAACTTGTGGCCACAGCGGTGAAGCCGTTGCCGTCCTCCTTGGGTGAGATCACCCAGTTGGCGCAGCCCATCAGGTCGGTCAGCGCCGGGATCACACCCTTTGCAGTTTCGATGCCCAGCTGCCTGGCCCGCACAGCGCCGGTCAGCAGTTGTTCCTGCCTCTTGGCTGCTTCCACCTTCTCCAACACCCCTTCGCGGCCCATCCGCAGCACCGCGTCTGCCAGCGCCCCCGCGTAGATTGCTTGCAGGAGTTTCATCTTTTCCAATGCTTCCATTGTCATTCCCCTTTATTGAGATATTTTTGAAGTCAAGAATTCCAGCTGCCGACGGATGGCTTCCTCCGGAATGTCTTCCTCCAGCATCACAATTTTGGTGATGATGCTTTCAAAGTAGTTCGTAAAGACTTCGGCAAATGCCTGCCGGTCTGCCTCGTTTGGCACGAACCGATCCATCACCCTACGGGTGTTCGCAACCCTGTCGCGCTCCCATTCGGTGATCTTCGCCCGGAGCTCCGCGCTGCCTTCGAACCCATACCAAAGCTTGTAGGCCACCTTCATCACGGCGCGGCCAAAACCCTTGAGATCCCGCCGCTGTTTTGCAACCTGTAAATAGAGGTCGATGGGGTGCCGGCTCAGGTCAAGCTCGCTGTTGAGCCGCTTGATCAGCTCAAAGAACTGGTTGACCGCGATTTCCTCATACAGCTCGTTTTTGCTGGAGAAGTAGTAATACATCATCGGCAAGGAGCAGCTTGCGCCGGCTGCGATATCTCGCATGGAGGTGCCATGAAAGCCGCTTTCGCAAAACAGGCTGGCTGCCGCCTCGAGAATGCGAGCCTTCAGATCAGAATCGTTCATATCCATTCCTTTTATTTAAACGTTCGTTATATTCAGTATATACAATCATTCCTTTCCTGTCAACATAGATCATTCATTATCTGTGTGCTATCACCGGGCTTGTGGTAGAATAAGGAAAGCCAATTCGATTTTTGCCCTGAAGCACCAATGCAGGAGATAGTAATGAAGATAACAGTGAACCCCTCCCGTGCGATCGGGAAGCGCGACCCCATGATCTACGGCCAGTTCATTGAGCATTTCCACCGCCAGATCTATGGCGGGGTTTATGACCCCCAAAGCCCGTTGTCAGACAAAGACGGTTTCCGCGCCGATGTATTGGAGGCCATGCGCAAAATCAAGGTGCCTGTGCTGCGATGGCCCGGCGGGTGCTTTGTGTCGTCCTACCATTGGAAGGATGGCGTAGGCCCGGTGCGCTCGCCGATGTATGACAAAGCCTGGCGGGTGGAGGAGCCCAACACATTTGGTACTGATGAATTCATTCAGCTCTGCCGCAAGGTGGGGTGTGAGCCCTATCTTTGCACCAACGCCGGCAGCGGCACTGCTGAGGAAATGAGCGACTGGGTGGAATACTGCAACCTGGAGCAGGAGGGCCGCTATGCAAAGATGCGCATCGCCAACGGCCACACCGAGCCCTTTCGGGTAAAATACTGGAGCATCGGCAACGAAAACTATGGCAGCTGGGAGATCGGGGCTAAAACCGCTGAAGAGTGGGGAAGGTTTGCGCTGGAATCTGCCAAGATGATGCAGCATGTGGATTCAGATCTGGAGCTTTCTGCTGCGGCGCTCACAGACCTGGATTGGAATGTGAACCTGCTGCGGCATTGCGGCCAGCGGCTGAGCTGGATTTCCATCCATGAGTATTGGGATGCGATCCATCAGACCAACGACTACGCCACCTATGAGCAGACGATGGCCTACACCGCCAGAATCGACCGGTCAATCCGCAAGGTGAGGGGCCTGTTAGAGGCGATGGGTCTTGAAGACAGCGTCCGGATTGCCTTCGACGAATGGAATCTTCGCGGTTGGTATCACCCCAACGCCCACACGCTCCGGAAAGGGCTCACCAAGGCCGATTATCTGGCCCCGCGCGACCTGAACGACGACAACACGAAATACACGATGGCAGACGCTGTGTTTTCCGCGTGCTTCCTCAATGCATGCAACCGGCATTGCGACATTGTGGGCATGGCCAACTTCGCTCCAGTCGTGAACACGCGCGGGTGCATCTATACGCACCCCGAAGGGATTGTGCTGCGCACGACCTATCATGTGTTTGACCTGTATGTCAACTATCTGGGCGATACGGTGCTGGACCTGTGGGAGGAGGGAATGCCGCAGCTGGCCGCGACCTCCAAGAGCGGCGAAACTGTGCATGTGGACGCTCTTGATGTGGTCGCCACCAGCAAGCCCGACGGGTCACTCGCGATTGCTGCTGTCAATAAGGATCCGGTAGCCGCAGCTGAGCTTTCCATTGAAGCTGGCGCAATCTTTACCAGATCTCAGTACCGGGTGCACTCGCTGGCCGGGTCCGGCACCGAGTCCTACAACGACGTCGACCATGATGGCGCGGTCATTGAATCCTCCGATTGGATGCCATTCGGCGCTGCCGGCAGCATCACATTGCCGGCTCACTCGGTCAATGTCATTGAAATACAGGGATGCCGGTGAGGCCATTTGTGGTAGAATAACCCAGACAACATCACACACAGAGGTTATGATGGGTGACACATTGATCATGACACTGGCCGGTCAGCAAGTGCAACTGCCAGCCGGCTCAACCTTTGCCGCCGCCGCCATTGGCGCTGATGCCCGGCCTCGCCCGGCTTTGTGCGCGGTGATGGGTAACCACCTCTATTCGCTTTCTGAAATCATCCCGGATAGCGGTGAAGTATCCTTCCGCGATGTCTCCACCCGCGAGGGCTCGCTGGTCTATTCCCGCTCATTGAGCTTCTTGTTGGCCAGGGCTGCCGACGAGATGTTTCCGGGGGCCAGGGTGATTGTGGATTATTCGATCAACCGGGCGCTCTATTGCGAGCTGAAGTGGCGGCGCAGGCTCACCGCCGCGGACGTGGCCCAGATTGAGGGCAGGATGCGGGAGCTCGTGGAGCTTGATGATCCCTTTGAGCCGGTGGAGTTGGATGCTGCCCAGGCCAAAGAAGCCTTCCTTGCCGCAGAGAGGCCCGATGTGACTGCACTGCTGCCGGAGGCAGGGCCGGTACGGGTTGTGCGCTGCGGTGGCAGGCTGGATCTTTATTATGGGCCATTGGCACCGTCCACCGGCGTGCTCAAGCTCTTCCGGCTGCAATACTTCATGCCGGGGCTGCTGCTGCACATGGCGCACATGGCCTCACCAGACGCTATTCCTGGTTATCAGGAGATGCCCAAGGTCACAGCGGCCCATTGCCAGACGTCGGAGTTTGACCGCCTGATCGGTGTTTCCACCGTGGCAGATTTGAATCACACCGTGCGCTCCGGCCAGGCGCGCCAAATTGTGCGCGTGTGCGAGGCTGAGCAGGATGGGCGGATCGCCCATATCGCAGAGCTCATCTGCCGGGAGAGGCGGCGCATCGTGCTTGTAGCCGGCCCAAGCTCCAGCGGCAAGACCACATTCGCCAACCGCCTGATGGTGCATCTGCGCACCTGCGGGCTGGACCCGATGGCCCTTTCGCTGGATGATTACTATCTGGATCGGGAAACCTGCCCCCGCCAGCCCGACGGCACCGTGGATCTGGAGAGTGTGGACGCGCTGGATGTGGAGCTGTTTGAGGAGCAGATGACGGCTCTGCTGGCCGGTGAGCCGGTGGACCTGGCCCGCTTTGACTTTCTCACCGGCAAGAGCGGCAGGGTGGGGAAGCCGATCACGGTGAGCCGCGGCCAACCGCTGATCATTGAGGGCATCAATGCGCTCAACGAGCGGCTCTCCAGGGGGATCCCCGGCAGCATCAAGTTCCGTGTGTTTGCCACAGCGCTGACCAACCTCAATGTGGACGACCACAACCGCGTGGCCACCACAGACCTCAGGTTGCTGCGGCGCATCGTGCGAGACAGCATTTCCCGCGGGCGCAGCGCTGAGCGCACCATAGAGGACTGGCCCACGGTGCATGAGGCGGAGTTCCGCAACATCTTTCCTTTGCAGGAGAACGCAGATGTGACATTCAACTCAGCGATGGCATATGAGCTGGCGGCGCTGCGCGCCAAGGCGCTGCCGATGCTTCAGGCGATATCGCAGGAGCATCCGTCCTATCTGGAGGCCGAGCGGCTACTGGCGTTCCTGAAGCTGGTGGAGCCGCTGGGCTGTGAGGATGAGATCCCGCCCACATCGATTGTGCGGGAGTTTATCGGGGGGAATACGTTTTATTAATAGGAGGTCTCTATGCCCATTCCAAAGAAACCCACAATGGTCTACCGTAAACTCGGCAAAACCAACATCGACATCTCGCTCCTGAGCTTCGGCACAATGCGCTGGGCATCAGAAGAAAGCTGCTACGAGACGGTGCAGCGCGGCCTGGATGCTGGCATGAACTACCTGGATTGCTCCACCGGCTATGTGGGCGGCATGAGCGAAGTGTGGAGCGGCAGGGCCGTGAAAGCTCGCAGGAGCGAGGCCTATGTGTCCAGCAAGACGATGTATGGCTCCGCACCCACGGAATCGGCGCTGCGCCGCGCCATAGAAAATTCGCTCCGTCGGGCGGAGCTCGATTACTTTGACTTTTATCAGCTTTGGGGCTTGAGCTCCATGGACATGTTGCGTGACGCGCTGAAGAAGGGCGGCTTTGTCTCCGGTGTGCGCAAAGCGATGGAGGACGGATTGATCCGTGAGGGGCTGGGCTTCACATTTCACGGCTCGCCGGAGGTGTTCCGCGCGGCAGTGGACACCGGCGAGTTTATGGCAGCCACGGTGTCCTACAACCTGATGAAGCGCACCGAGGAAGAAAACATCCGCTATGCGGCGGACAAGGGTGTCGGCATTTTCGTGATGAACCCGCTGGGCGGCGGCGTACTGGCGATGACGGGAGACCGGCAGATGAGCTTTTTGTCTGACGAGGGTGATGGACCCTGGATGGGCGCGCTGCGGTTCTTGTTTGCCAACAGCGGCATCACGGCGGCGTTGGTGGGTGTGTCGGCGCCGGAGCACATCACCCGCGACTTGCAAGCGCTTGGCGGCGATGGCCTCACCGAGGCTTGGCGGCAGGGCATGGCCCAAACGATGGACGCCGTAGAGCTGACCGACCCGGGCTTCTGCACCGGCTGTAAATACTGCGAGATATGCGCCAAGGGCTTTGGGCCTTCCAAGCTCATGCAAGCGTTGCGCAACGCCAAGCGATATAAGGTGGCAGACACTGACCTGAAGCAATGGATCCAATCAGCTTATGTGCACGACACCGCGCCGGAAGTTCAGCTCACCAACTGCATAGAGTGCGGGCTGTGTGAGAAGAAATGCCCGCAGCACCTGGCGATCACGGAGGAAATCCGCAGGGTGAAGGGGCTGTTCCTGTAAACAGTATCAATCAAACTCCAAAAAGCCCATGGCGGTGTAATCGTCATGGGTTATTTTGTTTTCCACTGTTAACCCATGATCTCGTTGGAACTTGTGCAGCGCAATCTTCAGGCTTTCGCCGTAGATGCCCGACTCTGGTCCGTTGTAGTACTCCAACTCCTTCAGGCGCTTCTGCACGGCCATCACATCGGCGCCCCGCTGGCCCGGCTCCAGTGTTTTGAAGCCCATGCCGAATGGCCCATAGGGGCCATTGCGGATGATCACAGGGGTGCCGATTTCCACTCTGCCAAACAGGTCTTTCACGTCGGCGTTTCGCATACGGATGCAGCCATGGCTCACCGCCTGGCCGATTTTCCACTCCTGGTTGGTGCCGTGGATGCCATAAGTGCCCCAAGGCACATTAAGACCCAGCCACCGGGATCCAAACCCCTTGCCCCAGTTCCAGCCCTTGCTCACGATTTTCCAATTGCCGATGGGGGAGGAAAAGCCCGGTTTGCCCGATGCGATCGTATACTTCTTCACAACCGCATCGTCTTCCAGCAAGTAGAGCTTTTTCTCATCAATTTGAATCACAATTGTTTTGTCTGTATCGCTATGCAGGATGGGCGTGGCACCTGCATCCCTGAAGAATACATTGCGACAAAGCACAAAAGCCGCCAGTGCAAGTAGGGCCACTGCGGCGATCAGAAGAACACGGCGGGAAAGCACGAGGACCATCCGCATCACCTGATTATGTATATTGTGTATGGCTTTGAAGTAGTCGTGAAGAAAACGCGTTTTTGCCTGCCATTGTCAGCGCATGGGCAAACAGGTATAATCACATACATCATCCATCCGTCATCAAGGGAGATCTGCATGTTGAAGGGCAATGCCCGAGGGCCGGTTCTGATCGCCATCACCGCCGTTCTGTGGAGTTTCGGCGGGCTGTTCATCAAAATGATCCCCTGGGGTGCGATGACGATCATTGGCTTGCGTGCCGTATTCGCCGCCGCCTTGCTCGCGATTTATATGAAGAAGCCAAAGATCACGTTTACCCCTTCTGTGATATTGGGCGGCATATGCATGTCTGGCACCACAATCCTGTTTGTGTTCGCCACCAAGCTCACCACGGCTGCAAACGCTATTGTGCTTCAATACACCGGGCCAATTTTTGTGGTGATCCTGTCTATCATCTTCTTCAAGAAGCGCCCCAAGGCGCTGGACGTCGGTGCGGTGCTGGCTACATTCCTTGGCATTGTGCTGCTGGTGCTTGGCCCCCAGGTGGGCAAGTCTTCCTTCCTTGGCAATGCCCTTGCTTGCCTTTCCGGACTTACGTTTGCAGGCGTTTTCCTGATCAACCAAATGCCCAACGCCAAGCCGGAGCAGGCATTGCTGCTGGGCCACCTGATCAATGTGGTGGTGTGCCTGCCATTCGTTGTGACCGACGTGACATTTGACCAGGCAATGCCATGGGTTGCCATCACGTTCCTGGGTGTCTTCCAGCTTGGGTTGGCCTATGTGCTCTTCTCCATCGGCATCAAGATCACGCCGCCGATCACGGCTTCGCTAATCGCGGCAATTGAGCCGTTGCTGAATCCGGTTTGGGTGTTTCTTGTGAATGGAGAGCGGCCGGGTGCGCTTTCTCTGGTGGGCGGCTTGATCGTGCTGGTGGCGGTGGTGTTGTATAGTGTGTTTACAATGAGGCAGCAGCGTCTGGCGACTGAGTTGGAAGCCAGCGCATCCGACACAGGGGCTTAAGTTAAATGGCGGGGGAGAAATTATGGAGAATGCTGATTATAAAGTGTATCGGTTCCGATGGGCTTTGCTGGCACTGATCCTGCCGGCCATCGTGGCAATCGAGGCGCTGTGGCTCACACTGGCTCCCGTCTCCAGTGCGGCGGCGGCATATTACGGTGTGACACCGCTGGGTGTGGACCTGTTTTCGATGAGCTATATGATCATGTATGTTGTGATGGTGGTGCCTGCCTCCTGGGTGATTGACCAGTTTGGGTTCCGTGTGTCGCTCATCGTGGGCTCGGTGATGATGGTGGTGTTTTCGGTCACGCGATACCTGTTTGCCGAAAGCTATGGCCTGGCGCTGGCCTCCCAGTTCATGCTGGCGGCAACCCAGCCCTTTCTGGTCAACATCTCCACCAAGGTGCCTGCCAACTGGTTCCCGGTGCAGGAGCGCTCCACGGCAGCCGGCCTGCTGATCATGGCGCAATATCTGGGATTTATCCTGCCAATGGCTGCCGCGCCAATGCTGGTGGACAGTGTGGGCATCAAAGGCTTATTGGGGCTTTCTGCGGCGCTGGCTGTGGTCGCTGCAATTCCGGCCACGCTGTTCACCCGCGAGCGGCCGCTGGTGGCGCCGGGCCCGGAAGCGCCCAAGGAAATGATGAGCGGTGGTGCAATCCTGCGGCTGCTCCGCAACCGGAATTACCTGTGGGTGCTGATCATCAGCTTCGTGTCCATGGGCCTGTTCAACACGCTGATGACCAAGCTGGAAGGCATCCTGCTGCCCCGTGGCATCGATACGGTGGCCGCCGGCGTGGTGGGTGCGGTGTTTGTGGTGGCAGGCATTGTGGGTGCGGTGGTGGTACCCCTGGTCTCAGACAAGACTGGCCGGCGGGTGCCGCTGTTTATTGCCGGCATCGCGCTTTTGGGCCCGCTCTGCCTGGGGCTTGCATTGTTCAATTCCTTTGCACTGGTGGTCGCGGTGGGAGCAGGATTGGGCTTTTTGATCATGGGCATTGCGCCGGTGCTGTTTCAGCATGGCGCGGAGGTGGCCTATCCTGTGCCGGAGGGCACATCCTTCGGGTTTGTGATGCTGGCCGGGCAAGTGTCCGGGGCGCTGTTTGTATGGCTGTATGATGTGATCCACGGCGCTTCGGCCTGGCCTATGGCGCCGATGCTCTTCCTGGTCGTGGTGGCGCTGCTGCAAATCCCGGTAACGCTCAAGATCAAGGAGTCGGGTGTGCTGCGGGGATGATTATTATTACTTATTCCCTTTGAAGGGGGATAGTTTGATCAGGCACAACTTGTCCCCCTCCTGAGGGGGATGTCACCAGAGGTGACAGGGGGAGTTATCCCGTTTGCCGCAACTTATTAATCAATCAAAACAGATTGCAAAACAGACAGCAAATCATACAACAAATCATACAACAAACGGACAACAGATGAACGAACAAATGGACACAAACAAGAAAGATAAGAAGGGTAAGAAAGATAAGAATACCCTGCGCTTGCGCTCTGTGGGCAGCGCGTGTGGTTCTTTAGCGGATAAAGGCATTGAGGGGGGGTTACCCCTCAAACGCCGTTTTGAACACCCTCTGCACAATCTCCTTGCTGGCAGCACCTTCATGCACTTTCACGCCATCCACGTAATAGGTTGGCACATACCAGTAATCGTAGGTGTCGGCGAGATCCGGTTCTTCCAGTTCATCCACATAGGAAATCTCGATCTCCTGATACTGCGGATTTTCCTTTAGCACCTCGCCCATCCAGCGGCGGGCTTTCACACAATATGGACAGCTTTCCATCGTAAACATCAAGATCTTTTTCACTTTATTTTGCTCCTTTCAATCGGCGGCTTTGGGTGACCGCCTGAGTTCTGTATACCATTGGCCGGTGAAGCGCAGTGTTCCATCACCGGTCGTGATGCCATTGATCTCCACAGGGTTCGCTTCCCTCAGCATGGCATTCACAATGTTTTCCACAATCATGTTTGCCTGGTCGTCGGCAAGATATGCCCTCATTGAGATGCCGGAAGCCTCCAACTCCTCCAGTGTGATGCCCAGCGCCTTACTGCCGGAGGCTTCCACATGGGCCTTTGCCGCGATAGGTAAGTCCATCGGGATGCTGTTGATGTAGCTCACGATCTCCTGCGGCAGGCACTGGGCCACCGCCGGATAGCTCAACAGCTTGGCGGCACTCACCGTGCCGGAGATTTCCACCATGTTGCCCTCGGTAAACTTCACCTGCACATTGGCAAAGGGCCAGTAGCCTGCATGGCTGCCGCCGTTAATCAGGGCGGTGAGCTCGCTGTCAGTGAAAGTCCAATCCGCCTGCTGGGAGCCCAGGAATTCCTCGGTATACTTACTGCGGTCCTGACCTTCCGGCGGAGTGTCTACCGATACGGCTACACGAGCGAAAGCCCGGTCATAATCCTCTTGCGTCCAGGTCACACCAAGGTCCTTTAGCTTGAGTCCGGTTAGCTTGATGAAGTCCGGTGCAGCCTGCGCCAGCACAAGCAGCAGCGTGGCCAATGCCAAGGTGATGATGGCGAGAGCCCGTAGCCTCCTGGAAAGCCGCCGTGTCTGCCAGAAATCTGTGCCTGTCATCGGCTCTGCAGGTGCGGGCTTTTCGGTTTGATTGGTAAAGCGGCGGCCACAGCACCGGCAGAATCGGTCTGCTGGGTCGTGGGCTGCGCCGCAAACGGAGCATTTCATCAAAGCCTCTCTGCGGGAAGTTGGATGTGCTTCCCTATACACGGTTTGAGAAAAATGATACCATGATGGCAGCTTTTACCGCAAGGGTGGTGTGGTTTGAAACCGATCAAAAAGGCATATGTGGAAATCACCAACGTGTGCAACCGCAGCTGCGCCTTCTGCCCCGGTACAACCAGAACGAAGGCTTTCATGGCAGAAGCGGATTTCACAAGAATACTCAGTTGCCTTGCAGGCCATGTGCGTTGTCTGTATTTCCACCTGATGGGTGAGCCGCTGCTGCACCCACTGCTGGGCCGATTCCTGGACTTGGCTTGGGAAGCAGGCCTGCCGGTGAACCTGACCACCAACGGCACGCTGCTTGGCCGCGCGGCCGGCATACTACTAGGCAAGCCTGCGTTGCGGCAGGTGAACATCTCGCTGCACAGCCTTAATGCCGATGAGGCGGGTAGTCAGGTGCTGGAGGATGCCATCACCTTTGCCCGTGCGGCTTCCGCTCAGGGGCGGCCAAACGTGGCTTTTCGGCTGTGGAACGAACGAGGCGGGGAGGGCAACGGCCAGAACCGATGGATCATCGAACGCTTGGGTGCGGAGTATGGTCGCGAAGGGCTTGCACTGGATGCGGTGAAAGATGGCCGGGGACTCACGCTTGCCGGTGGCGTTTACCTGAATCTGGCGGAACAGTTTGACTGGCCGGGAGCCGGGCGTGATGATGTGGGGGAGCGAGGCTTCTGCATGGGCTTGCGAGACCAGATCGGTGTGTTGGTGGATGGCACGGTGGTGCCCTGCTGCCTGGATAGTGAAGGCGCAATCCCCCTTGGCAACCTGCTGGAGCAGTCTTTGGAGGAGATTCTGATGTGTGACCGGGCCAAAGCCATTCGGGAGGGCTTCTCACGGCGGGCAGTGGTGGAGCAATTGTGCCGCAGGTGTGGATACCGCAAGCGGTTTTAGTAGCAAATAAGTAATTAAAATATCTTACGAAAAGGTTCACGATCTGTTCAAATTATGTGACCAAAGTTGTTTTATAATGCATGCGAAGGGTATTATAATGTTAACAACAAAAGCTTCCCGCGAGGGGGTGCACGGATCAGGGGAAGCCGTCACATTTCGAACAGGAGGTTGCCCTATGAACATTCAAATCACCGGTAAAAACCTGGAAGTCTCCGAAGCCCTCAAGGAAATGATCAACAAAAAGGTCAAGAAGTTGGACCGCTATTTCGAGCCCGACACTGAGGCTTCCGTCGTTCTGTCCACCCAGCGCTCCCGCCATATCGTGGAAATCACAATCCCCTTTGACGGAGCGATCCTGCGTGGCGAAGAGGCGACAGATGACATGTACACCTCCATCGAAGGCGTTGTGCACAAGCTGGAAAAGCAGATACACCACTACCGCACGAGGCTGGAGAAGAGGCTGCGGGGAGGCGCTTTCCGGGATGATGTGCCAGATGACGGCCTCCAGGAGGAGGCTCAGAGCAACTCGAAAGTGGTTCGTACGAAAAAATTCCCTGTCAAGCCGCTGGATGTGGAGGAGGCAGCGCTGCAAATGCAGCTGCTGGGTCACGACTTCTTCGTGTTCACCAACGCCGACAGCGGCGAGGTCAACGTGCTCTATCGACGTAAGGACGGGCAGTTCGGCCTGATTGAGCCCACGTACGATTGAAATATCATAGATGGATGTAATATCGCGCCCCCTCCCAAAACGGGAGGGGGCGCTTTATATTTGTCATTAATGATGACATGGGGTAGTCATGTTTTCTTGTGTATGATATATTCACACTATGAAACAGGAGGGATTTATGCTTAAGGATATCCTGAGACAGATTGATCACAGTGGGTTGAAGGCCTCAGTTGTTTCGGTGGATCGTCTCGTGGAGATGAGGCAAGACCTGGCCGCCTTTACTGCCGGCGAAGACCTCAATGGTTTTCAACGGTTCATCATCGATCAGATGTATCAGTTGGGTCTGCCTGATTGCGGGTTTACTGTGCAAAGCGTCATCATTGTGGCAATGCCTGTGCCGGCATGGGCGGAAGTAGTGTTTTTCCATGACGGCAGGCAGCACCGCGTGCGGAGTGCAGCCCGCTGGTTTCCCGGCGGTTTGCCGCTGGAGATTGCTGTAAACAATGTGCTATCGGCAGCGCTTGCGCAGGGTGGCTATCATTTTGCACCGGCTCAGACGCTTCCGCTCAAGCGCCTGGCGGCATGCTCCGGCCTGGCCCGATATGGCAGAAATAACATCACCTATGTGGAAGGCATGGGCAGCTTCCACACTCTGGCTGCATATTATTCCGACCTGCCGGTGGAAGAGGAGCAGTGGCACGCGCCAGCATTGTTGGCTCGCTGCGAAAGTTGCGCGGTTTGCCGCAACAACTGCCCCACCGGCGCGATCCGTCCTGATCGGTTTTTGATCGACAATGAGCGGTGCCTTTCCTTCTTCAATGAGGCACCTGGTCAGTTCCCCGATTGGCTGCCGGTATCGGCGCATCACTGCCTGTATGACTGCCTGCGGTGCCAGGAGGCTTGCCCGGAAAATAAACTGCGCCTGGGCGATGTGGTCGGTCCGATTGAATTTGATGAGCGCGAAACCGGTGCCCTGCTTGCAGGAACGCCATTGGAAGGGTTCTCCTTAGAAGCACAACAAAAGATCAGGCTTCTTGGCATGGATCAGTGGATTGCAGCAATCCCAAGGAACATGATGATTCTGATGAATAACCAACAGGAATCACCAACCTGAACACCGATGGAGACTCCGGAATGGATATCAATCGAGGAGGATTCAAAATGCAGGTTTCAAAGGAACAGTATCGTGAGATGATGAATGACAGCCGGTATCCACGGTCTGCAAAGTACGATCCGGACTGGATTCTGCAGAACCAAATGGGCTCTCACTGCCTTTGGCTGCTGGAGTCACTCACCGGTGAGATGGACCTGAAGCCCGGCATGCGCGTGCTGGACATGGGCTGCGGCAAAGCCCTTGGGTCAATCTTTCTGGCCAAGGAGTTTGGCGTGCAAGTGTGGGCCAATGACCTGTGGATTTCTGCCACGGACAACTGGAAACGCATTTGTGAAGCCGGCGTGGACCACCTTGTATACCCCATCCATGCTGAAGCTCACAGCCTGCCCTATGCCGATGGCTTCTTTGACGCCGTGGTCAGCATCAATGCGCTTCAGTTTTTCGCTACTGGCGAGTACTACATGCACCACCATTTCGCCAGGCTTGTGAAGCCCGGCGGGCAGTTTGGCATCGTGGTGCCCGGCATTTATCAGGAATTTGACGGTGATGCTCCAAGTTACCTGGGCAAGCTCTGGGAACCGGAGTTTTATTCCTGGCACACGCCTCAATGGTGGCGGCGGCACTGGAGCCGCACCGGCCTTGTGGAGGTGCTTCTTGCCGATGCCTTCCCAGATGGCGAGGGCACCCGGATCTTCAAGGCATGGGAGACGATTGTTTCTGACAATCCGGATAGCCTGATACAAGCCGATGATGGCAGGAACATCACCTTTGTGCGGATGATTGCACGGAGGCTTCCGTAGAAATGAACCGCGCCACACTGTCCTCCCGGTTGCTGCCGATCACCAGATCGGCGCGTTCTTTCACAGACCCGATGGCGTTGCCTACGGCGATGGCCCGTCCAGCCCGCTCAAACATGGCGATGTCGTTGATGTCGTCGCCAAACACAGTCAGATCCGCATGACCGACTCCCAGCATGGTGAGCAGCCCATCCAGGGCCCTGGCTTTGTTGGCGCGGGCATCGTGGATGGTGAGCCAATGCCAGCCCTCGCAGTAAAGATGCCGGTATAGGTGCAGCTGCACCAAATCGCCATACAGCCGCCGGAGCCGTTCTTCCAGCGGTTTGAGGCGCTCCTCCCGGTCGATCACAGTGAAGCAGATCACCTGTTCGTCAAGAATCTCGATGAGAGGGCGGGGTGGCCTCAGGCGGGGGTCCCGCAGGGTCATGCGGTCTTCGTAATACCAACGCATGCCCTCGTTTCCGATTTCTGAGTGGTATAGATTATCCCTTGTGCCGTCATAGGTGGAGATGAACGGTAGAAAGCCGCAGGACTGGATTTCCAGATAAATGCCATGTTTCACGGCATCCGAAAGCTGGTTCACCACCAGATGCCTGCCTGTTCTAAAGTCAGAGATAAACGCACCGTTGAGCTCGATCACCGGCAACGAAAGCTCCAGCCCCTCTAGCATCTGGGCGATGGACCACACGCTCCGGGCACTGGCCACGGTGAGTTGCAGTCCGCTTTGCAGAAGCTCTGCAAGCATGCGCCGGCTTATGTCGCTCAGCGTGCCGTCGGGTCCCAACAGTGTGCCATCCAGGTCTGAAACGTAAAGCATGGTTGCTCCCGAAGAGTTGATGGCACTACAATACCGCATCGTCCGACACGTTTCAAGGGCGCAGGCTTTCCAGATACTCCTCCAGGCAGAGGCCGTTTTGGCGGATGGCTTCAGCAACCTCTTTCCCCACATAACGGAAATGCCACGGTTCATAGATGATTCCTGTGACGGAACTTTTTTCTTCCGGATAGCGCAGGATGAAGCCGAAGCGGTGGGCGTTTTCCCGAAGCCAGCTGCATTCGGGTGTGTCACAAAAGCCCTTATCCAGTTTCTGATAGCTGAATGCCACGATGTCTGCTGCCAGGCCCAGATTGTGCTCGCTTGTGCCGGGCGGGGCTACCTTGGTGGCCGTGGCCTCCACGGCCTTTTCGTGGTTAAGACCCTCAGACATCTCCACCGCTACTTGCGCATCAAACAGCTCCTGCTGCTTTTCCACCGACCGGTAGGCAGAGCATATCACAAAATCCAATCCTTGGCTTTCTCCCTCGTTGATCATTGCCATCAGGTCGTCGTAGATTCTGGCATCGATCAACAGGCCGTTGGGCAGCTCGCGCATTTGGGAGCGATAGCTTTGCGGTAGTGGGTGGTCTTTATTCACAAGTAGCAAACGCCAGTCGTTCTGCCTGGCAATGGGGGCAGTTTTTGACGGCTCTATTTCCACATTATGAGACATCGCACTTACCGCCATATGATCTGTGGTGAAGCCGCTTGCGGCAGATGGATTAGGGCTGCCTGTAATTGGCAGATCTGCTGCAAAGGATGGATTGCCTGGAGTTGCCAATGTGATGGCAAGAATGCATCCCAGCACCAATGCCACAGCAATTGCAGTGCCGCCAAGCAGCCTCTTTTTGTTTCGAAGCCGGTATCTCCTGTGGAGTATTCTAGGTGGATACATATGTGTTTTCCTCTTGCGCCCGGGTGGCCTTATGTTAACGCCAGCTTATGATCGGCGAATATCAAAACCGTATCAAAGTTGTTACATCTGATTGGCCTTGTTTGCCCCGATGCGTTATAATGGTCGGGATGGAAACAAATGGTCGCAGCCCGGAGTAGCATGTGGTTTCGCGTCGCTGTTGCGACAGTTGAGCTCACGGATGGATGGTTTTGGCAGGGTAAGATGGCCACCGGGCTTGGGGCAGCGTAAGATTTCTATGTGAATAGGAAAGGAGTGGTTATAATGTCATCCATACAGAGTGTAAACCCATTATCAATTGTGTTTATGTGTGTGACTCTTATGATTTGCTTTGGTATGCCGATTGGTTTGGCGATTTGGGGAAAGGTCAAGTATAAGAGGGCGTTTTCTTTTTTGCCTTTATTATTGGGCATAATTGGTTTTACTTTATTTCAAATTGTTATCCGGGTGAATATTCTTCTCCCAATGATCCAGACATCCTCTTGGTTCAAGGAATCCGTCTCTCACCCGTCATTTCAATGGCTCTATGTTGTGTTCTTGTGCGTTACAGCGGGCCTTTTTGAAGAGCCGGTCCGTTTTACTGCATTTGCTATTTTAAAGAAGAAACAGCAGTACCCCAATGGTCTGTCATATGGGATTGGTCACGGTGGAATTGAAGCAATGCTCCTCGTAGGGCTTACCTATGTCAACAACTTGATATACTCCATCATGATCAATACCGGTGCGTTTGATCCCATGTTGTCTTCGTTGCCGCAAGCATATCAAACCCAGCTTGAGGCAGTCAGAACAGCATTAATATCAGCTTCTTCTGATGTTTTCTTGATCGGTGGGTTGGAACGGGTTTTCACGATGGTCATCCAGATTGCCTTGTCGGTTCTGGTGGTTCGTGGCTTTATGGTAAACCGGAAGTGGCTCTATCTTGTTTTCGCGACCTTGCTGCATGCCGTGATCGATTTCATCCCCTCCGCGATGCAGATGTTCAAACTAAATATGTGGCTGATAGAGGGAGCAATTGCGGTGATGGCAGTCTTGGCCCTGCTCTACATCATCAAGCAAGCCCGTGAATGGCGCAACGACCAAACTCTCCTCCAGCAGCAAACAATCCCCGCTGCGGAATAGCCCGCCCCGCACCTTTCATAGAATGAAGGGAACGTTTGTGAAGGGTGCATCATATGAAACGCTTCGTATTGTTGGCGCTGCTGGCTTTGCTGCTGGCGGCGCCCGGCTGCTCGTCCAAAGGCATGATCCCTGCGTTGCCAGACCGTGAGAGCATTTTGCCGGGACCTCTTGTGAGCGAGCTGGCCGGTGTGCCGATGGAGCTGGCCTACGACCGGTTGAACGCCGACGATGGCTTTGCCTGCTGGGCCTGGCAGGAGACGGAAGGGCTGCCCAAGCTTCTGGTTGTGGAGCTTCGTTTCCCGCCGGCGGACTGCGACGGCCTTTATGCCCAGGCGTGCGAAGGTGCTGAAGGGCTCGCTGTGGCGGCGGGGGAGGCCTGTTATGACAGCAGGGCGGCCCATTTGCGTGTGGGCGCTCTCTACGTGAGGATTGCGGCGTTGGGCTTTGCCGATGAGTCGGGCGCGATCCGGCGGGTGGCCAAGGAGCTGGCGGAAACCGTGGAATAAAACCAATGAAGAGGATGCACATGCGAGCGGTAGACATCATCGAAAAAAAGAAACGCGGCCTTGAGCTGGATGACGCAGAAGTCAACTGGTTCATTTCTGAATACGTGGCAGGCCGGCTGCCCGATTATCAGGCGGCGGCTTGGCTGATGGCGGTGTGGTTCTGCGGCATGACCGCCAGAGAAACCGCCGCGCTCACACTGGCGATGGCCAGATCCGGCGATATGGTGGATTTGTCTGCGATTCCCGGCATCAAGGTGGACAAGCACAGCACAGGCGGCGTAGGTGACACCACCACGCTGGTGGCCGCACCTCTGGCGGCTGCCTGCGGGTTGCCGGTTGCCAAGATGAGCGGCAGGGGCCTGGGCCATACCGGCGGCACGCTGGACAAGTTGGAGAGCATCCCCGGCGTGCGCGTGGGGCAGGAGCCGGCGCGATTCCTGGAGATCGTGCGAGAGGCAGGCTTAGCCGTAGTGGGCCAATCCGGTGAGCTTGCCCCCGCAGACAAGAGGCTCTACGCCCTGCGCGACGTCACCGCCACGGTGGACAGCATGCCGCTCATCGCCGCCAGCATCATGAGCAAAAAGCTGGCTGCCGGGGCCGATGCCATCGTGCTGGATGTGAAATTCGGCAGCGGCGCGTTCATGAAAAGTCATGAGGATGCCCATGCTCTGGCGCAAGCGATGGTGGACCTGGGCCACGCAGCAGGGCGGCAGACGGTAGCATACCTCACCGACATGAACCAGCCGCTGGGCCGGGCTGTAGGAAATGGCCTGGAGGTTGCTGAGGCGGTGGAAATCCTGTCTGGCCTCCATGGCGATGGCCGACTGTGCTGCCTTTCTGTGGAACTGGGTGCGGAAATGCTTGTGCTTGGTGGCACTGCTACAAGCTATGAACAGGGTGTTTCGATGATGCGCGGGGCCATCTCCAGCGGTGAAGGGCTCCAGCGGTTCAAGGCGATGGTTGGCGAGTTGGGCGGTGATCCTGCCGCATTGGATAACCCGTCCTCTCTATACCGAACTGTATATGTGCGAAATGCTGTAGCGGCCCGCGATGGCTGGATCATGGCAATGGATGTGCAGGAGATGGGCCGCTCGGCGCAGCTCTTGGGCGCTGGCCGGGAGAAGAAGGACGATGTGATCGACCCAGCAGTGGGCTATGTGATGCAGAAGGAACTGGGTGACCCGGTGAAGGCGGGGGAGCCGTTGGCGAGGTTTTATTACAACGATGAGCGGCGGGGAAGGGATGCCATGGAGGTTTTTGAAGCGGCGGTTATCATTGGGAATAAACCGGTGCAAGCGCCGCCATTGGTGTATGAGGTCGTTCGCTGATGGGTTCGCTATTGCTGACGGATTGTACTTTTCCTATTAATGTAAGCTGGAATTCTTTTGCCATATTTACCATTTCTTCATATATTCACCCGCATTTAGTGTTATAATAACAAAACAAGCATGTAAACATACAGGATATCGAATCCTTATAGCACAGGTGAACAATGAATAATTACGAGATCAGAGACATTTCCCTGGCCCCGGAGGGTCACCGCCGTATCAACTGGGCGGCAGCCTATATGCCCGCGTTGGCAGGCATCCGCGCGCGGTTTCGCGAGGAGCTGCCCTTGAAGGGTGTCAAGGTTTCCCTCTCCATCCATCTGGAAGCAAAGACCGCCAACCTGGCCATTGCTCTCAGGGAAGCCGGGGCTGATGTGGCCGTAACCGGCTGCAACCCCCTTTCCACACAGGATGCTGTGGCGGCGGCGCTGGCGGAGATGGGGTTCCCTGTCTTTGCCTGGCACGGCGCCACGCCGGAGGAATACAATCATCACCTGAACCGCACACTGGACATCGGCCCCAACATCGTCATCGACGACGGCGGTGACCTTTGCGAGTTGCTGCACGGGCCGCGGGGTGAGCTGATTGGCGATGTGTTCGGCGGCTGCGAAGAAACCACCACCGGCGTGCGGCGGTTGAGGCGGCTGGAAGCTGATGGGTTGCTGCGTTTCCCGATGATCGCCGTAAATGATGCCGACTGCAAGCACCTGTTTGACAACCGCTACGGCACCGGTCAGTCGGTGTGGGACGGTATCATGCGCACGACCAACCTGCTGGTAGCAGGCAAGACCGTCGTGGTGGCTGGTTACGGCTGGTGCGGCCGAGGTGTGGCTGCCAGGGCCAAGGGCCTGGGTGCCGATGTGGTGGTCACCGAGGTGGATCCGGTGAAGGCGCTGGAGGCGATGATGGACGGCTTCCGCGTGATGCCGATGATTGAGGCTGCCGAACAGGGAGATATCTTTGTGACTGTGTCCGGTTGCCGCGATATCATCCGCCGCGAACACATGCTCCGGATGAAGGATGGCGCGCTGCTTGCCAACGCTGGCCATTTCGACGTGGAAATCAACAAGGTGGACCTGAGCGGCTTGGCCGTGGAAGTGACGGAGCCCCGCAAAAACGTGCAGGGCTTTGTACTGCCCGACGGGCGTACGCTCTGCCTGCTCGGGGAGGGTCGGCTTGTCAACCTGGCCGCAGGCGATGGTCACCCGGTGGAGATCATGGATATGAGTTTCGCCGTGCAGGCATTATCCGCTGAATACGTAGCGAAAAACCATCAAGTCCTGCAAAACCGTGTATACTCCGTGCCCAGGGCAGTGGATCGGCAGGTGGCGCTGGTGCGCCTGGCATCGTCCGGTGTACGGATCGATGATCTGGATGAGGCGCAAAAGGAATACTTGGGAGAAGAGGGCTGATCATTTGAACACGCTGATCCGCAACGGTCTTGTTCTCACCATGGATGGGGCGGACACCACATATCAGCGGGGCGCGGTGGCTGTGAGCGGCGGGCAGATCACTTATGTGGGCGAGGAGACTGGGCTGCCCCAGGCATTTTCTGCAGACCGCGTTCTGGATGCGTCCGGCTCCATTGTGATGCCTGGATTCGTGAATGCCCACACCCACCTTGCCATGACGCTATTGCGAGGCTATGGCAGCGACCTCAACCTGCAGGATTGGTTGGAGAAAAAGGTCTGGCCTGCGGAAGACAAGCTTATAACAGGTGATTGCTTCTGGGGTTCGATGCTGGGCTTGGCGGAAATGATCCGCACCGGCACCACTTCGTTCCTCGATATGTATTTCTTCATGGAGGAAACAGCCCGCGCCGTGCAGGAAACAGGCATGCGGGCGGTGTTGAGCCGGGGCTTGATCGGCCTTGCTCCCACATTTGACAAGGCTCTGGCAGAGAACGAAGCGCTGCACCGCGACTTTCATGGTTCGGCGGATGGCCGTATCACCGTGATGATTGCCCCCCACGCCGAATACACCAACAACGAGGCAACAATCCGGCGGGTGGTGGAATCAGCCCACAAGCTTGGTTGCGGTATTCACATCCATGTGCAGGAGACGAAAGCAGAAACAGATGCGTGCATGGGGCGCTATGGCGTTAGCCCCGTCAAATGGCTGGAAAGCCTTGATGTGTTCAGCCTGCCCACAGTGGCAGCTCACTGCGTCACTGTGGACGCGGAGGATATTGAGATTCTGCGCCGCAATGGCGTCAGCGCCGCCAGCAACCCCGGCAGCAACATGAAACTGGCCAGTGGCATCGCGCCGGTAGATGCGATGCTCAGGGCCGGTGTGAATGTAGCATTGGGCACCGATGGTGCTTCCAGCAACAACAACCTTGATATGCTGGAGGAGGCGCGCCTTTGCGCCTTATGCGCCAAGCTGCGCGAAGGCGACCCGGCCGCATTGCCTGCCCGGGATTCACTCCGCATGGCCACAATCGGCGGCGCAAGGGCTTTGGGAATTGATTCCATCGCTGGCAGCCTTGAAGTTGGTAAAGATGCGGATATAATTATAGTCAGTGGCAGATCGCCTTCCATGCATCCGATGATCGACCCGGTCGCCAACCTGGTGTATTCCGCGTCATCACATGACGTTTCCATGACGATGGTGAAGGGCAAGATCCTGATGGAGGATTATCAAATTGTCGGTATGGACCTGGGAAAGATTTACTCTGAAGCTAACAAAATCTCAGCCAGAATCTGTGGCTAATGGAAAAGAGGTGCCTGAATGCGGAAAATGAGACATTTATTTATATTGGCGATGGTAATTCTGGTGTTGCTTGCACTGACTGGCTGCGGTGGTGGCACGAAAGCTCCGGTTGCAAACGTGCCTGATGGCACTGCGTCAGTGCTTCCGCAATCCAGTGTGCCTGGCTATTTTTCCGTTGATCAGTCGGTTAGCGGCGGAAAAGACATGCAATACATCAACCTTAGAGACATCAAGGTGACCAAACAGGCCACAGATACTGTGATCCAGATGGAATTCAAAGAAGGCAGCCTGCTGCGTGATATGGTGGAAAAGCCCACCAACGGCGTGCCGAGATACACAACACAGTGGATCCCCGGAGTTGACCGTCTGGTAATCAACATCAATGGGCTTGCGTTCTGGGATTACAAGGTTTACGATGACGAACTGAAGGATACACCGATTCAAAGCATTTTTGATCAGACGCCTGTGAACGATACCGAAACCATGCTCACCCGGCTCTATATCAACCTGAAGTCCGATGTTGTTTATAAGGTTGAGGAGAAAGACAATTTCCTTGTTCTCTCCATCAGGGCTTTACCGGAGGAAGTCAAGACCAGCTATTATGTAATGGTGAATGCTTTTGACGAATACACCGATGGTATCGTGACCGACGAGGAGGGGCTATATCCCACCCGCTGCAATGATAAAGTCAATGTCACACTAATTTCCAGGCCATTTGGCACTGAAGCGGAAGCCAACGCTTTCATGGAACAAAAGAAATCCTCTCTGCTGCCCAAACTGCCTGGCAAGGAGATTATTGTCAAGCCCGTGAAGAGCGGTGAGCTTCCGGATTATGACGAAAAAGGTGCGCTGACGGCTTATGAGAATGCCACGGTCACCCGACAAGATGGCCAGGAGAAGGCTGCGCCTGTGCTGATCACTAACGGCAAGCTGCTATGCTGGCGGCCCGATGGCATGGCCTATGTGTTTGTCAAGCCTTTCTTTATGGGCAATACGGACGGTAGCGGCTATACCAGTTATGAAAAGATATACATCAACGATTTGGCTACCAATACACCCACGCTGCTGACAGAATTCGACTATTCCAGCATTACCAAGGCGGAGTTTTCCGGCGATGGCAGATACCTGGCATTTTTGGTCGGCAACGATGAAAGCCGTCTGCTCTGCATCTATGACTTCCAGAACAGCTCCAAGCAGGTAGCGACTGCGTCTGAGGCTGGCTTCGGCGCAGATACTGCCAATTTCACCTGGGGTACCGGCGACAAGGCCAACACGATATACGCCATTACCGGCGAGGGCAACACGTTGCAGCTGATGAGCTATACCCCCACAGACAGCGGCCCAGTGGTGGAAACACTGGTGGAAAATGCCTTCACAGATGGATCAATGGGCTTTTATGAGAATAAGCTGTATTACTCCCAGTCCAACCAGGATGATGCCACAAAGAGCGGCATTTTCTCCTTTGACGTGGCGTCCAGGCAAATCAAACGGGTTTGTAGCGGCGATTATTTTGAGCTGAATGCCAAAGCTGGCGCCATGGCGATCACCAAAGATGACAAGGAGATTCGGATTTACAGCATCCGCAGCAACTTGGACAAGTCCATCATCAAGGGCAAGGATGTGTCTTCAGTGGTATGGTCCAGCGATGGCTCGACGCTGTATTACCTGCTTTATCAGTATGATTACGATTCGGCCAACGGCGACCGTTTCATCCTGAAGCTGTATCAATACAACACCAAGTCCAACGAGAGCAAGGAGCTCACAGATGTGGTGGAGGGGCAGTTCATACAGTCTGACAAGAGCTCTGAGTTGCTGATGGTCTACATCTATTCGCAGGATAACCGGTTTGTGCCCATTACCTATCGCATCACGGTGAATGAAAACTGACACTTATATCAACACCCCGTTCCATCATGGGACGGGGTGTTTTCATAATCTGAGATTTATCTGTTCAACACGCAGTGCAACTGGCTACAAGTGAATGTATATGGTACAATAAGCCAACAAATGACCACCATAAATCATCACAACCGGAGGGAACTGGGTGAACCGTGTGCCGGATCTGGATCTGCCCATTTACCTGTTTCACGAAGGCAGCAACAACCGGGCCTACGATCTGTTGGGGTGCCATCTTCTGGATGATGAGCAGAGCGAGGATGGGGCGGTGTTTAGCACTTGGGCGCCCCATGCAGTGGCTGTGTCTGTGGTAGGTGATTTCAACAATTGGGATCCACTGGCAAATCCCTTGGAGCGATTAACCGGTGCTGGCTTATGGCGTGGCTGCGTGCCTGGTATTCGTGAGTTTGATGGTTACAAATTCTGCGTAACTACCGTAAAGGGTGATCGACGGCTCAAGGCAGACCCCTATGGGTTCCATGCGGAGACCAGACCCGGCACGGCTTCCAAGGCCTATCGTCTGGATGGATATGAATGGGGCGATGGGGAATGGCAGGCTGAAAAGGCGTGCGCCAATCCATTTGAAAAGCCCATCAATATCTATGAGCTACACGCGGGCAGTTGGAAGACCTATCCGGATGGTAAGCCCTTCAGTTATGCCAAACTGGCCGAAGAGCTCATTCCCTATGTGAAGGATATGGGTTATACCCATGTGGAGTTGATGCCGGCCAATGAGCATCCCTTCGATGGCTCCTGGGGGTATCAGGCTACCGGCTATTTCGCGCCTACATCTCGATACGGCACACCGAAGGATTTCATGCGCTTTGTGGATGAGTGCCACTGCGCGGGCATTGGTGTGATTCTGGATATTGTGCCGGCCCATTTCCCCAAGGATGCCCATGGCCTATATGAGTTTGATGGCGAAAGCTGCTACGAGTATTCCGACCCAGCCAAACGTGAGCAGCCCGATTGGGGTACGATGGTGTTTGACTTCGGGCGGTGCGAGGTGATGAGTTTCCTCATCTCCAGCGCCTGCTTTTGGGTGGAACAATACCACATCGACGGCCTGCGGGTGGATGCAGTTGCGAGCATGCTCTATCTGGATTATGGCAGGAAACCGGGCCAATGGCGGCCCAACCAAAAAGGTGGCCGTGAAAACCTGGAGGCAGTGGAACTGATCCGCCGGATGAACAGTGCCGTGCTCTCTGCTTATCCGGGCATTATGATGATCGCTGAGGAGAGCACATCCTGGCCACTGGTCACCAAACCGCCGCAGGATGGAGGCTTGGGCTTCAACTTCAAGTGGAACATGGGCTGGATGAATGATATGCTGCAATACATGGTGACCGATCCTGTGATGCGGGCCGCAAGGCACAGAAACATCACCTTCTCATTCTTCTACGCCTTCAGCGAGAACTTTGTGCTGCCGATCTCCCATGATGAAGTGGTCCATGGTAAACGCTCGCTTCTGAACAAGATGCCCGGCAGCTATGACGAGAAATTTGCCAACACACGGGTCTTTCTGGCGTTTATGATGGCCCATCCCGGCAAAAAACTTTTGTTTATGGGCGCTGAGTTTGGGCAATTCATCGAGTGGGACTATAAAAAGGCGTTGGACTGGCATTTGCTGGAGTATCCCCGCCATATGGAGCTTTCCCGGTTTGTTCGCGATCTCAACCGTTTTTATCTTCAGGATCAGGCTCTCTGGCAACTGGATACCTGCCAGGATGGATTCTCCTGGATCGCCCATGACGATGCGGCGCAGAACATCATTGCCTTCCGCCGGATTGCCCGTGATGGCAGTGAAGTGATTGTTGTGTGCAACTTTGCGCCGGTTGTTCGCGAGAAATATCGCATTGGTGTGCCAAAGCCAGGTGTCTATCATGAGGTGCTCAACAGCGATGCTCAGGATTACGGCGGCTGGGGTCATGCAAACAGCCCGGCTAATTCCACAAATGTGCCGATGCACGGCTATCAACAATCATTCGTGATGACCGTTCCGCCGCTTGCTGCGGTGTTTATGAAATTGACAATTGACATTGAGAAGGAGGTGCCATGCAATTGAAAAAGGACTGCATCGCCATGCTGCTGGCCGGAGGGCAGGGCTCCAGGCTGGGAGTGCTCACAAAGGATCTGGCCAAGCCAGCAGTGCCATTCGGTGGCAAATATCGCATTATTGATTTCACACTGTCCAATTGCATCAATTCGGGCATTGATACCGTGGGTGTGCTCACACAATATCAGCCACTGGTTCTCAATAATTACATTGGTAACGGCCAGCCATGGGATCTGGACCGTCTGCATGGAGGTGTGAGCATCCTGCCGCCCTTTATCCGCGGCAAGGCCGGCGAATGGTATAAGGGCACCGCGAACGCTATTTACCAGAATATGCACTTTATTGAAAGCTTTGACCCGGAGTTGGTGCTGGTGCTGTCCGGCGACCATATCTACAAGATGGATTACTCCCGAATGATAGAATACCATACCGAGAAACAAGCCGACTGCACCATTGCTGTGATCGAGGTGCCCATTGAGGAAGCCAGCAGGTTTGGCATCATGAACCTGAACGCCGATGGTTCAGTCTATGAATTTGAGGAAAAACCCAAAGCCCCTAAAAACAATATGGCCTCGATGGGCGTTTATGTGTTCCATTGGCCCACGCTGCGGGAATATCTGATCGCTGATGAGGCGGACAAGGCATCCAGCAACGACTTTGGGAAAAACATCATTCCTGCGATGCTGAGACAAGGAAAGAAAATGTTCGCCTACGGCTTCAGCGGCTACTGGAAGGATGTGGGCACCGTGGAAAGCCTCTGGGAGGCCAATATGGACCTACTGAAGCCTAACCTGTTAAATCTGCACGACAAGGACTGGCGGGTCTACTCCCGCAACCCGGTCAAGCCGCCCCATTACGCCTCGCCATTTTCTTCGGTTCGGCGGTCCATGCTCACTGAGGGCAGTTTCGTCTGCGGCACCGTGGAGGATTCGATCATCTTTCACGGTGTGAGCGTGAATGCCGGAGCTGTTGTGCGGCACTCGATCATCATGCCGGATGCCGAGATAGAGGAGGGCGCTGTGGTAGAGTATGCGATTGTGGGCGAGGGAGCCGTGATCGGCGCTGGAGCACATGTGGGAGGTGCTGACAGTTCTGGAGGCATTGCCCTGGTGGGCAGTGGCCTCAATGTGGGGAGAGGCGCAATTGTAAAGGCAGCCCAAATGGTAGAAGCTGATATCGAGCCTCGGGCTCAGGAAGCTTAGGAGGGCCATGATGAACGCGATGGGAATTGTATTCTCCTATGGCATTGAGGACAACCTGAAGGAGCTCACAGAAAAGCGGGCGATTGCCTCGGTGCCATTCGGCGGCCGCTATCGCATTATCGATTTTGTGCTGTCCAATCTGGTGAACTCAGGCATCTCAAATGTGGGTATCATCACCCAGAGCAACTACCAGTCCCTGCTGGACCATTTAGGCTCCGGCAAGGAGTGGGATCTGAGCCGCAAGCGAGATGGGCTTTTCATCCTGCCGCCCTTTGCCCGCAACACGCCAACGGCATCCAGCCCTGTGGCCTTCCGCGGGTGGCTGGAGGCATTGTCATCGGTGTATACCTACATCCGACGCAGTAAGAATCGGTTCGCTATTCTGACCGGCTGCGAAAGCATTTGTAACATTGACCTGGAGAAAGTTGTGGACCGGCATGTGGCAATCGGTGCTGACATTACCTGTGTGTATCGCAACACCGAAATCACAGCCTCAGATTCCCGCCACAATGTGATTTATGATGTAGCTGACGATGGCAGGATCCTGGATATGCTCTATCGCCCGGCGATGAATGGGCAGGCAAATGTAGACATGGGCATCTTCGTGATGGAGAAATCCTTTTTGGAAACGCTGGTGGCGGAGGCTGCCGCCCGTAACAATTTCAGCCTCTTTAAAGATGTGATCCAGCGCCGGGTGGGAGATTACCGCATCTATGGCTGGAAACATGAAGGTTATGCCATCAAGGTGGATTCAGTGCGATCCTACTTTCGCGCCAGCATGGAGCTTTTGGATCCGGAGGTTCGTGAGGACCTTTTCACAGATCAGAGGCCGATTTACACCAAAGTGCGTGACGAAGTGCCCACGCTGTATACCGACTCGGCGGTGGTGAGAAACTCGTTGATGGCCGATGGGTGCGTGATTGAGGGCGAAGTGGAAAACAGCATCCTCTTCCGCGGGGTTCATGTGGAGCAAGGCGCCAAGGTGAGCAACTCCATCATCATGCAAGGCAGCATCGTGCAACGCGACGTGCGGCTGAACTACGCCATTGTGGATAAAGACTCCGTGATCCGCGAGGGCCGGATGCTGATGGGCTATGAATCGCACCCGGTCATGATCGAGAAGGGCGTTATCGTTTAGCTTTATACAAAACCGACACAATGGCACCAGCCGCTGTTTGCTTTGTCCGTAGCGGGTGGAGCCATTTATGGTATCCTGAGAATGTGACGGCGGGCACATCACAAATTGTCAGTGCGGGTATATGATAGATAAAACCGCACATAGGAGGTGCGCCATGAATCTTTTGTTTGCCGCCAGTGAGATTGCCCCTTTTTTCCGCACAGGTGGCCTGGCCGAGGTGGCTGGCAGCCTGCCTGCCGCGCTGGCAGGGCTAGGTGTTGATGTGCGCGCTGTGATGCCGCTATACCAAGGCATTGGGGAGGAGTATCGCGACAGGATGAGGCTGGTCACTTCCTTTCAGGTGCAGCTGTCCTGGCGCAGCCAGTATTGCGGCGTGTATGAGCTTGCACATAACGGTGTGATCCATTACTTCCTTGACAATGAGTATTACTTCAAGCGCCCAATGGCCTACGGTGAGTTTGACGACGGAGAGCGTTTTGCCTTCTTCAGCCGCGCCATTCTGGAGTTGCCGGGCCATGTGGGCTTTACCCCCGATGTGATCCATTGCAACGATTGGCAGACTGGTCTTGTGCCCGTCTATCTGGATATTGCCAAGCGGCATGACCCGAAACTGAGCGCTATCAAAACTGTGTATACAATCCACAATATTGAATACCAGGGCAAATACGATGGCATGATGCTGGGCGATGTGTTTGGCATACCCAGTGAATATGAACACCTGTTGCAATATGACGGTGCGTTGAACCTGATGAAGGGCGCTATTGTGACGGCAGACCGCGTCACTACGGTTAGCCCCACCTACAGCCGGGAGATCATGTCACCGGAATTCGCCCAAGGGCTGCATGGCATCCTGAATGCGTACAGCGGTAAGTTGAGCGGCATTCTCAACGGCATTGATGTGACCGCCTACAATCCCGAAACAGACCGATCGCTCTTTGCGAATTACACAAAAGACCAGCCGGAGGGCAAGGTGCGCAACAAGGTGCAGCTGCAAAAGATGCTGGGCCTTACCAATGATCCGGATGTGCCGATGATCGGCATCATCTCCCGCCTGACCGGCCACAAGGGCATCGACCTGATTGCCGGCGCGATGGAGGGCATCCTGAACGAGAACATCCAGCTTGTGGTGCTTGGCACCGGCGACTGGCGGTATGAACAGATGTTCACCGACCTTGCGTGCAAACACCCTGGGAAGGTGAGCGCCAGCATCGTGTTTTCCAATGACCTTTCCCGAAAGATCTACGCGGCCAGCGATCTTTTTTTGATGCCGTCCAGAAGCGAGCCTTGCGGCCTGGCGCAGATGATCGCCCTTCGGTATGGCGCGCTGCCCATTGTGCGGGAGACCGGCGGCCTGGCAGACTCCATAAAGAGTGTCTCCGACGATGGAGCCGCCGGAAATGGCTTTACGTTTGCGCCATACAGCAGCACCGATATGCTCTACACAATCCGGCGGGCACTGTCATTCTATTCCAACCGCCCATTGTGGCACACGCTTTTTGAACGGGCGATGGAGAGCGACTTTTCATGGGCCAGCTCCGCCGGACAATATTTGAGGGTATATGAGGATGCCATGGGGGCAACCCCCAATGATCAGACGAAACAGGTGAGTGGATGAAACACGGATTACACGTGCGGGAAGCCAGGGAATTGCTGGCTTCAAAGATGATGCGTTACTTTAATGCGCGGCTGGAGGAGGCCACCGATGAGCAGCTCTATGTTGCCGTTTCTTCCACGCTGCGGGATATCGCGATGCAGAGGCGCTCAGCATTTAAGAAGAGCGTGAATGAGCAGCAGGCAAGGCAGGTTTATTACCTCTCGATGGAGTTCCTACTGGGCCGCATGATGCGCAACACGCTGTTCAACCTGGAGCTGACAGATGTGTTTGAAAAGGCACTGGAGGAGTCGGGCAAATCGCTAGATGGCCTGTATGAGCTGGAGAACGATCCTGGCTTGGGCAACGGCGGCCTTGGGCGGCTGGCAGCCTGCTATATGGACGCCCTCTCCAGCTCCGGCTACCCGGCCATCGGCCACTCGATCCGTTATGACTTTGGTGTGTTCCGCCAAAAGATCGTGGATGGTTATCAGACCGAGCTGCCCGATGAGTGGCTGGAAAGCGGCGAGCCCTGGATGGTGCCACGACTTGACGAAACGGTGGAGGTCCGCTTCGGCGGCAACGTGGCGGAGGATTGGAGCACCGGATCGTTGAAGGTGCGGCATGAGAACTATTTCACAGTGCTGGCGGTTCCCTATGAATTTCCGATTGCAGGCTATGGGGATGGCAGCGTGGTGAACGAGCTGTGGCTGTGGAGCGCCAAAAGCCCCGTATCACTGGATATGCAGCTGTTTTCCTCCGGCAAATACATGCAAGCCATCGAACAGAACGCATTAGCGGAGATTATTTCCAAGGTGCTTTATCCGGATGACAACCATTTCGAGGGCAAATCGCTGCGGTTGAAGCAGCAGTACTTTCTGGTGTCAGCTTCGGTGCAACGTATTGTGCGCAGCCATCTGAAGCATTACAAGACGCTGGACAACCTGCACGAGAAAAAGGCCATACAGCTCAACGACACCCACCCGGCGCTGGTGGTGCCGGAGCTCATGCGCATCCTGATGGATGACCATGGCTACTCCTGGGAGCGGGCGTGGGAAATTGTGACCCACACCGTTTCCTACACCAACCACACGGTGCTGCCGGAGGCGCTGGAGCAGTGGCCGGAAACGCTGGTGCAGATGCACATGCCCCGAATTCTGGGCATCGTGAAGGAAATCAACGAGCGGGCCTGCCGCGAGCTGTTCGCCCGTACCGGCGACATGGAGGCCGTTTCCCACATGGCGATCGTGCGCGATGGCGTGCTGCACATGGCTAATTTGAGCGTGATAGCAAGCTCCCATGTCAACGGCGTGTCGGCGTTGCACAGCCAGATCCTGAAAGACGACCTGTTCAACAGCTTCTACAAGCTGGATCCCGGCAAGTTCCTGAACGTGACCAACGGCATTGCCCACCGGCGGTGGCTCTGCCAGGCCAACCCGGGCTTGTCTGCTCTAGTTGAGGAGCTTTGCGGCCCTGCCTTCAAATCTGATGCGTCAGCTCTTTCCAACCTGCGGCGTTATGAGGGAGATAGCGCTGTGCTGGACCGCTTGAACGCCATCAAGCGGGAGAACAAGGTCAAGCTGGCTGACTATATCAAGCAGACCCAAAACATCACCGTGGATCCCGACAGTATCTTTGACGTGCAGGCCAAACGGCTCCACGAATACAAACGGCAGTTGCTTAATGTGCTGCATATCCTGAGCCTATATAACGAGTTGCTGGAGAACCCCAGCGCCAACATCCATCCGCGCACGTTCCTGTTTGCGGCCAAGGCCTCACCGGGCTATGCCACGGCCAAGCGCATCATTCACCTGATCTGCCGCCTGGCCGATGCTGTGAACCGCGATAGCCGCGTGCGGGACCGGCTCAAGGTGGTGTTCCTGGAGGATTATCGCGTCACGCTGGCGGAGAAGATCATCCCGGCAGCTGACTTGAGCGAGCAGATTTCCACCGCCGGCAAGGAAGCCAGCGGCACCGGTAACATGAAGTTCATGATGAACGGCGCGCTGACGATCGGCACGCTGGATGGCGCCAATGTGGAGATCCACGAGCAGGTGGGCGATGACAACATGTTCTTGTTTGGCTTGAAAGCTCACGAGGTGGAGGCTCTCTGGAAATTCTGCTACACCCCCAGCGCGTATTACCAGCGCAGTGACCGGCTCAAGAGCGCGTTGGACGCATTGGGCGCGGGGCTGGCGGGGGAGCGTTTCAATGACATCTCGTTGTCACTTCTGACCCACGACACCTACCTGCTGCTGGCGGACTTTGACAGTTATCTGGAGGCGCAGGGCAGAGCCACCGCTGCTTATGCAGACCGCCAGGGATGGGCAAAGAAGGCGTTGATGAATATTTCAGGGTCCGGCGTGTTTGCAGCAGACCGCAGTGTGCAGGAATATGCGCAGAATATCTGGAATTTGGGGAAGATTCTGTAATCTTTTTTCAAACTTATGATATACTGTCATAAGATTGACTTTTGATAAGAGGTATGCTCCTTGTTGAACCTGTCTGTCATCAAAAACTTCAAGCGAGTGCGGAAATATCCTGCCGGCACCGTGATGGCCCGGAGCGGCAGCAGTGAGATGATTGTTATCCTGAAGGGGGAGGCTGCTGTCTCTTCACATGAAGCACCATCCCAATCGGTGATTGCCACATTGGGAGCCGGCGATGTTTTTGGGGAGGACGCACTCTTCCTGGGCGCTCCGCAGCTGTCCGTGGTGGTAGCCGTGACTGACGTGTTCACGCTCATACTGGATCGCAACAGTGTGGTGCAATTCATCCAGGAAGAGCCGGAATTGACATTTGAACTGATGAAGCTGCTGTGTGCCAGGCACCAGGATGGCAGCAAACAGGCTCAATCCAGGCACACCGTTACCAAAGCGCAGCCACCCAAGGCGGCAGCGCCGTCTCCAACCATGCCAGCAGCAGTGCCAGCGTCCCAACCGGCATCGGCAGCCGTTGAACCTGTTGCTGAGGATGCCTACAACAAGCTATCAGGAACGTCCAGCCTGTTTCCGGAGGGTCACGGTAGCTATCAAATCACCCTCAACAATAGCGACGCTGTGCACCTGCTGGAGAAAGCATATGACTGCCCGGTGTGTCATTTCCAGTTTAAAGCAAAAAAGGTGAAGGGGTCAAAGCTTGTGGTGGAGCGCACCGACCCCGATATGCGCATCCATTATCAGGGCGTTGAGCCGCTATATTATGATGTGGTAACCTGCCCCCATTGTCTTTTTAGCGCCCTTGTGGAGCAATTCGACGCGCCTGACATGGTCCGGGCGGATTTACGCCCCATGCTGCAGGCCTATCAGCCGGATGTGGCTGTCAAGACTGGCATAGAGCTTGACACATTCTCCGTATTCGCCGGTTATTATCTGGCGTTGCTCTGCGCACCGAAATGCTTCCAGGCTCATCACTTGGCCACCGCAAAGCTTTGGTTGAAACTCAGCCGGGTCTATCAGGATTGTGGCGATGGGGCAATGGAGCTGGCAACTGCGCAAAAAGCACTGGATGAGTATCTGTATGTGTATATGAATGAGAGAAACACCCCAGAGCAGGACCAGCAGCTTTGCGTCATTATGGGGGAACTGTATATCAAACAGGGAGACCTGAGAAACGCCAGGGACTATTACTTCAAGGCCAAGACGAACCGGCAGGGTTCGCAGGTGCTGAAGATGCAGGCCGAGGATCGGCTGGCGGCAATCAAGGAGATGGAAAAGATAAAAACTCCGATGGACTGACACTTTCCTCCCTCATGGGTGTGGTGGCTGTGAAGCCACCGAAGAAAGCCCTATTCAAATTGCACTTTCCCCCTTGATCCCAATATAGTACAATACCCCCATGACGCCCCCCCCCCAAGCCCTGCGATACACTCCAACCACAGCCTCCCTCCGGGAAGGCTCCTCTTTGGCCGTCCGCATCGGCGTGCTGCGCCGCCAGGCGGCTTTTTCGCATTATTTGCACCTCATGCCTGACGGCGGAGAGGCCCGTCAAATCCCGATGGCATGGCTGGGTTTGAAAGAGGACCATGACGAATACGAGGCGCTGCTTGCCGATCTGCCACCCGGCCTCTACTGGTATTGGTTTGAACAGGATGTTTGTGGTGACAGGCTTCCCTTCGGGAAGGAAACCCCCTGGCAGCTCACGGTCTACCATAAGGATTATGGAACGCCGCGCTGGTATGAAGCTGGCGTGACATACCACATCTTCGTGGATCGGTTCCACCGTGCCGGACCACCACCCACGCCGAAGCAAGGCAGACCGTTTTCCTACCATGAGGATTGGTACGAACAGCCGGAGCTGTATGCCGAGGGGGTTCTGGAGCAGAATTATGACTTCTTCGGCGGCAACCTGAAGGGCATTGAGGAAAAGCTCGATTACCTGCAATCGCTGGGTGTGACCACGCTTTATCTCAGCCCGCTTTTTGAGGCCGCCTCCAATCACCGCTATGACACCGGAGATTATCACAAGGTGGATCAGGTTGCCGGCGATGAGGAGGATTTGCGGTCGCTCTGCCGCAGCGCCGTTGAGCGCGATATGCGGGTGATCCTGGATGTGGCGTTCAGCCACACCGGCAGCGACAGCCGTTATTTCAACACCAAAGGCCATTATGACAGCGTAGGTGCCGCGCAATCGCTTGATTCACCTTTTGCCTCCTGGTACCACTTCCGGCATTGGCCCGACGAGTATGAGTGCTGGTGGGGCGTGAAGACGCTGCCGCAGGTTAATGAGCTGGACCCCGGATATTTCAGGTTCACACTGGAAGATGAGAGTAGTGTAATTCGACACTGGTTGGACACCGGGGTGTCAGGTTACCGCCTGGATGTGGCCGACGAGCTGCCGCCGGAATACCTGCAGCGACTGAGAGCAGCCGTAAAGGCGGTGAAGCCCGACGGACTGATCATCGGTGAGGTGTGGGAAGATGCCACCACCAAGGTGAGCTATGGTGAGCGCCGGCGCTATCTGCAGGGGCTGGAGCTGGACGGCGTGATGAACTACCCGGCCCGCGACGCCATCCTGCGATTTGTCAAAGGTGAGCTGAACGCCCCCGGGCTGGCGGACGCGCTCATGGCGCTCCACCGCAATGTGCCTGGGCCTGCACGGCGCTGCATGATGAACGTGTTGGGCACCCACGACACAGCCCGCACGGTCAATGTGCTTGGGGCAGCGCCGGATGCATTTGCGCTCAACAAGCAGGAAAAAGCAGCGCGGGGCCTGACTGAAGCGGAATACCGGCGGGGAAGGGAGGGGCTGATGCTTGCCTCGGCGCTGCAATACATGCTGCCCGGTTCGCCCTGCCTGTATTATGGAGATGAAGCGGGCCTGTCCGGCTTTGAGGACCCACTGAACCGCAGGGGATACCCCTGGGGTCGGGAGGATAGCGAGCTGCTCAACTGGTACCGTACATTGGGTTTGCTGCGGAAACATCATGTAGACCTGTTTTCTTCAGAAGAGTTTGGAGTGGACGCGATGGGGAATGACGCCGTTGCTGCCACGCGTAAAACCGATGCCGGTTCCATCACGGCAATCGTGAACCGGGGATACGCCCCGCTGCCTGTGGATTTGCCCACAGAGGCGTCGCTGGTGGCTGGACGGATGGAATACGGCACAATGCCACCCAGGAGTGCGGGCATTTGGTTGCAGCGTTTCTAGACTTCATCTTTCCAAGGATCAGACCAAATCCGACTGGATTCGGCCAAAGCATTTGTTGACGAGCCTTTCTGCTCTCTCTATAATCATGTGTATATGTGAATTCAGATGAGGAGCCGCCGCCCAATGAGCATGGAACGGGTTTTGGCTGAATATGCGGTGGATGGCACGTTTTCCCGTTATGAAGTTTCCAATGATGAGGAGATTGTCACGCTTGTGCAGTCCGGCGACAATGTGGCGCTGGACTATCTGCTTTTCAGATACAAAAATTTCGTGAAGGCAAAGGCACGGGCCTATTTCCTGGTTGGTGCCGATCGGGAAGACATCATCCAGGAGGGGATGATCGGCTTTTTTAAAGCAGTACGCGACTACCGGCCCGATCGTGCCGCGACTTTCCATGTTTTTGCAGATCTTTGCATCACTCGGCAGATCATCACCGCGATCAAGACTGCCACGCGGCAAAAACACATACCGCTCAATTCCTATGTATCCCTCAACAAGCCGGTCTACGATGAGGATTCGGAGCGCACGCTGATGGACGTGGTATCCGCCGAGTCAGCCTGCTCCCCGGAGGAACTGCTGCTGGACCGTGAAAAGCGCAACTACCTGGAGCAGAAGATGAATGAGTCTCTCTCCGAGCTGGAGTGGGAAGTGCTTTCTTCCTACCTGCAGGATCGCAGCTATCAGCAGATCGCCGTGGATCTGCGCCGGCAGGTGAAGAGCGTAGATAATGCGCTGCAGCGGATCAAGAAGAAGATGGAGAAGATGATGGAGGAGGCGTAATTCTCCTCAACTTTAATAAATTGGCTCAGTAACAGCAGGTCTCTCACGCTGATTGGGAGACCTGCTGTTGTGAGTTTACCCTTGATATACCCTGTGCTGCCAGGATTAACACCAGCAAGATTCCAGTCTGCGGCCAGAGGATCGTCACATCGGTCAACCCATGGATGGCGGTGACTGCCACAACCGCAAAAATGAGCGGTGTGATGGCGCTTTGCCTTGCCGCCCAAAATCGCCTCCACCCATCACGGAAAGTCATAAAAAAGAAAGCACCTAAAAAAAGCGTGCCGGTCACACCAAAACTGATCAGAGCTTCCAGCACCAGATTGTGAGCGTGGTAATACTTGTGCACCTCACTCAGATGAAAATAGCCCATCGCTCCCACGCCAAACAACCAGTGCTGCCGTATGCCCTCCAACGCTTCCATCCAAATGGAGGTGCGGATGAATTTGGCGATGTCGATGCTGTCCAGCCTTGGAAAGATGGCGGGAAAGGATAATGCAAGCTTGATCCCAACGGCATAGATCGAAATGAGTATAAGCAGGCTCTTGGTTTTCCGGCGCATCACAAAGAATACAAACAGGCCGCCGAAGATAGCTGGCCACGCCGAACGGCTGTCCGCCATAAATAGTGCTGCAATGGTGGCTATTGCAACAACAACCAGGAAAGCCTTGTGACCCTTTGTTTTTGCAGACGACAGCCGATAGAATGCCAACATCAGCACCAACTCCAGTGCATAGCTGTAATAGTTTGCATTCTGAAAGGTGGAGGGTGAACGGGGAGCCAGCCCCAATACCCTTTGGAACAACGCAATCAAAAAGTAGATCAGGCTGATGATACAGGCAACATCCACCGCTGAGTGAAAGAGCTCTTTGGTCATCACACAACGGAGATATAGATAAAACAACAGCACGATGAGGATACCTGCACCCACAGCCAGACCAATCCAGTTTCCGTAGATCACTGGCACCGCGATGGCAAGGATCGCGAACAATGCCAGCCAGCGTAAATGCGGCGTGGCGGTGATTTGCATGCGGAGGTTGTGGTTTAGCAGTGCGTATACAACAGCCAGCAGCGCCACCGCACCGCAGACATACGCATGGACGAAGATAGACACCACTGCAAGGATCACGATTTTACCGTCCAGGCCGGCCATGCCGGAGAGTAAGGGCTCTGGTTTCAGACCTTCTTTGCCAAAGGCCAATTCATGATTTGGAGACATCAAGCACCTCATGTAGAAAATCAAAAGGCTGCCCCACTCGGAGCAGCCTTGATTGAACCGTTGGTCGCGCCTTACTTGGCGGCCTTCTTGGCAGCCGTCTCCGTGACGACGGCCTGACGCCCGTCATAATAACCGCAATTGCCGCAAACGCGATGAGGGAGCTTCGCCTGCTTGCATCTGGGGCATTCGGTGATCGGGGGGGTCTCAAGTTTCCAGTTGGCCAGCCGCGAACGGGAACGGGCCTTGGAATGTCTACCCTTTGGTAATGCCATGGTAACACCTCCTCGCAGCGTGGCTGCAAATTACTTGATCAGTTTCATAAGCCTTCGGAGCCGGGCTGTGGGCAGTCGCACTTTACTGTATTGCGATCCACTCCGCACATCGGGCACAATCCCAGGCAATCCTCGCTGCACAGATGCCGCATCGGTGCGTTCAACGAGATCAGGTCTCCAACCATCTGCTCTAAGTCAAGTTTTTCACCCTGATAAAGGTAGCGGTCGGGATGGTTCTCATCGGCCTCTTTGGCGTATTCCTCGCTGAAGTCAATCGTGAGCTCGGAAGGCACGTCTTTCAGGCAACGGCAGCAGGTAGCGGTGTATTCAGCGTGGATGCTGCCGGTCAGAACGAAATCCTCACCGGTATTGGTGGCTTTACCGCTCACCACGACCGGTTTTGTGAAGCGCAGCTCTTCTCCAGCCACATTGATGGGTTCGAATTGCTCCGTAAGCTCAAACGGCATCGGTTGGCCGGGGGCTTTCAGCGCTCTTGAAATATCCAGGTGCATGTTCTTCCTCCGAAAAGGCAACGCAGTCCATTATATTGATATTGTGCTTTGTTGTCAACAAATATTCACTCAAAATGCGTGTTTTTAACGATTCCGAGGTTACTGCAGCATCTGTTTTGACGCAAATTGTATGTTTTTACTGCGATTTATCGTTTCCGGCAGATCAGAAACAACACACTTGATTTATCAGGCAGCTCTCCTGTGGGCCAACCCCACAGCCTGGAAAAGAAACGCAACGACTCCGGTGTTTCCGCGAAGTACGAGTTAAGCTCATCCGTTGTGGCCCCGGTGTCACGCCGCCAGCTTTCCGACTGCGCCCGCATTGCGTTGGTGTGCGGTTGGCCCAGTGCCTTTTCCACGGCGAACCCGCAGCGCTCCGCCAGCGCTGAAAGGTTCTCGGCCGTATAGAGCCGTAAGTGCCAGGGATTTTCCGGCTTGCCGGTGCTGTCTTGCGGTTCATAACCTTCCTTCGGCGCGGAGAGCAGCAGCCAGCGGCCCCGACGGAGCACCCGTGCCAGTTCCCTGAGCAGCAGACCGTCATCCTGCACATGCTCGATTGTCTCAAAGCACACGGCGCAGTCCAGGGAGTTGTCCGGCAGGAAGGGGAGGCCGCCATTCAGATCAGCCTGGCAAAAACCCACGTTGGTGATACCGACCTCTTTGCAACGCTCCGAACCCAGCGCCAAAAGGCAACTGTCGCGGTCAATGGCGGTCACGGTTTGAGCATGCCGCGCCAGAGAGAGCGCCCCGTAACCGCTGCCGCAGGCACAGTCCAGCGCCGTTGCGAGCCGGCGTTTGCGCATGAACTCAGCTGCAAACTCATAGCGGGCCAGGTGCTCCACACGCACAAAGAAGTTGGCGCTGCCCCGGTCAAAGGGGTCGATACTCTCTGGGAATTTTGTCATCGTGCTGTGTATTCCTTGCGTATCGATTCGGCATTAGCGACTCGAGGAAAATGTATTCTCCATGACTCCTGGCAACATATCATAGATTGCCTTTCCGGCTTTCGTATCGAAGTAGTCCTTGATCTCAAATGTTCTTTTCCATTTGGGTATGATATTTGCATGGAACCCATGCCTCATAGCCACGTTAACCATTCTCTTTTCCATCAATATGAATCCCGTATCGATTGCCAGGGTGTCACACAGCTGAATTAATAGATCATAATCATCATAGTCAATCGTCCGGACGTAATCATCCACAAAACGATATTCATCATCAGTGCAATCCCATTTTCCAAATGCTTCCTTGATGTCTTTGTCCGGAAAGGAATGTGTCAGGCTGATTTTCGCAGCATCAGGTAGCCCCTTTTCCATGCAAAAATAATATCCATCGATGCTATGCCTCATGCCGGTGACGCCGAACCTTCTCCCGATATCATGCAGCATTCCCAACGCATGTGCCTTTTCAGAATCAAGCTCTGGACAGCATTGTGCAATGTTTCTCGCAGCCAGCCCTGCATACTGCGAGTGCTTCACCCAAGGCCCCGGATTCATCCGGGAGGCTTCCTCTAAAAGCTCTTCGGCCATCTCAACTGAAAGCTTATTGATTTGCATATCAGCACCTCTGTGGGTTCACCCAATGATAGATTATATCATACTCAGCAATCGTCACCCAGATTGGACAAATGCATTTCCTGATAAGAGATGCCCGGAATTCAGCACAAGCATTTCCCGATGCCCATGGCAGTATGATATATGGATAGATCACTATTTCGGGGGAAGCCATGAACTGGAAAGGCTGGCTGCTGGCAATCGCCACGGCGCTTCTGATGCTTGGGCTGGCGCTGCAGCCGGTGGTGGCGCTCGCGAGCGCAAGGGAGGGGCTTTCGCTGTTCCTAACCGTGGTGCTGCCATCGCTGCTGCCGTTTATGGTGTGCGCCCAATTGTTTATTGAAAGCGGCGCAGCCTCAGCAGCGGGCAGGGTGCTGAACCGCCTGATGCGGCCGCTCTTTGCTTGCCCCGGCGAGTCGGCGTTTGCACTCACCGCCGGGCTGTTGGCAGGATATCCCACCGGTGCAAGGCTTGCGCTGGATTTGTATGAGCAAGGCCTGGTCTCAAAGGAGGATGCTGCCCGCACCGGGCTTCTGGCCTCCTCCTGCGGGCCGGTGTTTATGCTGGGAGCGGTGGGCGCCGGGTTGCTCCAAAACCCGGCGGCAGGTTGGTTGATCTTCATCAGCCATGTGGTGGCTGTCGTGATGACAGGCGTATTGTTTTCCATCAGGGGCAATCGCTCTGCCGGAACTATCCGGCAGCCAACGGCGGGGGAGTGCAAGCCGGTGATGGAGGCCTTCGGTGAGGCAATCAAAAAGACTGTGCTCACACTGTGGACGGTCGGGGGATACATTGTCTTGTTCTCAGTGCTCACTGCGCTGCTGCGCCACTACAACCTGTTGGCGCCGGTGGCAGCGGTGCTTACCCCTGTGTTGAAACTGCTGGGCCTGGAGCAGGGGCTTGCGGCGCCCTTGGCCATAGGCGCGATCGAAATGACCAATGGTTGCAACGCTGTGGCCGCAGCGCAGGCCACACTGGCCAACCGCTGCGCCGCAATGGCGATGCTCGTCTCTTTTGGCGGCCTGTGCATTCAGGCGCAGTCGATGCTCTTCCTTGCCAAGATCGGCCTTCCCTTTGGCAGGTTTCTTCTGATGAAAACAGCGCAGGCGGCGATTGCCTTCGCCGCCTGCCGCGTATTTGCATTACTGCCTGCGTTTGATACAGTGCTGTGTATGGGAAGCATTGCCGTGCCCGGTTTCACCTTCGCATCGGCGTTGCTTTCCTCGGCTGTGTATACAGCCGGGGGCATGCTCGTGTTTGTGGGGCTCAGCTTCTTCAGCGGCCGCGCATCGACTCGCGGTTCTGCTTGACAATATCCAGGCTCCTGGACACATAGCTTTCCAGGTCTGCCAGAATGTCTTCCACATACTCGTTGGCGCTCTTCTTGATTTCCCTGGCGCTGGAGTGGGCGGCGGTCAGGATCTCCTCGGCGCGTACGGCGGCCATGCGGGTGATCTCCTCCTGCTCCACCAGCTTGCGGGCTTTGCTCTCAGCATCGGCGATGATCGCCTCTGCTTCCTTCTCAGCATCGTAGAGGATTTGGTTCTTTTCACTCTGGATCGTCTGGGCTTCCATAATTTCCCGTGGCATGTTCTGCCGGATGTCGCCCACGATGTTCAGGCACTTCTCCCTGTCCACCATCGCCTTTGCGGAAAACGGCACGTTGGATGCCTTCTCCAGCTCGTCCTGCAAATAGTCCAGCAATCCCATGATATTCATTTGTCCGTCCTCCAAATCAAGCGCTGCGGGCTTTGCGTTCAGCGGCTCCGGTTCAGCGCGTTTTTGACAAATTCCAGGTTGGCCTGTGGGATCAGGTCGGAGATTTCGCCGCCGTGGCTGCCCACGTCTTTTGCCATCGAGGAGCTGATGAACGAGTGCTCGATGGCAGTCATGATAAACACCGTTTCTATGCCGGGGGCCAGCTTGCGGTTCATGGAGGCGATCTGAAACTCCATCTCGAAATCGGATAGAGCTCTCAACCCCCGCACGATGGCGTGTGCTTCCAGGCCTTTGGCATAATCTGCCAGCAAGCCACCGAAGCTTGCCACAGTCACGTTGGGCAGGTGGGCTGTCGCCTTTTTCAGCATCATGACCCGGTCTTCCACGGTGAACGTGGCTTTCTTCGCAGCGTTATTTAGCACAGCCACCACCAGCTTGTCGCACAGCCGGCTGGCCCGCTCCGCCACGTCGATGTGGCCCACGGTGGCCGGGTCAAAGCTGCCTGGATAAATCCAAAGACTCATTGGTCTTCCTGCCTTTTATAGAATGAAAACGCTGATGCGCCATAGCATCGCGTGCCTGTCTTGGCCAGGCCCGTCACAGTATCCGGCAGAGTGTCGGTGGAGCTGTGTTCTGCCACAACCACACCGCCTGGTGCGAGCAGCCCCGCGCAACCCTCAATCGCCTTGGTGAGCAGCCCGGATGCGTAGGGTGGATCCAAGAACACCAGATCGAAGATGCTGCCGGAGAGCTGCTTGACCCCGGTCAAGAAATCCGCTTGGTGGATCTCCACCTGAGGCAGCACTCCCAATGACCGGGCGTTGTCTTCGAGCAGTTTCGCTGCTGCACGGTCATACTCAAACAGCACAGCCTCCGCCGCACCACGGCTCAACGCCTCGAACGAAAGCGCCCCGCTTCCGGCAAACCCATCAAGCACCCTGGCATTTTCAATGACGCCATGCAGGATGTTGAACAGCGCGCCCCGGGCCTTGTCGCCGGTGGGGCGGGTGGAACTACCGGGTGGTGCTTCGAAATTCCTCGATCGGAGCTTTCCGGCGATGATACGCAAGCTTGAAGCCTCCATTATGGCTGATCATTGCCGTATTTACATTATTTTACTATAAGTGGTTGCGCTTCACAAGCAAGAATCAACCTGTGATGATTTGAGAATCACTCCAATACTCCATGAAATCTTCGTAAGAACGATCTTTGCTGCCTGTTTTCTTGCACTGGCCATCGGGCATCTATTCTGGGAAGGACGTGGCGTATGAAGAGTATTATTCAATGTGATGAAACCAAGTGCGAGGGTTGCAACCGCTGCCTCAGAGTTTGCCCGGTGGATGGCGCAAACCTTGCCTACCATGCTGCTGGCACTTGCTGTGTGAAGCTGGATCCGGACCGTTGCATCCATTGCGGTGCGTGCATTTCCATTTGCCAGCATGGCGCGCGTTATTATCTGGATGATACCGAGCGCTTTTTTCATGATCTGGAAAATGGCGTTGAGATCAGCCTGATTGTAGCCCCTGCCAGCCGCACCAACTTCTCTGACCTGTCTGGCGTGCTCTCCTGGTTGAGGGGCCTTGGTGTTAGGTCGGTATTCGATGTTTCCCTCGGCGCTGATATCTGCACCTGGGCACATATCCGTATGATTGAGCAGACCAACCCGGGCCCTGTCATCACCCAGCCATGCCCGGCCATTGTGAACTACATCACCAAGTATCAGCCCCAATTGGCAGGCAACCTCTCTCCCATTCACAGCCCGATGCTTTGCACGGCGATCTTCATGAAGAAGGTGATGGGTGTGGGTGGTAAAATCGCAGCGCTCTCACCCTGCATTGCAAAAAGCAGCGAGTTTGATGCCACCGGTATGGTGGACTATAACATTACCTTCCGGGCGCTTCAAGATTTCATAGATCGCCGCGGTGTCAGGTTTACGGCTGAGCCGTTTGAGTTTGACCACATTGATTCATCCTTAGGCCGTCTCTTCCCGATGCCCGGCGGCCTCAAGGAAAACCTGGAGCATTATTTGGGCAATACCCTGCGCGTGGACCGCGGAGAAGGCCAGCAGCATGTCTATAGGGCGCTGGATCAATACGCCAAGGAGCCAACTGAATACCTTCCGGCAGTGTATGATGTGCTCAACTGCTCCGAAGGCTGCAACAAGGGCACCGGTTGCGGCAACAGCCCCTCAATATTTGAGATTCACAGCAAAATGCACGCGGAGCGCAAAACTGTGACACAGGCTAGCAAGGCCGACAAAGCCATGATGACCGAGTTGTTTGACCGCTTTGACAAACGGCTGAACTGGAAGGATTTCACCAGGACCTATCTGCTGCACCCTATCCAGGTGCGCGATGTGGATGCCCGAGCCATGGAAGAGGCGTTCCTTTCGCTTGGAAAAACCAATGATGTTGAGCGGCATCATAACTGCAGCGCTTGCGGATTTGAAACTTGCCACGAAATGGCAATTCGGATCGCGCGCGGTGAAAACGTGCCGGAGAATTGTATTGAGAAAAACCGCTTGACGGTGCGCAACGAGCATCAGGCATTGTTGCAGGAGAAAAAACTGAACGAGCTGAACATTGAGCAGATGGCGACGGAAGTGAATGAGATCAAGCGCCTGTATGATGATGTGCTTCAAGCCGTCAAAGACATTGATGTCGCAATCGCGGGTTATCAGGGAATGGCCGATGTGGTTAACTCCATCGCGATGCAGACCAACTTGCTGGCGCTGAACGCCTCCATTGAAGCAGCCCGTGCTGGCCGCCATGGCAGCGGATTTGCTGTAGTTGCTGACGCGATCCGCAAACTGGCGCTTGATTCACAGGAGGCAGTGAAGGAATCCGAGGGCACCAGCCGGTTTGCTGCCAGCTCCATTGAGGAAATCAATACCTCCAGTCACAATGTGCAGCAGTCACTGCTTAAGGTGACCGAATATCTAAGTGAGATATCGGGATAAGCGCTCACCATTTTTGACAACACCATGTGAGTATGTTATGCTTTTGAGTGCGGCGCGCGCGGGTCTGTGGCTGAAAATCGATGCCAGTCGCGGGCAAAACGATCCACGTAACCCACCGCAAGCGGGCAGACGCCCGGTGCAGGTGGCGAGCATGGCGCGGTTTAGAAGTAAGTCCGGCCGGATAACCAAGCCGAGAGGGCCAATCGTGAGGCAGTTGCCAAGCAACCGTCCCAGCCGGCGAATGTGGGGCCAAAAGCCAGGTCAGCCGTTGTGCGCCGCATCATGATGTTTTACCCTTTGAGCGGGTCATGAATGCCAGTTTTTCGTATGGATGCGCGCATTGGGAAACCGGGGACGGTTTTCAGTTATCCACAGGAATCTTGGCGGTTATTATGCAAAACAACCCGCAGTAAGTCGAATCATGAATCAAAATGTTAACTGAATTTTAACTACCCACAGATTTTATCCACAATTCCACAGGCTGGGCCTGTGGCTGCGCCATTTGATAGGTTCGGCGATTTCAACACAAAATCTGCTGGCGAAACAGGAGGATTTCCATCGGATGATTGCCGCATTGTGCGCCAATCCCTGTGTGGACAGGACGGTTGAGGTTGAGAAATTCACACCCGGCGGCATGAACCGCATCCTCCGCACACGAGCGGATGGCAGCGGTAAGGGCGTGAACATCGCGCTGGCCTGCGCGAAGCTCGGCATGGATTCGGTTTGCCTGGGGTTTATGCCGGGGCAGGGGAACGGGCTTGTGCTGGGCAGGCTAGTGGCCGGCGGTTGCCAGAGCGACTTTGTGGCCTGCCCTGGCGTGGTGCGCATAAATCTGAAGGTGTTGGACCGTTCCTCTGGCGTCATCACGGAAATCAACGAAAGCGGCCCCACAGTGGATGACACTTTGGTGGAATCCCTGATCAATTCCGCGATCAACTGGGCTGCCCGGTGCTCCTTTTTGGTTCTCACCGGCAGCACCCCGCCCGGATGCCCGGCAGACATCTACCGCCGAATTACCGAAGAAGTGAAGAGGGAAGCCTCTGGCTGCCGCGTGGTGCTGGATGCCGAGGGTGCGCGGCTTGCCGAGGGTCTGAAGGCTGTTCCTTTTTTGGTCAAGCCCAATCGGTATGAACTGGAGTTGCTCTGCGGCCGCAACCTGGAAACCATCGCGGATATCCACGCTGAGGCGCAAAGGTTGATCGGGCTTGGCGTGACTGTTGTGGCCGTTTCGCTTGGTGGTGAAGGAGCCTATATCACCGATGGGAAACAAGCCTTCCGCGCTGCCGCCATGGATGTGCCGGTGCGCAGCACGGTGGGTGCAGGCGACTCAATGGTGGCCGGCATGCTGCTGGCGCTCGATCAGGAGTTGCCGCTTGAGGAAGTATTCCGATATGGTGTTGCCGCCGCGTCGTCCAGTGTGACCACGGAGGGCACGGGGCTCATAGACGAACCATTATTCCGGCAGTTGTTGCCGGTTGTAAATTTGAAGGCGGTAATGTGATGGATCATGTACGCGTGCGTGTGCCTGCCTCGTCTGCCAACCTGGGCCCCGGCTTTGACTGCCTGGGCCTTGCGCTTAACCTCACCAACAGCGTGGAGGCATATGAGACCGACCGGCTTGTGATTGTGACAGAGGGCAACGGAGCGCAGTATATCCCATCAGACGGCTCCAACCTGACCTATCAGTCAATGAAACGTGTTTATGATGCGGTGGGGAAGAAGTGCCCCGGCCTGTTCATCCGGCAGGTGAGCAACATCCCCCTTTCCAGGGGCTTGGGCAGCAGCGCGGCAGCCATCGTGGGCGGCCTTGTTGCGGCCAATGCGCTGCTCGGCGGCCCGATGGACAGCATGGAGCTGCTGCGTCTTGCCGCGGCCATTGAGGGCCACCCGGACAATGTGGCGCCTTGCTTGCTGGGCGGCCTGACTGCCGCAGTGGCTGATGGCGACCGGGTGCGCTGCGCCCGTACCCTGCCGGATGCAAGATTAGCTTTCGCGGCGATGGTGCCCAGCTTCGACCTTTCCACCAAGAAAGCCCGTCAGGCACTGCCGGATAGCTATACGAAAGCCGACGCCGTGCACAATGTGGGCCGGGCTGTGCTGATGTTCGCAGCGCTGCAGCAGGGGCTGGCGGAGGAACTCAAGGCCGCCAGCCAGGACAGGATGCACCAGCCTTACCGCAAGGGCCTGATCCCCAACTGGGATGAAGTAAACGCCATCGCGGATGAGGCCGGTGCGTTGGCGGTCTATCTGAGTGGCGCGGGCCCCACGGTGATGGCGGTGTATGACAAGAGCGAGATCAGTTTTGTCAACCGGTTGGAAGAGGGCCTGAAAGGCCTTTCGCACCGGTGGGATGTGCTCAGTCTGGCGTGCTGCAAGGAGGGGGCCACGGTTGAAATCGGAGGAACACATGTTGATTGAGGAACTCCGCGCGGAGCTGGCTGGCCTTTCCGAGCAGCTGGAACGCAAGAAAAAAGTGGATGCAATGATTGAGAGCCTGCAGCAAAAAGAGCAGGAGCTTACTTTGCGGGTCCTTGCCCTGGGTGAAGCCCTGGCAAAAGAGAATGCTGACGTGGAGAGGCTTGAAAAGACCACAGTCACGTCCTTACTGTATTCCTTGCTGGGGAAGATTGATCAGAAAATGAGCCAGGAGCAGCAGGAAGCCTTTGCCGCAAAACTCAAGTATGACGCGGCGGGGCGCCAGTTGGACGATTGCAAGGCGCAGCTGGATGTGCTGCGCCGTGAGCGGGGCTCCTATGCCTCCGTGGCTGGGCAATATGAGCATGTTTACGCGAGCCTGCTGCAACAGTTGCGGGATGACCCCGCCCACGCCGAGCGGCTTTGCTCGCTGGAGCAACGGCACGGTGCCATTGTCCGCCAGATCAAGGAGCTGGACGAGGCCATTTCGGCTGGTTGTGCCGCCCAGAGCCAGGCGAAGATTGTGCTTGGGAAACTGGACAGCGCGGAAAATTGGGGCACCTGGGACATGCTTGGCGGGGGATTCCTGGCGGATATGGCCAAGCACTCCAAGCTGGATGAAGCGCAGGATGGTGCGGAGGAATTACAGCTACTGCTGACCCGCTTCCACACCGAGCTTGCGGATGTTGCCGTGAACCCCAGTTTTGGACCGGTGAATGTGGATGGGTTCCTGCGCTTTGCTGATTTCTTCTTTGACGGCTTTTTTGCCGATTGGTCGGTGCAATCTCGCATCCACGATTCGCAGAATGGCATCCATGAAGTCTGGCAACAGATCGGCAACGCGCTGGAGAGGCTGTATGTGATGAAATCTGCCTCTGTGAAGGAAAAGGATTCAATTGACCAGAGCATCAGGGAGTTGGCAAGCCGGGGGTGAGCCTACTCTGCATGCATTCCCGTCAGCAACAGTTTCATTACGGAGAAATACTCCCGGCTGTAGCAGATCGGCATGACGCTCCAATGCACCGGCACGGAGATGCCGCGGACATCCACGCCTTGCGCCCGGGCGAGCAGCAATGCCCGGAACATGTGGAAATCGCTAGTAACGACCATCACGGTGTATTTGCTGCCGGGTGAAAGCTTATCCATCATCTTCTTGGAAAAGGCCACATTTTCGATCGTGTTGGCTGATTGATTCTCCTCAATGATTCGGTTTTCCTCAATCCCGTTTTGCACAAGGTATTGCTTCATCACCGAGGCTTCGGTGGTGGTTTCCGCCGCGCCCTGGCCGCCGGACACGATCACAGTGGCGCCGGGGTTGGCATGAAGCCATGACATCGCGCCGTCCAGCCTGTGCTTGAGGATCAGCGAAGGCCGGCCGTCCACCACCGATGCGCCGGGCACCAGCAGATAATCGGCCGGTTGGTTTGACTGGTGAAGGCTCGCGCCATAGATCACCAGGCTTTCCACCGCCGCAAAGGTGAACAGGAAAAGGAAAAGCGCAGACAAGAATACCGCGCGCACCACCTTATGACGGCACAGCCACGGCAAGGCCAGCCCCTTCGCCAGCAGCACACCGAAGGCCGTGGAAAAGATGCCGCAAGCCAGCAGGAAACAAACGCCGATGTCAAAGGACCAATGGATCACGGTGTCCGTGGCCCACACGAGCACATAGAGCAGCAACACTGCGCCCAATGCAATCAACAGGATCCCGATTGCCTTGGCCAGTTTTACCGCCCCGCCAGACTTGCTCATATAGCACTCCCTTTGTCTGCTCTTCCTGATATATAAGACGAATGATTTTCCAGTATGATACCAATCAAGTGTAACAGAAGTTTGTATGCAATATGAATTTACTGTTTTTAGTATTGCCCCACGGAATAATTCACTTCACAAGGCGGAAACTATGGGCAAACGACAAAGAGGTGCTATGAATGAAACTTGAAGATGTGATGAGCCATAAGGTGCTGACCGTGGCAGCAGACAGTTCCACAGCCGATGCGGCCAAAACGATGCACCAGCATAACATCGGTGCGCTGCCGGTGGTGAGCCACGGCCACATGGTGGGCATTGTGACCGACCGGGATATCGTGACCCGAGGCGTGGCGGCAGGGAAGGACCCGAATTCAATGCCGGTGAGCCAGGTGATGAGCCAGCCGGTGGTGTGTGGATCACCCAATATGGATTTGAGCGCTGCCACCAACCTGATGGCGGAAAAACAGGTGCGCCGCCTGCCGGTGGTGAACGACGGCCAGCTGGTGGGGTTTGTGTCACTGGGAGATATTGCCATGAACTCGCCGGACAGCATTTCCGGCGACGCACTGAAGGACATCTCGGGTAAGTGGTAACCTGGATTAAGACAAGAGCCGCCATTTGGCGGCTCTTCCATTCATATCTGTAGATCCATCAAGTGCTCATCGTAATACTGCCCATGGATAAAAAAGTAATCCCGGTGGGTGCCCACGCGCCGGAACCCCATCTTTTCATACAGCGCAATGGCCGCATCGTTGCCGGAGCGCACACCCAGCGTGATGTTGCGGACCGTGCCGGTGGCTCTGGCAAAGGCGATCAGCCGCTCCATCATCACCGTGCCCACACCGCGCCCCCACCAGCTCTTTGCCACGTTGATGGCGATTTCTGCATTGTGAGCGTTCCTTGGGCGCTTCAGGGAGGAGATCTGGGCGACGCTGATGATCTCATCGCCAGCGCAGGCGATGAGCATGCAGGAGGCGGGTTCTGCGGCCATCGCCCGCAGGTAGTCGGCTTCCTGCTCCACATTCAGGCGAAACTCATTTTCTCCAAAGAGCAGGTTGTCGCTTTCGCCGCCGACCCGGTTGAGATAGGCCACCATTTGGGGGGCGTCTTCAGGAGTGGGGCGGCGGATGATCAGCTTCTGACCGTTTTTCAGGATCGCTTCGCCCTGTGCAGTATGTGCTGAGTTGTCGCTCATTCTTCGAACCGCCCATCTTTTTGCTGAAGTGTAACACATGCCTATTCGCTGGTGCAACATGCAGATACCTTGATGTGCGCTGTTTCAATAGAGGGTTTTTCCCGGTAAGCTGGAGGAAAGAAAAGCCGCCCTGTTCAGGACGGCTTCCATGAATTGCTTGGCTTGACTACAGCTTCCTGACGCGCAGCACACCCTCAATGCCGCCAATTTCATCCACGCAGGCGCAGGAAGGCTCGTTGTCCAGGTCGATCAGCGTGTAGGCATAAGCCCCCCGGCTTTTGTTGATCATGTTGGCGATGTTGTGGCCGCCGGCTGCCAGCGCCGAGGTGATCTGGCCCACCATGTTGGTGACGTTGCGGTGCAGCACAGCAAGCCGGAAAGCGCCGGAGCGGGGCATCGCGCAGTCGGGGTAGTTGACGGAGTTGATGATGTCGCCGTCTTCCAGATAGGCCCGCAACTGTTTGGCGGCCATGATCGCGCAGTTGCGCTCCGACTCCGGTGTGGAAGCGCCCAAGTGGGGGATAGCGATCACGTCGCTCCGGCCCAGCAGGTAGTCCGCCGGGAAGTCGGTCACATAGCGGCGCAGCTTGCCGCTGTCCAGCGCGGCCAGCAGTGCGTTCTTCTCCACCAGCTCACCGCGGGCGAAGTTTAAGAGCACCGCGCCTTCCTTCATCTCGTCAAATTGCTTCTGCCCGATCATGCCCTTTGTCTTCTCAATCAACGGCACATGCAGCGTGAGGAAATCGGAACTGCGAATCAGGTCATCCAGGTCGGTGCTGCGCTTGACTGAGCGGGAAAGGCCCCAGGCCGCCTCCACCGAGATGGTCGGATCATAACCCACCACCTCAAGCCCCAGCGCAATGGCGGCGTTGGCGACCATCGCGCCGATAGCCCCCAGGCCGATGATGCCCAGGCGGCGGCCCAGCAGCTCCGGGCCGACGAAATCGTTTTTGCCCTTCTCCACCAGCGCGGGCACATCAGCACCTTTGTCCTTGATGGAGTTCGCCCAGGCCACGCCCTCGATGATCCGGCGGCCGGAGAGCAGCAGGCCGGCCACGGCCAGCTCCTTCACGGCGTTGGCGTTGGCGCCTGGGGTGTTGAAGACCACGATGCCGTTATCGCTGGCCCGGTCCACCGGGATGTTGTTCACACCGGCGCCAGCCCGGGCAATGGCAGCAAGGTTGGGCGCGAAGGCCGTGTCGTGCATGCCGGCACTGCGCACCAGCACGCCGTCGGGCTCGGCCACCGTGGTGGAAAGCTCAAAACTGCCTGCCGGCAGCAGTTCATGGACAACCTCATCGATGGAATTGAGTTTCTTGATCTGGAACATATAAGAGCCTCCTCAGGATTTCAACTTTTTGGTGCCTGCACAATCCCCCTTGCCACTTCGTGGCATCCCCCCAGGAAATCCCCCCTGCTTCCCTTCGGTCAGCATCCCCCCTTCACAAGGGGGGTGCGAATATCGTTCTATCCAACAAACGTTGGTGAGAACAAGAACGGAATGCATCCCCCTTGTTAAGGGGGATACCGGCGAAGCCGGAGGGGGATTTCGTAGGGGATACCGAGGGGGTTTCCATGGGGTAGAGCCGCCAATGGCGGCGGGGGAGAGGCTCAATGCCCCGCTTCAAACTCCTTCATCGCAGCCACCAGCGCCTGCACGCCCTCGATGGGCATGGCGTTGTAGATGCTGGCGCGGATGCCGCCCACCAGCCTGTGGCCCTTGATGTTCACGAGGCCACGGGCCTTGCAGAACTTCACGAACTCGTCGGTGAGTTCATCATTGGGCAGCACATAGGTCACGTTCATGATGGAGCGCCAGGGCTTCTCCGCAGTGCCCTTGAAGAGGCGGGAGTTGTCCAGGAAGTCATAAAGCAGCCCGGCCTTGGCCTGGTTGATTTTCTGCATTTCTGCCACACCGCCCAGCGCCTCCAGCCACTCGAACACCAGGCCCGCCATATATACGCTGAAGCAGGGGGGGGTGTTGTAGAGCGACTGGCTCTTGGCGTGGGTCTGGTAATTGAGCATTACAGGGGTTTCGGGCCTTGCATAGCCGATCAGGTCATCGCGCACGATCACCACAGTGAGACCCGAAATGCCCATGTTCTTCTGGGCACCGGCATAAATGAGGCTAAAGCGGCTGGCGTCATACACTTCGCCCAGGATGTTGCTGGACATATCTGCCACCAGCGGCACAGCGCCGGTGTCGGGCAGCGCGTTGTAGTGTGTGCCGTAGATCGTGTTGTTGGTCGTGATGTGGAAGTAGTCGGCCTGCGGGTCAAACCTGGCGCTGTCCAGCTCGGGCACGCGCACATAGTTGATTGCCTTGCTGCTGGCCACCACATTGACCTGGCCGAAGCGCTTGGCTTCGGCGATGGCGTTGGCGGCGAAGTTGCCGGAATCCACATAATCGGCCTTGCCCGTTTTCATCAGGTTCAGCGGCACGGCGGAGAACTGCGTGGTTGCGCCGCCCTGCAAAAACAAAACCTGATAGTTGGCCGGGATGCCCATGAGCCTGCGGAGCGTTTCCTCGGCCCTCTTCTGGATCTCTTCGTAGGGGGCGGAGCGGTGGCTCATTTCCATCACGCTCATGCCGGCTGTGCCGTAGTTGACCAGTTCTTTCTGCGCTTTTTCCAGCACAGGCAGCGGGAGGATCGCGGGGCCGGGGGAGAAGTTGTAGACTCTTTCCATGGGGATACCTCCTATGATGAATGATAAAATTGGGGACTGATGGTTTGGGCAACCTTTTTCTGTCACTGTGATGACATCCACCTTGAAATCCCCCCTGCTTCCCTTCGGTCAGCATCCCCCCTTCATAAGGGGGGGCTCCAGTATCGTTCTGTCTTGCCAACGTTAGTGAGAGCAAGAACGGAATGCATCCCCCTTATGAAGGGGGATACCGGCGGAGCCGGAGGGGGATTTGTGGGGATGGCCCTGAAAGGGCCGGGGGGGATTGGGGGGGCTTGGCAGAGACATGGGTGGATATAACAAAATCCGCCCCTGAAAAGGGACGGATTGTGAATCCGTGGTACCACCCACATTGGCGTATTGCCCACTTGCGCGCGCGGTATCGGGCGCTGCCGCCCGGCTCATCGCCGGGACCTCCGGGGCGGAATTGTTGCCCTATCCCACAACCGGCTCGCACCTACCGCCGGCTCTCTGGATGCGGGGGAGCTTTTCCCCATCATCGATGTTATGGACGCTTTACTTGGGTAAATTATAACAAATCCACGATGCTTGTCAAGCGGGGGTGTCGGGACGATTTTTGCCCAGTGGGACGGTGCGCGAATTGGGTCATTCCAAGCTTTCCAGCATTCGGACAACCTCATCCAACGGCAAGGATGCGTCAATCTCCTCCGTGGCGGTGGCGCGCAGCAAGGGCTCAACCGTAACCAGATACTTCAGGATCTGTTCCCGTTCTTCCTCTTTTTTACCGTAAGGATTGTTGGTGCGCTTCGCGATCCGGTCCAGGAGGATGGGAGCCGGCGCGCTGAGAAGAACGATATGGTCAAAATGCCGGTAAAACTGCCCCTGGTTCGATTTGCAGCCGGCAACAAACAGTTTGCCCTCCGTGTGGTTTGCCAGCAGCTCCTGCATGGCTTGCTCCCGCAGTATCCAGTCAGTAGAACCATCGGGAAGGGTTACCCATTCAGACCACACATCGCTGTCCGTATCCACTGCCTGATGGCCATGGGCCGCAAGCGCATGGAGTACGGTGGACTTTCCTGTGCCGGACATGCCGGTGATGTAGACTTTCAGCAGCCCCTGCATCGTCTCACGAGCGATCCTGATGGTTTTTCGCGGCTTTTATTCTCGCCGGGCATCTCTCCGGCTTCTCGCCCCACAGACACCCTGCCTTGCACTCATAACAACGGTTCACGCTCTGCCCGCTGAACACCTTGTTTGCCCAGTCAGGATCAGCCAGCAACCCGCGCCCGATGGCGGCAAAGTCCGCCCAGCCCTCAGAAATAAGCTTCGTGGCGTTATCCGGCTGATTCATGCCGCCAACGGCGATCACGGGGATTTGCACGTTCTTCTTGACCTCGCAGCCCAGCCACGCCAGCTCGGAAAAGGGAAAGCCTTCCGGCACAGGCAGATTGCCCTCCCGCCCCATGCCAAGGGAAGCGCTGAGCATATCCAACCCGGCGGCCTCCAGCGCCTTGCAGGCGGCGATGCCGGCAGCCACATCGGGGTTGTCAATGCCTGTGCGGCAGGTGATGATGAAGTCTTTGTGGGCGCTTTGGCGGATGCCCTTGATGATCTCCCGCGTGAGCAAGGTTGGGTCACCGTAGCGGTCATCGCGGCGGTTATAGCGGGCGTTTTGGAAGGCGCACAGCAGAAAGCCGTGGCAGCCGTGCAGCTCCACACCGTGATAGCCGGCTTTTTCCGCCCGCAGAGCGGCTGAAACAAAAGCATCACGGATGCGCTCCACCTCACCGATGCCCAGCGCCCGATGGATGCCATCGGCGTTTTCATAGGCGCTGGGGCCCACAAAGGTGACCGGGCCCGGCTCCCCCTGGGTGCTGGCGTAATGGATCTGCATCAGCAGCAAGGGGCCATAGGGGATCACGCGCTCGGCGATGCGCTTCATGCCATCAATGCGTTCATCTTCCCACAAGCCCAGCTGTGAGCCACCCAGACGGCCCTCTGGCAGCACGCAGGTGGCCTCCTGCACGAGGATGCCGCAGCCGCCCTTTGCGAAGGATTCATAATGCTTGACCACATTGTCGTTCACATGGCCGTCTTTGTGCAGGTCAAATATGACAAGCGGGGCCAGCACAACGCGGTTCTTTACGGTGAAATTCCTGATCTTGATGGATGAATCCAGGTTTGGCATGGTGTCTCTCTTCCTGTGGTTATTTGGCAAGCCTGCCGGGGCACTTCTCCTGCTCCTTGAACCACACGCAGCGTTTGCAACGGCGGCAGCGCATCACGGGCAGCCCGGCCTGGGTTTTATTGGCCCACTCCGGGTCCACCAGCAGGCCGCGCCCAATGGCGGCAAAATCGGCATACCCTTCTGAAATGAGCTGCTGGGCGCGGCCGGGCTCGTCCAGGCAGCCCACGGCGATCACAGGCTTGGTGAGGCTCTTCTTCGCCTCGCAGGCCAGCCACGCAAGGCCCACAAACGGGAAGCCCTCCGGCACAGGCAGCGGCTCTTCACGGCCCATGCCGTGGGAGAGGTTCAGCAGGTCCAGGCTGGGCTCCAGTGCCTTGCAGCTGGCAATGCCGGTGGCCAGATCGGGGTTGTCGATGCCGATGCGGGCCGTCACCAAAAAGTCCGGCCCGGTGCTCTGGCGGATGCCCTCAATGATCTCCCTCGTGAGCGCCGTGGTGTCACCGTAGCGGTCACTGCGGCGGTTGAACTTGGAGTTCAGGAAAGCGCAAAGCAGATAGCCGTGGGCGGCGTGCAGCTCCACACCGTGATAACCGGCCTTTTCTGCGCGGACGGCGGCGGCCACAAACCCGTCACGGATGCGCTCCACCTCTGTCGTGGAAAGCGCCCGGCACATGCCCTCGCGGCCCATGTATTCGCTGGGGCCGATGGGTCTCACGTTGTCCGGCATGCCCTCGGTGCTGGCGTAGTGGATCTGCATGAGAAGCAGCGCGCCGAGGGGGATCACCCGGTCGGCAATGCGGCGCATGCCGTCGGTGTGGCTGTCGTCAAAGAGCACCAGCTGCTCGCCGGCAAGCTTGCCCTCCGGCAGCACGCAGGTGGCTTCCTGCACAATGATGCCGCAGCCGCCGCGGGCGAAGGACTCATAATGGGCAACCACGGCGTCGTTGACCAGGCCGTCGGGGTGAACGCCGCAGACGACCAGCGGGGGCAGCACCACGCGGTTTTTCACCTTGTGGTTGCCGATTGTGATGGGGGAGAAAAGGTCTGCCATATGCTCATACTCCTTCTGGAATCGATTTTGCCGTCACACGCTCCACGTCCATTGCCAGCACCAGGGCATCCTTTCCCCACTTGTCAATGAAGGAAAGCCCCAGCTCCTTGCTTTCGGTGAACCGGCCATTGATGGCGTGGAAGCCTGCCAGGCGTTCTGCTTCGTCGGTTACCACACGCACTTTGCCAAAGGCCATCGCGCACTCATAGGCCGTGGAGCCCCTCGCGCGCAGCACCTTTGCCGATGCCACGGCGGTGAACATGGCCACGGGGTTTGCCTTGAGGAACTCCAGCTTCTGGCCCTCCAGGGCGCAGTGGAAATAAAGCGTGCTGCCCACCCTGGCGTGGTTCAGCGGCACACCGTAGGGCAGCCCGTCGGCGCAAAGGCTCAGCACGCCCCATTCGGCCCGGTCCAGATAGCTCCAGCCATCCTGCTCGGTCTTTTCATATTTCTTGCGGCGCATTGGTTGATACATAACGGCACCTCGTGGATAGATTTCGCTAGAATGAGATATTACCGTTAGAAATCCCCCCTGTCGCCTGAGGGCGACATCCCCCCTTCATAAGGGCGGGTAGGGAGTGGGTTCTCTCAAAGGGTCGTTTTGGCGCTGTTGCAGGGGCGGATGGAGGGAGTTCACCCCGCCACCACAAGCCCGTTGAACATGTCGGAGGCCATCCAGCCCATCACGGCGTAGTAGCCGCCCACCTTGCCGGCCTTGCAGAAAATCCAACCGCTGAGTCCGTCTTCGGTCTTCACCTTGAACCAGGTGGGGCCGTAGGTGGCCGCGATCGTGAGCTTTTCACCGGGCCGCACAATCACCTTGATGCCCTCCTCCGGGCCAATGTCGCGGCCGATCGTGGTAGGCGTGAGGGCGGGGTTCCAGTAGTGGTTGTAGTCGGAGGACATATACTTGTTCACATCGCGGCTGATCTCATCATGGTTGATCTGGATCAGGCACACAGTCTTGCAGGTGAGCGGACCCAGCTCGTTGATGGGCTCGGCGGTGTGCCGCCATTCATAGAGCTTGCGGCTAGAGCCGGTGGTCTTGTAATAGGCGGTGTACCAGATGTCGGTGAGCTCCTGCGTGCGGGCCAGGCCAAACACCTGCCCCTTGCCGTCGATCACATCATTGACCTTGAAGGAGCTTCGCCACGCACCGTCAAACTTCACGTCCATGAGGCCGCCCATCAGCAGGAGCTTGGAGCCATCCCACCAGTAAAGCCAGGAGAAGGCCTTTTCGCTGTCTGCCAGGTCGCTGTTGTAGGCGTCGGTGAACACAAACTCCATATACTTGTCGTTGATGTCAATGTCGGTGATGGCGAAGCGCTGGGCCAGGTTGGCCTTTGCCACCTCGTAGTCGGTGCCGTCAATCGTGAGCACCGACTTGGCTGCCCCGCTGGTGAAGGAGATGGTTTCCGCTGTGCCATCGGCGTTGATGTCGCGGCTGGCAGTGGTTTGGTAGATGTCAAAGACCAGGCTGCCGGACCCTGCTGAGTCCACCTCCTCAGCGGTCTCGGTGGCCTCCGGCGTGGCGGTGGGTTCCTCGGTCGGGGTTTCAGTCGGCGCTTCCGTCGTGGGTATTGGGGTTCGCTCCAGCGAAGGCTCCGGCGTGGGCGCCACGGTGGGCGCGGCTGAGATGGTGGGGGAGGGCGTCACCGTTGGAACCAGGGTGTCGCAACCGGTGAATGTCAAAGCGGCAAGTATGGCCAAGGCCAATGCCAGCGTTTTTTTCATGTGTGTTTCACTCCTTTCCCTCGTGAGGGTGCAAATGGTTGCGGGTTCATTATACAGGAATATTTGGGAGGAGTAAAATCCATGAAAGCAAAGCGGGTCAGCCGCAAGGGCTGAACCCGCTAGCTGCGAACGCAGCAACCTGGTGGAGGGACACATACATATTTCTTTACTTCTTATCTTCTTTGATGTGGTTGATTTGCGGTTGGGAATGCGGTGGAAACTGGGTTGTAGATTTGGCTCAAGGCCAGTTGGAATGCGGGGTGGAGGCGGGTTGGGTTGTGAGTGTGATGCGGGTTGAGGTGGCGGTGTTGATTTATGCCGCCTTATCCTGTCACTGCGGTGACATCCATGGGAAATCCCCCTTGTCGCTAGCGCGACATCCCCCCTGGAAATCCCCCCTGCCACTTCGTGGCATCCCCCCTTCATAAGGGGGGTTCCGGTAACGTTCTATCTTGCCAACATTAATGAGAGCAAGAACGTAATGCACCCCCCTTATTAAGGGGGGAAGGCCCTGAAAGGGCCAGGGGGGATTTTGATACCGGCGAAGCCGGAGGGGGATTATCGAGGGCGGAGGGGGATTATGGTTGGCGTTTCCCAATTGCATCCTGAACTGCGGCATGAATGGTGTTGCATACATCTTGAATGTGAAAGCGGATTTGATCATTGGCAAAACGTAGAACTGTAATTCCCAGTTTAGCAAGCAGGGCAGAACGATGAGCGTCCTGCTCCATAGCGGAGGTGGAAAGGTGCTGGTATCCATCAAGTTCGATCGCCAACCGCGCTTTCGAGCAATAGAAATCCAGGATATAGTGATCAATCATTTTCTGGCGCTGGAACCTTGGTTGATAAGTGCGCAAATAGTCATACCATAGGATTCTCTCTTCCGGCGTCAGATTTCTTCTCAGTTTTCTGGCCCTGTCTACGAGGTTGTGGTCATATGGAAAATGCACATTGCGACTCCAAGTAATGATGCACAAGATTATAACACAATGATGAATTTGGGAAATCCCCCCTCATCGCATTGCTCTGCAATGCTCGGTTTTGCTTTTCATATTGGCTTACGCCAACATTGCGCATAGCCGGAGGCTAAGGCCTGTCGCTGACGCGACATCCCCCCTTCACAATCCCCCTTGTCGCTAGCGCGACATCCCCCCTTCACAAGGGGGGGTCTGGTATCGTTCTATCTTGCCAACGTTAGTGAGAGCAAGAACGTAATGCACCCCCCTTACGAAGGGGGGAAGGCCCTGAAAGGGCCAGGGGGGATTTTGATACCGGCGAAGCCGGAGGGGGATTCTCCAAAGGCTCCGAAGGAGTAGGGCTTCCCCCGTGTGCAAGCATTGACTGCCAAGCCCGGCTTGCGCTATTCTGATCCAGCACGTGCAAACACATGTTCCCATTGCTCATCTCATCACATCCAATCAGGAGGCAATTTTGGACGGCTACATCAAGCTGCACCGGCGCATCCTCGAAAGCGCCGTGTTTGACAACCCCGTGTTATTCAAAATCTGGGCCTGGTGCCTGCTGCGGGCGGCTTATCAGGGCCACGACTGCGTGATCGGCAGGCAGAAAGTCCGGCTGGAGCCGGGGCAGTTTATCTATGGAAGGATACAATGCTCCGAGCAACTCAAGATGTCTCAGTCGACACTGAACACATACCTTCACATGCTGGAAGGCATGGGCAGCCTGACTATCGCACCGAACACCAAATTCTCGGTCATCACAGTCTGCAACTGGGCTATGTACCAATCCGGTGAAATGCCGGATCAGACGGACTGGCAAATGGACAACAAAAAGACAACAAATCAGACAACAGATCAGACAACAAATGAGCTAACAAAAGAAAAACAAACGGACACAAACAAGAAAGAGAAGAAGGGTAAGAAAGAGAAGAACCCTACAGTGGATCAATTGCTTTCCTTTTTGGAGGATCAGGAACCGAACGAGGAGCTGCGTGAGGCGCTCGGCGAATTTGTGCGTTACCGGGCCGGGTGCGCACCGCTGACATTGCTTTCGCTCAGCAAGGCCAGAGAACGACTTGCCGAGCTTTCCGGCGGCGACGCCGCCACGGCAAGGGCCATTGTGAACCAGAGCATTGTGAGCGGCTGGAAGGGGTTGTTTGCTGTGAAGGGCAGCGGCCATGCCGCGCCACAGGGGGGCATTTATGAGCAGCTTTGACCGGCAGGCAATCCCTGTGGAGATCGAAGAAGCGGTGGTGGACTGCATCATGAACGCCTGGGGCCAATACGCCCACGCACTGGAGCAGCTGGAGCCGCAGCATATGGCCTGGCCCCATTGCGCCAACGTGGTGGAGCTGGCCCGCCGGGTGCGGTCATCAGGGCAGCCTGTGACCGCTGAGACGCTGATCAACGCCACCGACGACCGAGAGCTTCTGGACACGCTTGTGAAGTGTTCCGGCACCACGCTGAGCTTCTCCAACATGGAGGCCATTGTGGCGCGCATCCAGCGCGAGGCGGGGCGGAGAAGGGTGTTTGATGCGCTGCACGGGCTGCTGCAGGAGCGCCCCGAAGACCCGCTGCACCGCATGGAGGCGCTGCTGGAAAATGAGCGCCGCCGCCAGGGGCCCGCCGAAACCGGCGATGACAGCCTGCGCGCATGGCTTGCCGGGCTCCGCCAGCCGCTGGATGGGTCGCGGCTGCCCACCGGCTTTGCCAAGCTGGACAGCACTGTGGGCTGGCTGCCCATCGGCAGCATGAGCTGCGTGGGAGCCCGGCCCAGCGTGGGCAAGACGGCCTTTGCCGTCAACGTGGCAGTGAATCTCAGGCAAACCGGCCATAAGGTGCTGCTGGTGTCGCTTGAGATGAGCGAGCGCCAGGTGCAGGACCGCCTGGGGTCGCTCATTTCCGCCGTGCCCTATGGCGCAGTGAACCGCCATGAGCTCAACAGCAGCCAGCATGAGGCGCTGGGCAGCGCGGTGGAGGGGTTCGCGGCCTTGCCCGGCAGCCTGGTGATCGTCGACAACCTCTATTCGGTGGACGCGATCCTGGCACGCCTGGCCCGCGAGCGGCCCAGCCTGATGATCGTGGACTTCCTGCAATATGTGCAGGGCCCCGGTGCCGACACCATCGCAGAGCTCAACCACGCTGTGCGGCGCTTCAAGCAGGCCGCGCGGGTGTATGGCTGCCATGTGATGGTGCTGTCGCAGCTGAATCGTGAGGCTGAGCGCGGCGGCAGGCCGGTGATGGCAAACCTCAAGGGCTGCGGCGGCATTGAGGAGGGCAGCGACATCATCTGCTTTCTGCACCGGCCCGGCCCATTGGGCTCATCAGCCACGGAGCTGATCGTGGCGAAGAACAAGTATGGCAGGACCGGTGTGATCCGGATGCACTTCCACGGGGACACACAGCGATTTGAGGAGGTATCGGCATGAATGAATATCTGAAGATGGTATACAGCCAGCCCACACCGCAATGGACACAAATGATGCAAGAGAGGCTGGCGAAGGCGGAGCCGGGCTCCCAAGAGGAAAAATGAACGCTGTATGCGATGCGCAAAGACCGCCTCGGGTGGGTGGATGATCCCGATGAGTATGACCGGAAGGTCAAGGAGATTCTGGATGAGCTGGGGTTGTGAAAGCCCCCAGTAAACCACGTTGAAAGAGTATCACACGCATCCCTACCGCCCCATAAACTTATGTTTCATACTTAGCAACTTTGAGCTGCTCATACCGCCGCTCTTCCTAGAATTTTGACAGGCTCGACATATGTCATTTAAACCTGCCCTGTTCTTTTTTTGTGGGCTAAAGAACTCTTCAGTCGCTGGCAGAGATTCTTTGCACACAACACATTCTTTTGTAGTCAGCTCAAGCTTCATGAATCCTTACCCTTTCGTGTCGCGAATAAGACTACTATAAATCATCAGCTGCTTTTTGGATCGGGGCTTATAGGTTAAGTGAAACTGATCGCTTTGAATAATAAAGCATTGCCCCTCCCCCAATGCTCTGGGGGAGGGGCAGGGGTGAGGGTTTGAAACTCTGGGGGAGAACTTAATACTTCCCCCTCTTTGTATACTCCGTATGCAGCAGCTCATGGCTCCTGTGCCCATTCGGCTGCCCCAAATAAACCTCATACAGCTTCATCACATCGGGGTTCTCATGGCTCTTGCGCAAGGTCTTGGATTCATCCTCTGTATAGATCGCCCGCATGCGCTTGGCTGCCACATCGGGGTCGTCACTCCTTGGCTGGCCGCCGCCGGTGATGCACCCGCCGGGGCAGCCCATCACCTCAATGAAGAGGTAGGGGCTTGTACCGGCCTCGATCTCGTCCATCAGGATCGATGCGCCCTTGAGGCCGGAGGTGACCGCCACAGCCACCGTGACGCCATCGAGGAAGCTCCACTCGGGTTTGCAGTCCACAAGCGTGATCGCCGCCGATTTCACCCGCTCGAAGCCCCGGATGGGCTCGATGTGCAGCCCGTCAAAGGGCAGCTCCCGGCCTGTCACCACCTCATAGACGGTGCGCAGCGCCGCTTCCATCACGCCGCCGGTGGTGCCGAAGATATCTGCCGCACCGGTGGACATGCCCAGCGGACTGTCAAACGCGCCGTCCGGCAGGCTGAGGAAATCAATGCCGGCTGCCTTGATCATACGGGCAAGCTCGCGGGTGGTGAGCACGGCGTCCACATTCGGCAGGCCGTCATTCTGCATTTCGGGCCGCTGGATCTCATACTTCTTGGCCGTGCAGGGCATGATCGAGACCACGTAGAGGCTCCTGGGGTCGATGCCCTGCTGCTCGGCGAAGAAGGACTTCACCAGCGCGCCCAGCATCGTGTGGGGGCTCTTGCAGCTGGAAAGGTGGCCCAGCCGGTCGCCGTAGTAGTGCTCCACATACTTGATCCATCCGGGGCTGCAGCTGGTGATCATCGGCAGCACCGGCTCCGGCAAGTGCCCCGGCAGGCTCAGCCTGGCGACCTGCTCGTCGGTCACCTTGCCGGCAGCCTTGAGGCTGGCCACGATGCGGCCCAGCAGCTCAAAGCCCTCCTCCAAAATCGTGAGGTCGGCGGTGAAGTTGGTATCGAACACATACCGGAAACCCAACTCACGGAGGGCGGACGCCATCTTGCCGGTCACGCGGCTTCCGGCAGGCAAGCCGAACTCCTCGCCCAGCGCCGCGCGGATGGCCGGGGCCGTCTGCACGACCACGGTCTTGGCGGGGTCAGTGAGAGCCTTCCAAACTTCGGCGGTGCTGTCATGCTCTTTGAGGGCGTTCACCGGGCACACCACGGTGCACTGGCCGCAGTTGGCGCAGGCGGCGCTGCCCAGCAGGATGTTTTCGCCGGGGCTGATCGTCGTGGCAAAGCCACGGTCCTGGGCATTCAGCACGCCCACGCCCTGCACCTCGTTGCAGATCGTGACGCAGCGGCGGCACAAAATGCACTTGCTGGCGTCGCGGGTGATGGAGGGGGAGGAGTCGTCAATGAAGTCCTTGGATTTCTCACCCTCAAAGCGCGAGGAATCCACCTGCATCAGCTCGCCGATCTCCTGCAGCTCGCAATGCCGGTTGCGGCCACAGTTCAGGCAGTCCTTCGGGTGGTCGGAGAGGATCAGTTCATACAGCACCTTGCGGGCCCGGCGCACGCGGGCCGAGTTGGTGTGGATCACCATGCCGTTTGCCACCTGCGTGACACAGCTGGCCTGCAGGCCTTTTGCGCCCTCCACCTCCACCACGCAGATGCGGCAGGAGCCGATCTTGTGCTTGTCCTTCAGATAGCAAAGGTTTGGGATCTTGATGTTGTGCTCTGCTGCGGCCTCCAGGATCGTGGTGCCGTCGCGGGCTTCGATGGCTTTGCCGTTGATTGTGATCTGTGCCATTTGGATCACCTCCGTCACTGCCTGCGGTCGCAGCGCAGGCACCGCATGGCCTCTGCGATCGCGTTGAGCCTGTGGAAGCCCTGCGACACTTCGTCAAAGCTTGTCTTGCGGGTGTCGGCGTCCAGGAACTTCATCTCGAACCGCTCGTGCTCGATGAGCTCGCTGTCATCCTGCGGGGCGGGGATGTCGATGGGCTCGCCCTTGTTGAGCTTGCCGGTGCCACCCAGGTAGCGGTCAATGGCCCCGGCAGCCTTCTTGCCGTCGGCGATGGCCGTGATCACAGTGTCGGAGCCGCGCACCACGTCGCCGCCGGCGAAGATGCCCTGGCGGCTGGTCATTTGCGTGTCATGATTCACGATGAAGGTGCCCCAGCGGGTCATCTCCACCTCGTCCTTGTTCACAAACGGCAGCTCGGAGTATTGGCTCACCGCCGGGATCACCAGATCCACTTCCATCACAAACTCGCTGCCCGGTTCTTCCACCGGCACCTTGCGGCCGCTGGTGTCGTAGCCGGAGAGCTTCATGTTGACAGCGCGCACACGTTCCACCACGTCAGTGCCCTCAAAGGCCAGCGGGGCCACCAGCTCGTGCACGCGCACGCCCTCGTCAATGGCCTCGCGGATTTCGCGGGGGTCGGCGGGCATGTCATCCACGTTGCGGCGGTAGAGGATGTGCACTTCGGCGGCCCCGAGCCTCAGCGCTGTGCGGGCGGCGTCGATGGCGGTGTTGCCGCCGCCGATCACGGCTACCACGCCGTGGACGGACACCTGCTTACCCAGGTTCACGTCGCGCAGGAAGTCCAGGCCGTGGTAGACGCCCTTCAGCTCCTCGCCGGGCACGCCCACCTTGCGGGAAAGCTGTGTGCCGGTGGCGATGTAGACGGCGTCGTGTTTGCTTTGCATTTCCTTCATCTTGATGTCGCGGCCCACCTCTACACCCAGGCGGATGTCCACACCGGCGCGGCGGATCGTGTCGATCTCGCGGGCCAGCACGCTCTCGGGCAGGCGGTATTCGGGGATGCCGATGACGAGCATGCCGCCGGCCACCGGCTGGGATTCGTAGACGGTCACGTCATAGCCCAGGCGGGCCAGGTAATAGCCGCAGGTGAGGCCGGAGGGGCCCGCGCCGATGATGCCCACCGACTTGCCGTTCTTCGGGAACACCAGGTCGGTGAAAGGCTCGTCGGACTTCATCACATAATCGGCGGCATAGCGCTTCAGGTCCGCGATGGCAATGGGTTCGTCCAGTTGGGCACGGCGACACCTGCTTTCGCAGGGGTGGGTGCACACGCGGCCGCACACGCTGGGGAAGGGGTTCTCCTGCCGGATCAGGTTGTAGGCGTCACGCACGCGGCCCGCGGCAATCAGTGCGATGTAGCCGGGCACGTTCACGCTGGCAGGGCAGGCGTTTTCGCAGGGGGAGATGAAGAGGTCGGAGCACACACCGGCGCGGCAGTAGTGGTCGCGGATGTGCTCGTCGTATTCCTCGCGGAAATGCTTGATCGTGCTGAGCACCGGGTTCGGAGCTGTCTGCCCCAAGCCGCACAGCGCCGTGTCGCCCACAGCGCGGGCCAGCTCCTCCAGCAGCTCCACGTCGCCTTCTTTTCCCCGGCCCTGCGTGATGCGCTCCAGGATCTCCAGCATGCGCTTGGTGCCCAGGCGGCAGGCCACGCACTTGCCGCAGCTTTCGTCCTGCACGAAGTCCATGAAGTAGCGGGCCACGTCCACCATGCAGGTGTCCTCATCCATGCAGATGAGGCCGCCGGAGCCCATGATGGCGCCCAGCTTGCTCAGCGTTTCATAATCGAGGCTGGCGTTCAGGTGCTCGCTGGTGAGGCACCCGCCGGAGGGCCCACCAATCTGCGCCACCTTGAAGCGCTTGTCATTGGGGATGCCGCCGCCGATGTCGAAGACCACTTCGCCCAGCGTCACGCCGATGGGCACCTCGATGATGCCGGTGTTGTTCACATCGCCTGCCAGCGCGAAGACCTTGGTGCCCTTGCTCTTCTCTGTGCCGATGGAGGAGTACCACGCCGCGCCGCCCCGCAGGATCGGTGCCACGTTGCCATAGGTTTCCACGTTGTTGATCAGTGTGGGTTTCCCAAACAATCCTGCGTCAGAGGGGTAGGGGGGCTTTTGCCTTGGTTCGCCGCGCTTTCCCTCCACCGAGTTCATCAGCGCCGTTTCCTCGCCGCACACAAATGCGCCTGCGCCGATGCGGATCTCCAGGTCAAAGTCAAACCCGGCGTTGAAAATGTCTTTGCCCAGCAGCCCCGCCGCCCGGGCGTCCTTGATCGCATTCTCGAGACGCTCCACGGCCAGTGGGTATTCGGCCCGCACATACACAAAGCCCTTGCTGGCACCCACTGCGTATCCGGCGATGGCCATGCCCTCGATCACGGCGTGGGAGTCGCCCTCCAGTAGGCACCGGTCCATAAACGCGCCGGGGTCGCCCTCGTCGGCGTTGCAGATGATGTACTTCTGGTCGGCCTGGCTTTTCTTCGCCAGCTTCCATTTGAGACCCGTCGGGAAGCCGCCGCCGCCCCGGCCCCGCAGGCCCGACCGCAGGATTTCATCCACCACTTCATCCGGCGTCATCGCGGTGAGGGCTTTGTAAAGGGCCTGGTAGCCGTCGCTTGCGATGTATTCCTCCAGCGACGCATAGTCAATGGTGCCGCAATTCTTCATTACGATCTTGACCTGGCGCTTGAAATAGTCAATGTCCTTCACATAGGGCACTTTTTCTCCGGTGTTGCGGTCCGTGTAGCAAAGGTTCATCACCGGTTTGCCGCCCATCAGGTGCTCCCGCACGATGGCCTTAGCGTCCTCCGGCTTCAAGCCGCAGTAAAAGATGCCCTCGGGCTGGATGACCACCACAGGGCCTACGGCGCAGGTGCCAATGCAGCCGGTGAGCTTTACCTTTGTGGTGTCCGCGATGCCTGCCTTTTCAAGCTCTGCCAGCAGCGCTTCGCGCACCTCCGCACACCCGGAGGACACACACCCCGCACCGGAGCACACCAGCACCGTGTGGTCATAGTTTCTGCTCTCCCAGTAATGTTTCTCCCGGATGGCTTCCAGCGACTCCTTGCTGGTGATCCTGTCCATCGTTGCTTCTGCCAATGCTGCCACCCCCTTCACTGGTAACGATCCAGCACAGGCTGGATCTTGTTGGGATTGACGCGCTTATAAACCGTGCCGTCGATGCTGATGGCAGGAGCCAAGCCGCAGGCGCCGATGCAGCGCATCACGATGAAGGTGAAGCGGCGGTCCGCTGTGGTGCCGCCCACATCCACATCCAACAGTTCCTTCAGTTTCTCCACAATCTTCTTGCCGCCGCGCACATAGCAGGCTGTGCCCAGGCACACTTGGATCGTGTGGCGACCCTGCGGCTGGGTGGAGAAGAAGGAATAGAAGCTCACCACGCCGCTCACCTTGGAAAGCGGCAGATCCATCTCGCTGGCAATGAACTGCAGCGCCTCCTCCGGCAGATAGCCGAAGATGGCCTGCGCCATGTGCAGCACCTGGATCAGGTTGCTTTCCTTTCGGTCATACTCATCCAGGACATCGCCGAGTAATCTGAACTTTTCCTCTTGTGTGAGTTCCGCGCATGGGCAATGGGCTGTTTCCTGCGACACCATAAACACCTCCGAACTTGAATGGGATATGTGATGGGTGGTCAGGGAATTGTTAATTTTTTAACAGGTGTTGATCGACTCCAGTATAATGAGACTATTACAATATGTCAATATTGTAATTGAATGCAGATTCCGGTTTTACACCTGCCGCACCATTCGTTGACACCCTTTCCCAGCGCTAGTATAATTGACTATATTTTCGGCGAGGTTCAGCATATGCTCACAACCGCCCCCAAGGGCACCCAAGACATCCTGCCCGGCGAAAGCAGGAAGTGGCAATACATCGAGAAGTGCATGCGCGACGTATGCGCTTCTTTCGGCTTCCGGGAGATCCGCATCCCCACCTTTGAGCACACGGAGCTTTTTTTGCGTGGCGTTGGCGGCACCACCGATATCGTGCAGAAGGAAATGTACACCTTTGAGGACAAGGGCGGTCGCAGCATCACGCTGAAGCCCGAGGGTACCGCCGGCGTGGCCCGAGCCTTCGTGGAGCACAGCCTGTATAACGAGACGCTGCCGCTCAAGATGTATTATTTGTTCAACCCCACGTTCCGCTACGAGCGCCCGCAGGCAGGCCGATTTCGCGAGCACCACCAGTTTGGCGTGGAGGTCTTTGGCGCGCCGCAGGCCAGCGCCGACGCCGAGGTGATCCTGCTTGCCATGGCGGTGCTGAACCGGCTGGGCTTGGCGAACCTGGAAGTGAACATCAACAGCATCGGCTGCCCGGCGTGCCGTCCGGCATATCACGAGCTGCTGAAGGCTTATCTCACAGACAAGAAGGATCAGCTCTGCAAGACCTGCCTGGATCGGCTGGACCGCAACCCTGTGCGGGTGCTGGACTGCAAGGAAGAGGGCTGCAAGCGGGTCGCCGCCGGGGCACCGCACATGATCGACCATCTGTGTGACGATTGCGCCGGCCACTTTGAAACGTTGAAGACGCTGCTGGGCGCCATGGGCGTAGTGTATCATGTGAACCCGTTCATCGTGCGCGGCCTGGATTACTACACCAAGACCGTGTTTGAGATTATCTCGCCGGATATTGGGGCCCAAAGCACCGTATGCGGCGGCGGGCGCTATGACGGCCTGATCAAGGAAGTGGGCGGGCCTGAAACACCTGGCATCGGCTTCGGCATGGGCATGGAGCGGTTGCTGATGGCGTTGGAGGCACAGCACCTGCTGCCGGAGGATGACACGCCGAAGCCCGTCTACATCGCCACGATGGGTGAGCAGGCAAGGCTTGAGGGATTCAAGCTGGCCATGGAGCTGCGCCGGGCTGGTGTGGCTGCCGAATGCGACCTGGTGGGCCGCAGCTTCAAGGCCCAGTTCAAGTATGCCGGCAAGCTAATGAGCCGGTTTGTCGTGATCGCCGGCGATGAGGAGATCGCTTCCGGCACCTGGAAGATCAAGGACATGGCGGCCAGCACCGAAAAGGCCGTTGCCAGAGACAAACTCATTACCGAATTAACCGGGAAAGAATAGGGGTATCACAGATGATGGAGAGCCTGGGCGGATGGAAGCGCACCAATCTATGCGCCGATCTTTCAAAGACAGATGTTGGCCGCGAAGTCACGCTGATGGGCTGGGCCCAGCGGCGGCGCGATCTGGGCAGCCTGATCTTCGTGTGGCTGCGCGACCGCAGCGGCATCATCCAGGTGGTGTTTGACCAGTCAGCAGACAGCGCGTTGTTTGACCGGGCAGGGGAGATCCGCAGCGAATACGTGCTGGCCGTGCGAGGCTGCGTGGTGGCCCGCGACGAGCGCAATGTGAACGCAGAGATGAAGACTGGCGAGATCGAGGTGGCTGTGGCCGACCTCAAGATCCTGAACGCCGCCGAGACGCCGCCCTTCAACCTGGAGAGCGACAATGTGTCCGATGTGCTGCGCTTGAAATACCGCTACCTGGACCTGCGCCGGCCGGAGGCCCAGCGCCCGATCCTGACCAAATATGCCGTGACCAAGGCGTTCCGCAATTTCCTGGATAACAACGGCTTCATTGACATCGAGACGCCGATGCTCACCAAGAGCACGCCGGAGGGCGCCCGAGACTACCTGGTGCCCAGCCGTGTGCACCCTGGCAAGTTCTTTGCGCTGCCCCAGTCGCCGCAGCTGTTCAAGCAGCTGCTGATGGTGTCCGGCTTTGACCGCTATTACCAGATCACAAAATGCTTCCGCGATGAAGACCTGCGGGCCAACCGCCAGCCGGAGTTCCAACAGGTGGATATCGAAATGTCCTTCGTGGATCAGGAAGATGTGCTGAACATGATGGAGGGCATGATCCGGTTCATGTTCAAGGAAATCATCAACTTTGAGATCCCCAACCCGCTGCCCCGGCTCACTTATAAAGAGGCGATGGAGCAATACGGCTCCGACAAGCCGGACACGCGCTTTGATATGCGCATCATGGACATCGGCGAGGCGGTAGTTGATTCGGAGTTCAAGGTGTTTGCCGACGCCCTTTCTTCCGGCGGAAAGGTGTGCGCCGTGTGTGCCAAGGGCGCTGCGGGCCAGTTCACCCGCAAGGAAATCGACGCGCTCACCGACCACATCAAGACCTACAAAGCCAAGGGCTTGATCTGGATCATGCGGGAAGAGGGTGGCATCCGCTCCTCCATCTCCAAGTTCCTCACCGAGGAGCTGACCAACGCCATCATCACAAAGACCGGCATGGAAGTGGGCGACGCGCTGTTCATCGTGGCCGACCAGGCCAATGTGGCGCTGGTCGCGCTGGGCCAGCTGCGCCTGGAGCTGGGCCGCCGGCTGGGGCTCATCAAGAAGGGCGATTATAAGCTCTTGTGGGTGACTGAATTCCCGCTGGTGGAATACAGCGAGGAGGACCAGCGCTATGTGGCCCAGCATCACCCCTTCACCAGCCCCATGGATGAAGACATGGGCCTGCTCGAAACCAACATTGAGGCCGTGCGCACCAAAGCCTACGATATGGTCTGCAACGGTGATGAGATCGGTGGCGGCAGCATCCGCATCCACGACCGCGAGCTGCAGGAGCGCATCTTCAAGGCTCTGAGCTTCACCGAGGAGGAGGCCCGGCTGCGCTTCGGCTTCCTGCTCAACGCCTTCAAATACGGCGCGCCGCCCCATGGCGGCATCGCCTTCGGCCTGGACCGCTTCACGATGACAATGGCCGGGGTGGACAGTATCCGCGATGTGGTGGCGTTCCCCAAGGTGCAAAGCGCCGCAGACCTGATGACCGATGCGCCGTCGGAGGTGGACGACAAGCAGCTCAGGGAACTAAGCATCAAGGTGGATATTCAATAAGACTTGTGTAGGGGCGGCTCACGAGCCGCCCGTAGCCGCAGTATAGAATTACGTAAAGGCGGGGGAGACCCCGCCTTTAAACTATCTATAAATCTATCCTCCTTTTTGTCACAGCGGGCGGCTCACGAGCCGCCCCTACAAAAAACAAATATTTCTTTATATCTATATGTCCCGCTTCATCCGGTGATACACCGGCTTGAACCCGCACCTGGCCCAGAACGCCTTTCCCACCGGGTTGCATTCCAGCACATCCAGCTCCACAAACGCCGCGTCGGAGAAGCATTCCTTCATGATACGCTCCAGCGCCGCGCGGCCCAGCCCGTATTGCCGGTATTCCCGCTTGATATAGTATTGGCGCAGGTAAACGCCAGCCCGATTGCCATTTTGGGGCTCCTCCGGGCGGTAGAGGCAGTATCCGGCGGTATTCCCGCCCGCTTCGATGATTAAGCCGTGATAGGCTCCATTGAGGAAGCCCCGCATCCGCTGCTCGAGCTCAGCCAGGTTCATGCGGTTGTCGCTGCCCTCATCGCGGATCAAGCCCAGATTCATCTCCGCGACAGCTGGTATGTCTGATGGCAGGATGCCCCGGATGCCAAAGGGGAGCTCCCGCTTCTCCGAAAACCTGGATACGTTCAATCCAACCTCATAAGCCTGTGCCAACGCCTCCGGCTTCAAATCCTCCGGGGTGTCCACACCCTCCGCGTGCACCCTGGCCGCGGCCTTGATGCCCAGGTGCCCGTAGTAATGCTCGATGGTCTCCAGGATGTGGTGGTTTTCCGAAGCGCTCCGCCCGGCCCGCACCGCGATGGAGATGCCAAGCTTGCCAGCCGGCACAATCGTGCCACCCCTGGTGTCACAGAGAGGCAGGGAGCGGTCTATGAAGGTTTTCAGCTGCGCCGGCACGTCACCCCACCAGCTGGGGCAGCCGATACACACCACATTGGCATCCATGATCTGGGCCAGCAGGATGTCCATATCATCGCGCTGCACGCACTGTCTTGTGGTGGCGCAGCCGTTGCAGCCGGTGCAATATCCAATCCGCATATCTGCCAGATGAAAGGTGTTGACCGAATAACCAGCGTCAGCCAGGCCCAGCGCCGTTTCTGCCATGAGCTTGGCGGTGCTACCGTTGCGGTTGGGGCTCCCCACGATACAGAGCGCTTTCTTCATAACCGTCCCCCGAGTGGTATTATTTTTTCATTTTCATATTGAGCAGCAGCTTTACATCATTCAGGATCCGTTGATCTGCCACCTGGATCATCAGCCACATGGTGCCGAGATAGGGCTTGCCGTTGGCTACCATATCGACAAGATATGGTGTAAACTCCTTTTCCCGAGCCATCACTTCGGAAACCAGCTCCAGCTTGATCACCACCAGCGCCACGAAACCTTGCGGCTCAGGGTATAGGGTGCAAAGCGATTTTCCGCTCTTCTGATATTTCACGTTCCAGCCCGGCTTCCCTGCGCAGACGCTGAAGGTGATCTTTGGCGATGCATTCCACTTGCTCTGGATATGGTCGTTCAAATCCCGCCAAAGGGCCGCTGCCGGCTCTGAAATGGAGCCGCAGATTTGCTCAAAGGAAGGCTCGCTGGCAGCGGATTGTATAAGGTTGGTTTCGTTCATTGCCGTTTCCTTTCTCAGCTCCTTGCGACTGGATGGCGCAGCACGGTTCTTTGCTTGGCTGGATCGCCCCTGTTGGGATCGGTCAGGTAGATCTCATGATGCCTGCCGTTAGGCCCAAGGCGATCCTTGAGCCCCTGCTCCGCGAGGAACGCCTCAATGCGCTCCATCGTTTCCGGCTCGGTGGCATACGGCCCCAGATGCATCGCCTGCACGCACAGGCCTTCGGTGAACTCCTCCAGCCGGATGAGCGAAAGCGCCTCGATGGGCTTCTTCTTCCTCACCTTAGGCAGCAGAGCCTTGATCAAATCGTCTGTCACAAACTCCGGCTGGCGGATCATAACCGTCCAAACCCAGTTGCCCCTCTCTTGAAAGCTGAAGGTGCCGCCGTCAGACAAACCCCAGAGCCCCTCCAATGGAGCCACCGTATACTCATAAAACCCTTCCGGCACGATCCCTTTCTTCGGGAGCATTTTGATCGTCCACGACAATGCGTAGAGCGCGCTCACCGCGTCTTGAAACGCCTGGTTGCCGTTGGGGCCTCCGGCTCCATCCACCATCAGAAACCTCATCGTTGGCACATCCACCAGTACTGGACTTGCCGGAGGAAGGTAAAGCTCCTTGTTTTGCTTCCTGAAATCATATGCCGCCATGTCATTCACCTCACCGTTATTTTACAGGGGTAATGATGACAAGGTTATGTCATGATTTCTTTCATATTTTTCCGCAACCTGCCGGGCCATGGCCGCCACGATCTGGCGAATATGCAATGGCTCCAGGATTTCGAGCGCTGGCCCGAAGCCCAGCAGCCAACCATAAAGCCAGTTGTTTTCTGGCAGGCGGGAGCGCACATAGAGGCCATCGGGCTGGTGTTCGATATCGCCGTCGCCGAACCACTCGATGGCGATGTTCTCCGAACCGTGTTCAAACCTCAGCAGCAGTTGCACCACAGACCGGCGGTCGGTGTCTCCATCCTGCTCCGGCGGCGCGGCGGGCAGCTCCACGCGGGCAAACGTGCGGTCGGTCGCAACCAATTCCCTGGTGCGGATCACCTTGAACAGCCGGAACGCGCCTCGCAGCCGGCAAAAGCCGTATAGGTACCACCCGGTGCCCTTCATGATCAGCGTGTAGGGCTGCACGACTCGCTCCGTGCGCCGGCCATCGGTGTCAATGTAGCGGAAGGAAACCTCTTTTTGCTGCTCGATGGCCCGGCGCAGCAGTTCCAGCGTGATTTTCAGTTGCTCACTGCCGCCCCAGGGAGTCAGGTCGATGAAGATCTGGCTGGTCTTCAAGTTCACCGCTTCCTGCTGGGATTTGGGGATCGTGTTTCTGATCTTGTCCAGAAGGATACCCAGCTTCGGGTCCCGCAGCGTGGAGGCCACGCCGGACAGGCTGGTGATCAATGCTGCCATGTCGTCGCCGGTGAGCACGCTGCGATCCAGCTTGTAGCCCTCGGCAATGCCGATGCCGCCGTTGGCCCCCTGGTAGGTCACGATCGGGATGCCTGCCATGTTGATGGCCTCCACATCTCGCAGAATCGTGCGCACCGACACCTCGAAAAGCTCCGCCAGTTCTCTCGCGGAGACCCGCTCCCGGCGCAGCAGCACCGTGATGATGGAGACCAGCCGGTCCAGTTTCATGTTGTGCTCCTGCTTCGAAACCACTCCACAGCGAAATCCACCAGCGGCCTTTGGCGCATCAGCCTGCATTCCGCCGAACCAACCATGCCCTTGACGATGGGGTGGGTGAGTTCGAACGCGCCGCCGATATCGGGGAAGCAGTCCGAATCCACCTCAATGTCATCATACTCTTTCCAGACGCTGATACCGTTTTCCAGCACCGGCGCGCCTTGGCGTTGAAGAGGTCTGGCTTTGGCGCGATATTCAGCCAGGTGGATGGAGGTGTTGCGGTCATGGCCCACGCCGATCAGCAGCACATGGCCATCCAGATCATAGATCCTGGCCAGTGGGGAGCCATCACCCAGTGAGTATTCGAGCCGGTGGCCCTTGGTGATGACTTCCGCGTGCTTGCCCCAGGCTGTGAACGACAACGCCGGGTGGTTGCTCCGCAACACACCGGGGAATTTGCGAAACAGCTCCGGCACCGTGCCAATGCCGCTGGTCGGTGTGATTTCCGGCTCATAGGCGGGCATCGTGTCGCGAATTGTCTGCTGCCAACTTTCAGGCACGGGCGGGTTGCACCAATACTTGGGGTCGCTCAGATTGCCCGAGTGGGCCGGCATCACCAGCGTTCCTTCCGGCGTGAGCGCGTCCATCAGCGCCTGGATGAGCGCCACAGCTCCGCCGTTTACCCAACCAAGCTTGCTCAGGGCACAGTGGACAATCACAGTCATGCCCGGTCCCAAACCAATTGCCCTCAGATCTTCAGCGAGGCTATCACGGGTGCGTGGTGCAATTGTGCTTTGGATGATGTCATACTCTTTGCTCATATTTGCTCCCAAACTATATCATGGTATCGAGCATGCTTTGGTAACTTCCATTTTATTACAGCAACAGCTACAATATATCATATTACCAACACAATACGAAAGGGATGGGAGGGAACTCCACTTGGCGAACAATGTGTTAATCCTCAACGGCAGCCCCAGGAAGAAGGGAAATACTGCTTTCCTGATCGGGAAGCTGATTGATGGCATCCGCGATTCTCAGCCGGATGCCCAGATCGAGACGGTGAACCTCCATGGGCAAAAAATCGGCCCCTGCCGGGCCTGCGATGCCTGCCGCAAGGAGGACAGGGTGGGGCACTACTGCGTTTATCAGGATGATATGGCTCCTTTGTACCACAAACTCTTGAACGCAGATGCAATTGTGTTTGCGAGCCCCATTTACTGGTTTGGTGTAACAGCCCAGATGAAGCTCTGCATTGACCGGTTCTATGGCCTGTGGCTGGAGCGTACCGGATGCTTTGCGGGAAAGACGTTCGCAGCAGTTCTTGTTTATGGTGATGAGGACCCCCTGATCTCCGGAGCAGTGAATGCAATTCACATGTTTGAGGACGCCGCCCGGTACTGCAAAGCCCGGTTGGCCGGTGTGGCCTACGGCACCGCAAACGATATCGGCGACGCCGAGCGGAACGCTGAATTGTGCCGGAAAACAAAAGAGCTCGGCAAGTCTTTGTTTTGACCTGCCGAGCATTGTGTTTCGGCCTGCTCTGTTATAACTCCTGCCGGGTGATGGCCCAAGACGCGCCGCAAAGTGCCAGGGCTATAAGCGCTGTGGCGGCGATGGCCGGCACCAGAAGGTCTGATGTTGGCATAATTCCGGCGATCACCTGCAGGTTCACAGAGCCCAGGGCGGCGGGGGAGATGGCGGCTGCCCTTGCCGGGATCATCGAGAGCATCAGCAGGCCCCATGCTGCAAATGCGCCCAGTGTGGCCAGACCGTGGCTTTTGGCGGCAGTGCTGGCCAATGTGGTGAGCGCCAGCAGCAGCAAACCATACAACCAGTAGGCTGCGAAACTGATCAGCAGTTGCCCGGCCGATTCACTGGGAAACAGCCAAAGTGTATAACCCTGGCAGACCAGCGCCGCCACTGAGTAGGTGATTGTCCACAGTGCAGCAGACGCAGTATACTTTGCCAGCACAAATGCCGGGCGGGAAAGGTTCTTTGTCAGCAGGATTGACGCTGTCCCTTTCGCCTTTTCATCCACCACCAATCCGGCAAACACCAGCAGTAATACGATCACAGCAATGCTGTTCATGTTCTTAAAGAATTGCAGATAGGAATCCAGCACCGTGGGTGGATTCATCTGGATGATCACACCGGTGTCGTTGCCTGCCATTTTGAGGATCTCGGGCATAAACTTCGCCGCCGCCGGGCTCATGATGCCAAAAAGGATGAACACCAAGCCCAGGATCAGCAAACGCTTGGAGCGGATGTGCTCTGTGAACTCTTTCCCGGTGAATATCAGAAACGACCTCATTTGCCGATCACCTCCACGAATACGTCTTCCAGCGTGGGCTCCAAATGCTCAAACCGCCGGATCGGGATGCCAAGTCCGGCCAGCAGCGGGCAAAGCTCCCTGTCCAGCCTGCTCATGCTGCTGGTGCGGATGGTATAACTACCAGGGGCATCCGATTGCACATCCCTGAGCCACTGCATCCCCTTCAGCCCTTTCAACAAAGCTTCTTGCATCGACTGGTCTGCGATTTCCAATCTTGCAGATTTCGTGGGATTCTTCGCTGTGATCTCTTCCAGCGACCCTTCCAGAGCCAGCTTGCCCTTGTGTAGGATGCCGACCCTGTTGCAGACGCGCTCCGCATCCGACAGGATATGCGTGGAAAACAACACGGTGTGCCTGCCGCTCAGGCTCTGGATGGTGTCCATGACCTCTTTGCGGCCCAGAGGGTCCAGTGCGGACGTTGGTTCGTCCATCATCAGCAGCTCCGGGTTGTGCATCAGCGCCTGGGCGATGCCAAGCCGTTGCTTCATCCCACGGGAAAACCCCTTGATGATCCGTTTCCCATCTGCGAGCCCGACCATCAACAGCAGTTCGTTGGCACGGGCGATGGCGTCCGTTTTGTTCATACCCTGCAGTGTGCCGCACAGCACCAAATACTCCAGCGGTTTCATCCAGTCATAGAATTGCGGCACGTCCGGCAGGTATCCAATGTTCAGGTTTGTCCTGCCGCTGCCGAATACCACGGGTTGGCCGCAAATGATAATTTCACCGGCGGTCGGTTTGGCAAGGTTTGTGACCATCCTGAGCGTTGTGGTTTTTCCGGCGCCGTTCTGACCCAGGAAGCCAAACACGCAACCCTTTTCCAGTGTGAGGTTCAGGTTGTCCACAGCCTTCAGGGTCTTGAACTGTTTCACCAAACCCTTGATTTCGAGAACCGCGCTCATCAGGCATCCTCCCGGCCAATCAGGAAATACAGCACAGGGCCGATGATGTTCACCAGCACGATGAGCACCACCCACAGCGCCACGCTGCCGCGCTTCACGGCCTTGTGGCGCAGCAAATGCACAAGGGCTGTGATCATCAGGCCCAGCTGGATTGCAACAAAGGGGATCAGGATGGGAAGAAGGCTCACAAGATCGAACGACATATTCATTTTCATCTCTCCTTTATTTTCTCGCATGTAATACGGACAGAACGGTGAAATTGTTCATTTGTTTCGATGAGTGAATGCGTTATTGCGGACAACTAGTTGCTTTGGTTTTCATCTTGGGCCAGGTATTTTCTTTTTGAACCTGATGTGGTATAATATGCGTCACCATCAAATGCGCCTGTAGCTCAGAGGATAGAGCGTTCGGCTCCGGACCGAAAGGTCGTAGGTTCGATTCCTGTCAGGCGCGCCAAATTAAACCGTCAGGTTTAATACAATGAAAAAGCTCAGGAAATCTGGGCTTTTTCGCATTTCTGAGGCAAATTTGGGCTGTTATTTTCTCTGTGGTTATGAGCGGAGAGGTGTGTAAGAAAGACGGGGCAGGGGAATCGCGTAATTGTTCAAGGTTTTGCGCAGAAGTATAGGAATCGCGCAAAGGTGCACCATGAAGATATGTTTGGAAATCTCAGCGATACTTGATCTTACCCATTAGGTAACTGCGTATTTTATTGAAATATTTTTCATTATTTAGTATAATTTGAATAATTGCGTAGAATCATTTATGTTATATAACCACCTTTAAAATGTGTTTTGAGAGGTAAAAAATGCGGATTGGTCTATATTTCATGGGGTGGTACAGGGACATGTGGAACTACCATCCCAGCCTTCCCATGAGAAACATGCAGATGATCGAAGACATCCAGGACATGGGAGCCAACACGCTGATCTGGTCGTGCCTGGGCAGCGGTGCCATTGGGTTGCCATATCTGGATAGGGAGGCCAACGATGCCACGCCGCCCAGGATGCGGCTTTATGGTTTTATGAATGACAGTGAATTTTGCGCAGAGTGCGCCAAAAGGGATATCACAGTCTTTTCTGTGCTTTGGAAGGGACAGCTGTGGGAATTCCCGGCGGAGTTAAATGAGGACGAGTCTGAATTGTTGTCTTTAAACATCCTCCGTGGTGCATCTGCCAACAAGAAATTTGTGGGGATGAGTGAGCTTTCGACAAACCGCTATCCCAAGCTTTTCAACCCGATAGAATCGTATTTCCCCGATGGCCTGCTGGACTACAAGGGCAGAAAGGTCGGTGACTTCCTGCAGGAGTTCAAATCGATATCTCTGGAGGGACGCAGCATCCTGTTAGCTTGGTTGATGGCGCCGGGCCATGAGCATAAGTGTTACACGCCTTGCTCCAACAAACAGTCATATTTATCCTATATGAAGCGCAATGTTGAGATAATGTCTGACGCCGGGGCGGGCGGGCTGCATATCGACGAGTACGACACCCAAAGGCATGTGCTGCAAAACGCCGGGTGCTTCTGCGCGGAATGCGTGGACAAATTCCGCGACTACCTCCGTGACAACAATATACCGCTGCCTAAAGATGCCGGTGAGCTGTCCTCGTTTGATTATCGGTGCTATTTGCTGGGCAAAGGCTACAAGGATGCCGACTTGGTGGCCGGCAGAGGCAAAACAAGGTGGCAAATCCCCTTATACAGGCATTTCACAGATATGCAGATGGACAGCATCGAGTGGGTGGTCGGGGAGCTATCCCGCCATGTGAAGGCTTATTCTCAAAAAACGCGAGGGAGCGTCTTGCCGGTGACGGCCAACCTGTTTCAGTGCTTCCCCTATTCCTGGAAATGCAAGAAACATCTGGACATTCTCGCCGGTGAGAAAACGAAGATACAGCTGCGGCAGGATCACTGGTATAAATTCTCATTTGGCTGGTTGAATGGCAAGGATTCCTGCTTTGTGGAGGACCCGAACCAATATGTTAGGGACATGCTAGTCGACATCAAAAACAACATACAGGACCGCTTCATTCTTTTCGCACTGGAACCCATGGCGCAGGGCTTCCATGTGGCTTTCCCATATGGTTCCTGGCTGCAGAACCAGGTGAAGGACGCGTTCTGGCCCGACCTGAGGGTGCTTAGGGAGCTTGGGACGTGGCTCCAGCAGAATGAAAGGCTTTTCCCCAGAAACCCGGTTGCCGAGATCGCCGTGGTCTATGATGCAGTATCCGCTCTGGAAAACCTCCTGAGCGAAGGCGGCGAACCATCGGCACAGGTTATATCTTTTGAGCCCAATGAAGAGCTTGGGCAGCAGGGTGCATTTAACTCTGACGGAAGCTTTGACGCCTTCTTTGACCTCACAGAGAAAATGAGCAAAAGAAACATACAGTATAACGTTCTCTATGAAAGCCCTGATGAGCCATTAACGAGGAATCGGTTGCAGTCATATCGAAAAGTGGTCGTTCCGGACGCGTTCCTTCTGTCGAACGAAGCTTGCGACGCGCTTTCCCATTGTGATGAGTCGGTAATGGAAGTCATTACCTTCGCCAGGGCAGCAAAGTGCATGGAAGCCAGCCGAAACTTCCGGTTGGATCAAATTGATAACCTTGTGGACTATCTTTCCCAAGAGAAGGGCTTGATTTACGCGGATGGATGTGGGCAATTCGGCTTCACTATTCACAAAGGCAATGAGGGCAACCTTATGCTCCATATTGTCAACTACAATTATAACGAGGACACGCACCACATCGATCTAGTCAACGCCACATTCCATTTGGGTTTTATATACAAGGAAGTCAAACAGCATTCTTTCCCCGCGAATCCCCAGGTTACTTGCCGGGTACAAAACAATGTTCTGGAGCTGCAACACATCGGGATATACACAATCGTTGAGTTTTCCGGCGTGCAGGAGTTCTGTGATTGAAACCCAACCTATCGTTCCGGCGGGAACAATAAGTGCCTGCTTAGCAGAAAGAAGGGCCTTCCGGAAAAATGGAAGGCCCTTTACATTAAAAGCTGCCGTGTGTCTTGCTATGAGATTCGATTTCTTCCCAGGCCTTTGCAATTCCGCCCAGGGCATTCTGCAGGTACAATTGCTTCTGCGCGCAATCGCCCTCCTGTTGGATCTTCTGTTGGCAGAGGGTAATCTGCTGGTTAGCGACCTGGAGCTGTTGGCCTACTCCGGATTTCCAATCTGTGGTATGAGACATTTCGACACCTCCTTTAAAGATTCCTAATTAGTTTGGATGATCATGACCTAAGCAAACAGGTAAATTCAACCTGTTGCTAAATCGTAGATCAATAAAGCTATGTACGGGGCGATTAAGAAGGTGAAGGTGAAGTGCCGCAGTATTATGTAGGAAATAGTCAAAACGGTAGCTTGTCATTGATATAATGGCAAGCTACTTTTTTCCACAAAGAATCTAGCAATGGCTTGATATCTGGGCTTTTTGACGTCTGTACATTTTTATACCTCCGGTGGTTTTGTCTTATAAGGGGTCGAACGCTATGCCCAGATCATGGAGGAAGTAACGAAGGTTATCCGCTAACCTCAGTAACTTTTCTATTTGTAATTTATATACACGAAGATATAATGTTTACGGAGCACGATTTTGATTTTCGAGAAGCATTTTCGTTGAGCTCGATGGAACCATAGGTTTCCCTGCTGTTATTGATGTCGGGAAGCAGTACGGCTTACAAGTGATTTGGATAGGATAGATGAATAGGCGCGCTGTACTGCGTAGTCATTTGCTATCTACATGAGGAAAAGAAACTTGAGTTTGAGAGGAAAACTTCAATGAAACAAACTGGCGTAAAGTTCGAGACACAGGATAAGATGCTAAAAAAGATTTTCGATCAGGCTGAAGAAGTATGCCGTGGGAACATCATGGACTTTGACGGTAGGAGAGTACTTGTCGAGGGCGGCGGATACCTGAGCATGTGGCCGGAGACGCAGCCAATGGCAGGGGAGATGTATGCGAAACGCAATATGGAAATCGCACTGGGGAATCAGACAATATTTATGGATTATCAGCGTCCGGACGGCAGGTTTCCGGGTATGCTGCATGTCAATACGACTGCGGATGTCGAAAATCAACCCGATGATATTGTGATCGAGCCAATTGGTGTCACCGCAAGTTATGGATGGCTGCAAGGCTTTTGTTATCCCCAGCATGCATTGAATCTTTATTTTTATGCCGGGCTTGGCAGAGATTATCTGGAACGCTTGTATGACGCATTTTCGCGCTATGACGATTATCTTTGGCGTGTGCGCGATTCTGACGGCGACGGTTGCCTGGAGCTTTGGTGTGAATGGGATGCAGGTGAAGACAATGCAGTGCGTCTGCATGGTATGCCGCACGGTTGGGGATATGATTACCCGCCGACGGGACGGGGCTATGCACCGATTGAGTCGATGGATGTGATGGCCTACTCCTATATAGCAAGAGATGTTCTGTCACAAATTGCAAAGCTGCTGGGCAATGGCCAGGAAGCATACTGGGCTGACAAAGCCGCAGCCGTTGCAAAAAAGGTACGGGAATATCTTTGGATAGAGGAGAAAAACGCTTGCTATGACCGGGATCAGAATAATGAATTTATAGATATTTTGTTGCATAATAATTTGCGCTTGATGTATTATGGCGTTTTCTCGCAGGATATGGCAGACCGTTTTGTTAAATGCCACTTAAAAAACCCAGATGAATTCTGGACAAACATGCCGCTGCCATCTGTTGCTGCGAACGACCCCGCTTACAGTAGTGCATCGTATAACAGCTGGGCGGGTAACCCGCAGGGGCTGACCTATCAGCGAAGCATCATCGCTCTTGAAAAATACGGGTACCTTGCAGAACTGACGGTTCTTGGCAAAAAGTTAACCGAAGCGATCGGTGAGGACTGTGTTTTTAGTCAGCAGTTTGATACGTTTACCATGGAACCCAGCGGTCCCAAAGAAAAGACATACGGCCCGACGGCACTCTCCTTTCTCGAATTTGTGTCCAGACTTTATGGAATAAACATCACGCCCAACGAGGTGTATTGGGGGGCAATTGACAACCAGTATAACTGGGAATATACCCAAGTTTGGGGAAATGACGAGTATCGTTTGGTTAAGAAGGAAGATATCGCAGAAGCCTATCTAAACGGGACGAAGCTATTTGATTTCAAACCGGGGTTCCGCATTGTGACAGGAACCGATGGAAATCCTCTGCGTGCTGTGAGGATAGACGAGGGGAAGGCAGCGCTACGCTTTAACGGCGTAAATATTGCTGAACTAGATGCCAATGAAGTCCTTGTGCTTCATTGAAGCGAAGGGGCGCTTGTATAGTATCTTGCCACGATGTATACTGGTTAATAAACATTGAATAGTTACGATGATTTGTTCTCAACACTTATTGATTATTTTCTATTGCTTTTAAGGAGTGAATTCCATGAAAATGGTCAAGGACAAACAACTTGTCGTAGGTGCCGATTTCGCGGGTTTTCCGCTGAAAGAAGCAGTTGTTGCGCATTTGAAGGCAAAGGGCTGGGAAATCACCGATATGGGTGTGCGTTCTCCAGAGGATGATGATACTGATTTGATGTTTCACCGGATTGGCCTGAGGGTCGGCGCTATGATTTCGGAAGGTGAATTTGAACGTGCCTTGATATTCTGCGGAACTGGTATGGGGATTCATATTGCGGCTAGCAAGTGCCCGCACGTACACTGCGGCGTCGTGGAATCAGTTCCGGCAGCACTTCGCGCAATTACCGGAAACGGCGTTAACGTGCTGTCTATGGGTGCTTTTTATGTTGCGCCGCAGATGGGTATCGATATAGCCGAAGCATATCTGAATGCCAAATTCGGAGATGGCTATGAATGGTGGAATAATTTCTATGAGTTCCATAAACTTGCCATAGATGAGCTTGAAGCGTTTGATTATGAAGAATATAAAGCAAACGGTTTTAAAGTGAAGCACCTTGGAGATTTTCCTTTGACCTTGGAGGTCAAATCGGACGATTAACCGCATCTCTGTATGAAGAGTGGGTATATGTCCCCGAAAAGGTATCATGCAATTGTGACCAGAGTTGCACCAAATGCACAAAACGCGTAATTGTTTAGATCTACACGGTATCAGACAAATCAAAACGTCAGTTGGTAAAAGAGAAAGCCCAGGATTCCTGGGCTTTCCACATTTCTGAGGAAAATTCGGGCTTTAAAAAGATTGTGCTCTTTTCGGTGTTGCCCTAGAAATCAAAACCTTTCCATACCGGTTCTCCGGTATAAGGGTGGGCATCTTCTTCTCCGCGTAAAACTCGCATCACGGCTCCTGCCAGTTCCGCCTGCTCCATTTCCCCGGGGTAGATGGTGATTGGGGCAATCCAGCCACAGCGGTTGCGGATTCCATTCACAATGTCATCAAAACGTACAAGCCCACCGGTCAAAACAATGCCGTCTACTTTGCCGCTGAGTACGGTGCTCATTGCACCGATTTCTTTCCAGATCTGATA
>JAEZSE010000004.1 GCA_023421955.1 Bacillota bacterium
TCATGTTCAAATCCTAACTCAAATCCTTTAAGGATTCGATTCTCAAATAGAATTGCGTTTCTTTCCGTCTTGACTGTTCATATCAGTGCTATGCGGTTTTCAAGGTGCGGGAGCTGTTCTCGCTTGCCGCTTTTCGTTGCCCTGCAACAGCGGCTTGCATATAATATCAAAACGGTTTGTCGATGTCAACACCATTTTTAAGTTTTCATCAACATTCGCCAGAGTTTCAATTTCTTGCTAAACCGGCGGATTTCCGTTTGATTGCCCGCAATACTTTACAGAATCTTGGGCAGCTCGTCAAGTGAAACCTTTTACCATTTTCGGCATTTTGAACCGTTGTTACCAGTTCATACCGCTCGGCTTTCATTGTCGCTTGACTGCTCGGTATACTTTACAGGATGTCGAGCCTATTTGCAAGCGGCTTATTATGGTAATTTGTTATAACCAATTTCGACAGTTTGCCATTTTCTGGCGCAAAATAAACTGATCCGCTTGCTAGAGACACTCTACAGTATCTCAAAGCTGTATTCAACAGGTGGCATTTTCCATCTTCTTGAGTAAAAGCAAACCCATTTGCCATTGAATGGAAGCTGTCATGTCCTGTTGTACGCAATAGAATACAACGCATATCAGTTTGTGGCAATAGTTGATCTATGGAAAAGCGCCAAAACAATCCCATATCGGCATACTAATATCACATAAGAAACTATAGTTACAGAACATAGTACTGATCTGCGTTATCCTATAAACAACCCTTTCCTTCAGAAGTTTAGGGCAGTTTGGAGTGATAATCAATGAATGTCAAGCTTTTTGTAAATATCCCGGTGAAAGACCTGAAAATTACAAAGGCGTTCTTCTCAAGCCTGGGTTTCAGTTTCAATCCTCAATTCACAAATGATGACGCTGCGTGTCTGGTGCTCGGAAACGACAACTATTTCATGCTGTTGAAGAAGGAGTTCTTCGAAGGTTTTATGAAAAAGCAGATCACCGATTCGAGTAAATATGCCGAAGCGATATTCAGTATTATGCTGGACAGTCGCGTAAAAGTGGACGAGTTGGTGGAAAAAGCAATGGCATCTGGTGCGAAAGCCTCAATGCCGCCTATGGAAATGGACGGCATGTATGGCCGGAGCTTCGAGGACTTGGATGGGCACTTGTGGGAAGTGGGTTATATGGACCTTGCAATGGTAAAGTAGCCTGTCTTTGATTATCGGCAAGGCATGGGTTGTTCTCGATCCCTGCCTTGCCGACTAATAACGTTCTTACATTCTCTCGGGTGTCTCAATCCCCAGCAGGTATAATCCCTTTTTAAGCACGCTTCGCGCGGCATCTGTCAACAAGAGCTTTGCGCGGATCTCTTCTTCCGCACCCTCCAGGATGCGATGCTCATAATAGTATTTGTTGTAGGCCTTGGCAATCTCGATGATCTGGCGGGAAATCATCATCGGCTCATACCGCTCGGCAGCGCCTTTCACTGCATCGGGGAATTGCGCAAGTTCCTTAACCAACGCCTGTGCATCATCATTTTCGAGCACGGCCCAATCCACATCACCAGCGAGCGCGGTCTCAGCCTTCCTGAGTACACTGGAGCAGCGGGCATGGGTGTATTGCAGATATGGTGCAGTTTCGCCATCAAAGTTCAACACATTGTCCCAGGAAAACACAATGTCCTTGATGCGGTTGTTGCACAGCACGCTGAACACCACCGCACCGATGCCCACTTGCCGCGCGATCTCTTCCTTGTTTTCCAAGCCAGGGCTCTTTTCCTGAATGATCATCAGAGCTTTTTCGACGGCTGCATTAAGCACATCCTCCAGCCAGATCACACGGCCCTTGCGGGTGGACATCGCCCCCTCCTCCATGCTGATCATGCCGAAGTTCACATGCTTCAGATCCTTGGCCCACTCATGACCCATCAGCTCCAGCACCTTGAAGAGTTGCGAGAAATGCAGATTTTGCTGATAAGCCACTACATACAGGCATTTGTAAAAGTCATACTCCTTCTTCCGCCACATCGCCGCGGCCAGGTCACGAGTGTGATAGAGTGTGGCACCGTCTCGCTTTAAGATCAAGCACGGCGGCATCTTGTAATCCTCCAGGTCCACGACCATCGCGCCATCGCTCTCCTTCAACAAGCCCTTTTGTTGCAGTTCTTCAATGACAGGGCCCATCTTGTCTGAGAAGAACGCTTCGCCATTGAAGCTGTCAAAATGGATCCCCAGCTGGTCGTAAACCTTTTGGACTTCACTGATTGTGATCTCTTTAAACCAATTAAACAGAGACAACGCCTCATCATCGCCGTCTTCTATTTTTTTAAACCACGCCCTGGCTTGATCCTCCAACTCCGGTTTTTGCTCCGCTTCGTCGTGGAACCGCACATATAGTTTTACCAACTCGCGGATGCCACCGTGCTCAATCGTTTCGCGGTCTCCCCAAAGCTTATAAGCCACGATCTGTTTGCCGAATTGGGTGCCCCAGTCGCCCAGGTGGTTGATGCCGATGGATTGATACCCCAGGTTCTGGTAGATGCGATACAGTGAATGTCCCAATGCCGTTGTGGTCAGATGATGATGGGCAAATGGCTTGGCGATGTTGATGGAGGAGTAATCCACAACTACCCTTTTCCCATTACCTTCATCAGAAGACCCATATCCATCACCTTTTTGGGCAATGTCCTGCAGCACGGTGCTTGCCCAGACACTGCGGCTGACGAAGAAATTCAAATAACCGTTTACTGGCTCGACCCGTTCAAGCCAAGCGGGTTTTGTTAAGGTAGCAGCAAGCTCCTGGGCAATGGCCGGCGGTGCTTTACGCATCGTCTTGGCAAAGCGGAAGCAGGGTAAAGCAAAGTCGCCCATCTTTCTATCCTGTGGGGTTTCCATGAAAGCAGTTACTTCACCCAATTCCATATTCACAAGGGGTGCCAGAATACTGGCGATTTCCAGTTTGAAGTCCATCTTCATCTCCTGAACAACACAATCAGCTTTGAAAAGCCTCTATTTGAGAATCAATACTAGCATCATGTGCCAGTCTCGTCAATCTTCACCCTGCCAAGAAAGGCATCCAGCGCAACCTGTGCAGACCGCGCCATCTCCCGGCAGAACTCGGCACCTTGCTTTCTCATGAAGAATCGGCGCACGTATTCTGCCGGTTCGATACCCTGTATGTTGTCAGCAACATGCCCGTCTTCCTTCTCCACCATATGCAGTAACTCCCGCGGTGCAAAGCTCTGATACACTTCATCGTGCACGATAAAGCTGCCGTCATATCGCGAACGCGGCTTGGGCATCCTGCCATTCTTAGGATACCCCAGCACCAGCATCGCAATGGGAAATGCCTGTGGTGGCAAATGAAACAGTGACCGGTGCGTTTCATAATTCTCCATAATGTCACCAATGTAGCAAGAGCCGATGCCCAGCGATTGGGCGGCCACCACAGCGTTTTGCGCCGCGATCAGGGCGTCGCTGCAGCACAGCAGGAAATCGCCGATGGATGGGCCGTTCCATGCAATTCCTTTCTCCTTAGCCAGATCAGGAACGCCTGAGGCCTCGAAAAGCATAGTCCACCGGGTAAAGTCCGCAAGGAAGATCAGCGATAACGGAGCCTCTGCAATGAAGGGCTGGTGATCGCAGGTGACTGAAAGTGTATCGCGCGTCTTCTGATCCTTTACCCTTAAGATGGTGTAAAGCATCATGTTGCCAGCGGTGGGTGCGCGCAGGGCTGCATTCAGGATGGCTTGCTCGTGCTCCGGCAACAATGGCCGCGCGTCAAAGCTGCGTACAGATGAGCGGCTGATCAAATGATGAATCGTATCGTTCATAGCATTTCCTCCGGCATGCCTTTGGCATGTGAATGATTTTACCTTCTACCTCTGCTGGATGCAAACAAAGAAGCCCCCTCCCGTTTGGAAAGGGGCCTCTCTGGGTTTCTGTCAGCCTTTCAATGCCTTCAACACCTCGGCCGCATGCCCCTCAGGTTTCACCTTCGGGAACACCTTGGCGATCATGCCGGCCTCATCCACGATGAACGTGCTTCGGATGATCCCAACGTGCTTCTTGCCGTACATGTTTTTCTCGCCCCATGCGCCATATGCTTCGGCCACTTTGTGGTCCGTGTCGGAGAGCAGATGGAACGGCAGATTGTGCCGCTTACGGAAATGTGTGTGGGAGGCCGCGTCGTCAGGACTGATGCCCAGCACCACAGCGCCAGCCTCAAGGAACTCATCAAACGCATCCCGGAAGCTGCAGGCTTCCACCGTGCAGCCGGGTGTGTCGTCTTTGGGGTAGAAATAGACGACCACTTTTTTGCCAGTAAAGTCTGACAAAGAGATGATGTTTCCGTTGTCATCCGGTAAAGAAAATGCCGGAGCTTTCATATTTGCTATAATCATCAGAATTCCTCCTGTTCATCTCGTTGTACAAAATTTCATATTGGAACACATCCCAGTCGGTAAATGAACCACAGATGATTGTCTTCTCCATATTGTCTCGTAAAACAATCACTGCGACCGATCAGAAATGAGCCAGCTCCATTTTAGCAAAGCACGGCTCAAACACTATGAGTAAAGTTACATACAGTATTAAGTGGATAAATAGCAGTAGTTAGGATCCCACAACAACACAATTTCTGCCTTGCTTCTTGCCTTCATACAACGCATTGTCCGCTTTGCGGATGGCTTCATCAACCGTAATACCTTCTGTATATTGGCAGATCCCCATGGTGAGGGTAATTGATATGCGTTTATCATGATAGACAAAACCCCGCTCTTCCACCCCGGCCCGCAGCCGCTCAGCCAGCACCTCTGACCCGGCGGCGTCAGTCTCCGGCAGAAGGATCAGAAATTCTTCCCCGCCCCACCTGGCAAGGCAGTCCTGCTCGCGAAGCGTCTGGCGGAGCAAACGGGCAACTTCCGCAAGCACATAATCTCCACAATCATGACCAAGGTTGTCATTTACACGTTTGAAAAAATCAATGTCCAGGATGATCAACGAAAATGTCTTACCATATCGGCGGAAGCGGGCGCTTTCCTCCTCCATCTTCTCAATGATATACCGGCGGTTGTAGATGCCGGTGAGCGGATCGGTCTTTGACAGAAACTCCAGCTCATTTGCCTTCTGAACCAATTCCCCCGAAATCCTTGAATTGTTGAGCGCCACCGCGATAAAGGATGCCATCGCTTTTACTGTTTCGATATTGTTATGGGAGTATGCATTGGGCCGATAACTTTGCACAGTCATCACACCAACGATCTCTCCGGCCAGGATAAGCGGGCAAAAGATCAGTGATCTCGGAGGGATGCCGTTTGTAACCAGAATATCAGAATTTACCTCATCAGGGCCTATATCCTCCAGATCATTGATAATAATCTCCTTACGCGAACGGATGCAACGGCTGGTGTAGCCTCTGTTTTCATCCAATCGGACCATATGCAGGGATAGCCGAATAGAGTTTTCGATTATGATCTTAAAGTCAACAACCTCGGCTTTAACGTCATATAAGCCAATGGCGAAAAAGTTTGCGTCCATGATCTTGGCAATGCTGCCATATATCGTATTCAATACATTATCGATGTCCAGCGTTGCTGTGATCCTTCGGCCAATCTCGCTGATGAGCCTGAGGTTCTTATTTGATTCCTCAAGCTCTATGGACTTCTGCCGGAGCTCGATATTTTTCAACCGGTAGATTTCCGCGTCTTTTTGGGCTTGCTCAGCTTTGAATTCGGCAGTGTAGTCGCTCAGGCGCTGCTCAACCTCTCTGGTCGCCAATTCCTGGTTGAGCTCCATATGCCTTTTATACAACCGAAGTGATCCCGCCATGTCGCCTGTAGCCTCAGAAGCCTCCGCTAAAACAAGGCAAAGATCTTTCAAGAGTGCGTTCGCTTTGATCTCTTCAGCCATCTCAAGAGCCGGCATAAGCATTTGCAACGCACCGCCGGGATTTCCATTTTGCAGGTGGAGCCGCGCCACCTCAAGCCTTGAGACGATCTGGTTGAATTTGGATTCACCTTTCTCCGCCCACTCCAGTGATTGAGCGAGGCTTTCCAGAGCTTTCTCGTATTGGCCCATCCTTTTATAGATTAGGCCGAAAATGTTATAGCAGTTGTGCAAGTCTTGGGCGCCCAGTCTCTGGCGTTTGATCTCGGTGAGCGCCATCTTGTTGTAACGTAGTGCCATGCGCGTGTCACCGGTATTCAAATGCATTTCTGATATATTGGTCAGAATTGTCGAGATCATTGAGCCATTGCTCTTTTTAGCAAGTTCAAATGCCTGGTAAAAGAAGCTCAAAGCCTCACCAGCCCGCCCTGTGTCGGCGTAGATGAACGCTATATTGTTCAGCAAAAATACCTGGATTGGGTAAATGCCTTCCTGCACTTCTATGCCGCTGTCTTTGATCTGCCGCAACGCGTCGAAAAGATGCTCAAGCGCTTTGTTGTATTTCCCATGCTTGCTGTAGAGATAGCCCAGCACACGATTGGCGCGAATCTGGCCTTCGGTGTTATTCTTGTCCGTAAAGCTTTGCAGAACACCGCTCGCTTTGTGAAGCGCATCAAAGTAACGGTCCATCTCGCCGTCGAACCGTGCTTCCAGCAAAAGGCACTCCTCAGCGCCTTTGGTATATCCAGAAGACAAAGAAAGGGCCTTGGCCTGAGCAATCAGCCCCCCTGCGGCATCCAAGTTGGACGTCACCGCCTGCCATGCGGCGCTGATCAACTCTCTGATCTTCTCAAGGTTGTCTCCTGATTCATGATACTGTATGGATTGGCACTGATCCAGATTGCTCATTTGCTGTCCTGAAACAAGGCCTGCGAAACGCGGGGCCGAAATTCTCATCACGTCTATTTCATACAATATACCACATATCAGTTTTTTTAAACAGCAAAGATGAAGCAGGAAATATGAAAGAAAAGCCCGATTCCTCGGGCATAACATCATGTAGGGCTCTATTCGACTTCTGTCTCGTCCTCCCCGGTCACATATTCCAGCAAGTTTCCGGGCTGGCATTTCAGATACCGGCAGATAGCCGACAGAGTGGAAAACCGCACCCTTTTACTTTGCCGGTTTTGAGGAGAGAAAGGTTGACATTTGAAATACCCGTACGCTCAGCAAGCTCGCTTAACTGTATATTCCGGGCAGCCAGGACGCGGTCAAGCCTTGTGATGATTGCCATATCTGCCTCCCCCCTATACAGTTTGGTCGTAATCGCGCTGGAGCTTGGCTCCATATGCGAACACATACGATATCACAAGCACAATCAGGACAGGAATGAAAGCAGAGATACCGTTCACCACACTGTGACAAATATCAAATAGAACATGTGCATGGGAGACATCGCTCAAGCCGTTGATGCTGGAGCTGACAAGAAAAAGCCGCACCCACATGAACCCGTAGGTGCGGCTTTCCGATAGCTCCCACCTTATTCTGGCTTGATTTCTTCCGCCTTCTTCTCACCAAGATAGTTCGGCAGCTGCATTCCAGCCATGTCGAACATGTCTGACAGCGGCGGGATCGACTTCATCATGCCAGAGAGGAAGTTGGCTGTGGCGGGCTTGCCGTCGCTCATGCCGTCCCACACGGTCACCTTGTCGATCTTCAGGTTCTTGATGGCTTCCACCTGCACCTTGATCAAATCCTGCATCTTGTCTGCGATCAGGAGGCGGATGGCCGCGTCAGTGTTGCCGCCGGCCGCTTCCACGATCTGGCGGAAACCGTCGGCCTGCTTGACCAGGATCTCGTTGACACCACGGGCGCGGGCTTCCATTGTGGCAAAGATAGCGTCTGCTTCGCCTCGGGCGATGCGGCGGGTGCGCTCTGCATCAGCCTCGGCCTGGATCTCGATCTGCCTCTTGGCGATCTCAGCCTTAACAATGACGTCAGCTTCCTGAGAGGCCTTTTCACGGGCAGCGCGGGAAAGCTCTGCGTCACGCTCTGCCTTGTAGGACTCTTCCAAAGCCCGGGCGGCCTGCACTTTTTCAGCCATCGTCGCGCGGCGGTTGGCGTCTGCCTGCTGCTCTTTGAGGGTGGCATTGGAGTTGGCGATTGTGATCTTGGCTTCGTTCTCACCAGTGATTGCCTTGGAATCGGCGCTGGCAACCTGGATGCGCTGCTCCTGCACGGCATTGGCTTCGCCGATGGCGCCGTCGCGATTCTTTTCGGCCACAGATTTGCGGGCGTCGTTGATGGCCTTGGCGGAAGCTTCTTTGCCCAGAGCCTGGATGTAGCCGGACTCGTCGTTGATGTCGGTGACGTTTACGTTGATCAGCCTCAAGCCGATCTTTTTCAGTTCCGTTTCCACGTTATTGGATACGGCTGCAAGGAACTTGTCGCGGTCGGTGTTGATTTCCTCAATGTCCATCGTCGCGACCACAAGGCGCAGCTGGCCGAAGATAATGTCCTTGGCCAGCTCCTGGATTTGGCTGAGGTTGCGGCCCAGCAGGCGCTCGGCAGCGTTTTGCATCACGCCTTCCTCAGTGGAGATGCCGACGGTAAAGCGGCTGGGCACGTCAATGCGAATGTTCTGGCGGCTCAACGCGTTGGTCAGCATGACCTCGATGGACATCGGCGTGAGGTCCAAAAACGCATACGCTTGCACAACCGGCCAGATGAACGTAGCACCACCGTGCAGACATTTGGCGCTGCGGCCGGACCCGCCCACCGCCCCATAGACCACGAGGATCTTGTCTGAAGGACACTTCTTGTAGCGCGACAGCATCCAGATGACGAAGAAGAGACCGATGAGAATGACAGCCAGGAAAATTCCGATACCTTCCATAGAATCCTTCCCTCCTAGTATTTATTGAACTTTTCGAATTGGCTCCACAACAAGCACCGTGCCGCCCTGCACGCCGACTACCTTCACCGCCTGCTTGGTCTTCAACGGCTCCAGCCCGACGGTAATGGCGTCGCACTCAATCCAACGCCCCTGCACCAGTAGGCTCACTTTACCCTGATCTTTTCCGCCAGCCGGAATAGGGATATAAACCTCTCCATCGATACCAATGGCATTCGACAGCTTCATGTTGCCGTCATTCTGCAGCTTCATCACGGTGAAGAACAGCCAAGCGGTCAGGACTAGAGCAGCACCACCAGCCAGCAGCGCTACAAGGAACGAAACAAAACCAGGGATTGACCGGTTTGCTGCCATGGCAATGCCGGTCCAGCCAAACACAACCAGAAAGGCCATCACACTCTGGAACGTGAACAGCCGGAAAGAAACCAGGTCAGCCGCATCAGTTGCATCATGACCGGAATGCGTGTCATGCCCCGTACCGACTGTTGCATCATGACCACCGGCTGCATGCACCCCGTCGCCAAAAGCGCTATGCCCAGTCACCATCGCATCATGGGGAATGTCATGCCCAACGCCGCCATCGATTGGCCCGCTGTGGCCGGCAATATCTCCATGACCGGTCAAACCAAGAATCATCAGCACAGTCTGGATCAACATGACAACGGTGGAGGGTATTGCAATATAGTAGAAAATCTGCTGAAGAGTGGTCAAACCATCCCACCATATGGACATAATACCGCCCCCTTTGAGATATCTTGAACTCATTATAGAGCAATATCACCCCATGAGCAACCAAGGGCGTTCAAATACACAGATTGCGGTGTTGAATTGTCGCAAATGGCGCACCATCGCACATAGCCAGATGATTGGGCAAATGGAATTAACGCAAATGTCCGTTGATATTGTTGCAAAGAGGAAAAGAAAACCTATAATGGAACTATACAAACTCATACATACGTTCACAAAAAAACAGTCAGGAGGCCTGCCCATGAAGCTGGATTACAAGAAGACATTCCTGATCGGCTTTGGGTTCTTTGCCACGTCCATCGCCTGGAGCATCTATAACAGCTATGTGCCCTTGCTGCTGGAGCCCAAGCTGGCTGGCGTGGCATATGGCACAACCCTTCTGGGCTTCATCATGGCAATCGACAACGTGTTTGGAGTGATCTTCCAGCCGCTGTTTGGCTTCCTGAGCGACCGGACAAAGTCAAGATACGGCCGCAGGCTGCCGTATATCTTCATCGGAATCCCATTGTGTGCCATCACATTCGCGCTGGTGCCCACAATGGCCTATTCGCTGGGTTCGTTGATGGCTACAGTGATCATTTTCAACTTCATCATGTCCACTTGGCGCGCACCGGTTGTGGCTCTGATGCCCGATCTCACCCCCGCTCCACTGCGCAGCAAGGCCAACGGTGTCATCAACATGATGGGCGGCGTTGGCAGCCTGATTGCTTTCCTGATCGGTGGTTATGTCTACAAGGCCGCTGGTTATAACGGTCCATTCCTGCTGAGCAGTATCGTGATGGTATTGGCATTATTCGTGTTGTTTTTCTTCGTGAAAGAGCCCGTGGCCGAGACGCTGGGAGCAAACGATACACAGAAGAAAGAAAAGGAAAAGATAAAGCTCGCCAAAGGGGAAACGATCAGTCTGATCCTGATCCTTTTTGCGATCTTCTTCTGGTTTGCAGGATACAACGCTGTGGAAACTTACTTCACTCTGTTTGCCACAAATTCGATGGGTATGGAGCCGGGAGATGCCACGATCACACTGGCGTTCTTCTCGATCACCTTTTTGGCTGCAGCGATCCCGGCAGGCATCCTGGGTGGAAAAATCGGACGAAAGCGGACGATTCTCATCGGCTTGGCTGGAGTAACTGCGCTATTCATTGTCATGTTCTTTGTGAAGAACCTGATGGCCCTCCGTATCCTGCTTCTGTTGGGCGGTGTGTTTTGGGCCGGGGTCAACATCAATTCTCTGCCAATGGTGGTGGAAATGGCCGGATTGTCGCGCATTGGCACATTCACAGGATTCTATTACTTCTTCTCCTTTAGCGCGGCGATCGCCAGCCCACCGCTGTATGGGCTGATCCATGATTCATTGAAGAGTAACAGCAACTACTCGATGATCTTCATCTACGCGGCAATTGCTTTCGCCATCGCCATTGGCTGCATCGCGTTTGTAAAGCATGGTGAATCGGTGGTGCCGGAGCAGAAGCTCACTACCGAAGAGGTCATGGGGATGCAGGAGGACTGATTCGATCTTAAAGCGGCCAGGACATATGCCTTGACCGCCAAAATTCATACAAGATATAGAGGGGCGGGTATGGAACCCCGCCCCTACCGAAAGAACGACGTCTCTCACACCATCTCGACCCCATAATGCTCAAACCAATAGTCTAGTTGAATCAGATAGGCAATTAACTGAGGTTTGCCCATTAGTTGTCCGAACCACGTCACGTTTTCCTGGCGCCGCAGATCGTCCATAAACCCCTTCTTCAACAGCTCATGCAACACCGAGGAGGGATTTGCCAGCCGTTCTGTCAGCATCCCTGTCACGATTTGCTCATACTTTGGGTTGTGGGTTTTGGGATAAGGGCTCTTCTTACGTTGGGTGATCCTGTCTGGCAGCACTCCGCCCAGCGCGTCGCGAAGCACGGCCTTTTCCACATCACCGCGCCGCTTGATGCGCCATGGGATGTTGAACACATACTCCGCGATGCGGTGGTCCGCAAAAGGAACACGCACCTCCAGCGCCGAGGCCATTGACATACGGTCTTTACGCTCCAGCAGTGAGTGCATAAAATAGGCGATACTGGCATAGCTGATCTGCCTAAGGATTCGTTCCTGCTGCGATTCTCCCTCCAGCACAGGACAATCGGCAAAGCAGGCGTTGAAGGCTTCATTCACAAAGGCAATACCATCGCGGGGGCGGATCACATCCAGGTTAAACACACTCATCCGCGTTTCCAGAGAATAGAGCCACGGGAACCGTTCCGGGCGGTCCGGCGCATTGTTGAACCAGGGATAGCCTCCAAAAATTTCATCGGCACACTCCCCGGACAGGCCCACAGTGTGGCGCTGCTTGATCTGCGAGCAGTAATGCAGCAGCGAGGAGTCCACATCTCCCATACCCGGCAGGTCGCGAAACCGCACCGCATCGGTGAGCTTCGTGGCGATGTCCTCACAGGTGGCGTGAAGCACAGTGTGATCAGAACCGATCTGGCCGGCCATATAGATCGCATATTCATCATCGGAATTGGGTTGGAAGCTGGTGGTGTGGAAATGCTCCTTGTTGCCCTCAAATTCAAACGAGTAGGTGTCCAGCCCCCTGCCCCGGTCACCCAGATCGACAGCGGCAATGGCGGAGATCGCAGAGGAATCCAACCCGCCAGAAAGGAGTGTGCACAGCGGCACATCAGACACCAATTGCCGCACGATGCTGTCGCGCACCAGCCATAGAACCCGCTCAATCGTTTCTTCCAGATTATCCCGATGGTCAAGGGCTTCGAGCTTCCAGTATTGTCCTGTCCTCAAGCCGCCTTCAGAATACTCCATCCACCAGCCCGGCAGCAGCTCCTGCACGCCCTTGAACACGCCCGTGCCGGGAATGCGGGTGGGCAGCAGGAAAATCAACTGCCACAGGCCTTGCTCGTCAATCCTGGGCTTGATGGCCGGATGCTCAAAGAGCGCCTTGATCTCAGAGGCAAACACCAGGCTGCCATTGGCAAAGGAATAAAACAAGGGCTTCACACCCATCCGGTCGCGGGCAAAAAACACCTTCTGCTCTGCCTCGTCATATATAGCAAAGGCAAAAATACCGTTTAGCTGGTCCAGGCATTCCCTCCCCCACTGCATATAAGCAACCAGCAGCACCTCAGTGTCACAATTGGTTTGAAATGCCCAGCCAAGCCCCTCAAGCTCCCGGCGGAGCTCCAATGTGTTGTATAGCTCGCCGTTGTAAATGATCGTAAACTTGTTTGCGCCGGCCAAGCGGGTCATCGGCTGGATGCCGTTGGCCGGATCGATGACCGAAAGCCTGTTGTGGGCCAGGCAAGCCCAGTCGTCGCAATAGACCCCCGTCTGATCCGGGCCACGGTGAGCCAGAGCCTGGTTCATTTTAAGACCGATTTCCCGCTTCTCAACTTCTGCCAATCCCCCGCCGATTACACCTGCTATCGAACACATCCGCAACACTCCCCTATGTAATGATGAAACAACGGCTGGACCGCCGTTGCTCCAAAGGCAGTATATGCAGAGAAATGTTTGCGGGTACATGGACAGGGCCATCAAGTCAGGAGCGGGGATAAACCCGCCCCTGCTAATCATCTATTCTCCTGAAAAATGAGCAGCCAACCCAAGCACTTCCCGCGCCGATTCGGCTGTGCAGAGTCCTGCTGACGGAGTGTATTCGCACCCCACATAGCCGGTATACCCTGACGCGCTGATGGTCGCGAATACATTGCGATAGTTGATCTCACCGCTGCCGGGCTCGTGGCGGCCGGGCACATCAGCCAGGTGGAAGTGGCCGATCATACTGATATTTTCACGGATCGTTTGGATCAGATTGCCTTCCGTGATCTGCTGGTGGTAAATGTCATAAAGCAGCTTGACGTTGGGCGAGTCCACCTGCCGGAGGATCTGGAAGCCTTGCGCCGATGTGGAGAGGTAATAGCCCATGTGATCCACAAGAAGATTCAAGGGCTCCAAAACAATCACGAATCCATGCTTTTCCAACACAGGCGCGGCGGCTCTCAGGCATTCCACGATTGCGTCCTGCTGGGCCTCACGGCTGGTGTCAGGTAACTCCTGACCCGTTGTGGCAATCAGCGTGCGGATGCCCAGCGGTGAGACGGCTTCGATGGTCTCCTCCACCATCTCGGCATAAAGGCCGGCATTTTGCTTCACAAGCATCGCGCCATTGGCGTAGCGCTCCCGGCGGGCAGTATCAGCAGTGCCCACGCAGCACACCACAGCAGGGACCCCGGCGTCTTTCGTCGCCTCCGCCAGCGCGTTCAAGTCTTTGTTATGCCAGTCCCAGAACTCCACAGCTGAAAAGCCTGCCTCAGCAGTCTTTTCAACACGCTGTTCAAACGGGAACTCCCGAAACATCATGTCAATGCAGGAACCAAGCTTGATCATGTTGCACTCTCCTTTGTGACTTATTGAGCAGAGGATAGCTTGCGGTAAAGATCCTCGAAGATGGCGTTGCGGTCCAGCAGGCGGGCTGACTTCATGAAATGCCTGCGCGGGTCCTGGCCACAGGTCAGCCGTTCGAAAAGGATGGGGCTGTGGATCACGTCAAACTGGGCCCAATCGGGGTTCAGCAGCGACGCGATGGCAGCAATGTCCCAGATCTCCTTGGCAATACAGGAATGCTGCATGCAGTATTCCCGGAAAATCCCGGCAAGATAGGTTCCGATTGCGCTCTTGCCCTTGAGGTAATGATCTACTTCCTGGGGTGACGCTGTGAGGTGTGATGACACTGGCATGCAGGGCACTTGCAGCACAGGCACACCGCAGTCAAAGACCAGGCTTGCCGCCGGCACATCTTGCATGAGGTTGAACTCGCGGTTGTGCGGCCAATAGGATGCGTTGCCGCCCAGCCATACCACCACGATCTTGCCAATGATACGGGGTTCAATCAGAATTGCAGAGGCCACATTGGTGATCGCACCAATCGCAACCACATAGAGCGGCTCCGTGGCGGCCATCGCCCGCTCCACAAGATCGAGCGCCGCGGCGCTGCGGCAAGGTGTATCCAGGCTGCCCAGGTAACGATCCGAACCCTTGTGCGCCAGCCCGGATGGATTCAAACCCAGGCGGGCAAGGACCCTGAGGATCTCCTCGTGACTGCGCTCCATGCCATCGCCGGGGCCTTGGGACCGGTCGTTGAAAAATGGCGCGGCATACACCGCTTGCACATTCAACCTCTCCGGCGAAAGAAGCGCGTAAGCCAGCGCGAACTGGTCGTCAATCTCATTGTAGGTGTCTGTGTCCAGCACGATATCCAGGCGTCCGGAATTCACGGACAACCTTTCCAACTGCCGGGTATCAGCAGGTCTTTTAAATTGCATATGCCCCTCCTCCTGAATGGGTGTCACGTACTGATGCTACTATACCACATTATATCGGTTCTTCCTCCTCATCGGGCTGGAAATGTTGGAAAACGGTTGATTTTGACTTTTATATTCTGTGCGTATAATATGTATTCATACGATAATATTTACTGGTATGCTGAAAGGAGTGGCTCAGATGGACAACATTTGGATTTATATCGTGGCTGCTGTCATCGTGCTGGTGTTTTGTTCTGGCAGCAAGATCATCCGCCCAACCCACAGAGGCCTTGTGGAAACGCTTGGCCGTTTCACCAGGTTTGCCGGGCCCGGTTACCACTGGATCGTGCCGGGTGTCCAAAGGCTATACAGAGTGGACGTCCGCGAACAAATGGTGAATGCCGAACCACAGGTGATCATCACCAACGACAACCTGAACGCCACGGTGGACGCGCAGGTGTATTTCAAGGTGAAGACAGATGCGGAAAGCGTAAAAAACTCGCAGTACAACGCCTTCAACTATCGGTATCAGATTGTGAATCTCGCGCGAACCACATTGAGGAACATCATCGGCACGATGTCTTTGCGCTCCGCAAACAGCGAACGCGGGAAAATCAACATGGATTTGCTCCAGACGCTGGAGCATGAAACGAAAAATTGGGGTGTGGAGATCACCAGAACCGAGCTCAAGGAGATTGATCCGCCTAAGGACGTGCAGGAAACGATGAACAAGGTCGTGAAGGCGGAGAATGAAAAGATGGCCGCCATTGACTTTGCCACGGCGCAGGAAACGCAGGCCGACGGCGTAAAGAGGGCCGAGATCAAGAAAGCCGAAGGCGTGCGGCAGGCCAAGATCCTGGAAGCCGAAGGCGAGGCGCAGGCGATCAAGCTGGTGAATGAAGCAGCCAACACCTATTTCGTGGGCAACGCCCAGCTGATGAAGCAGCTCCAGACTGTGGAGAACGCGTTGAAAAACAACGCCAAAGTCGTGGTGCCGGCAAACGCAGAACTGGTCAATGTGATTGGCGAAATGTCCGGAGTGCTGCCTCTGAAAAAATAACCTCTAGCACGAGCGAGCGGGGATTTGCCCCGCTCGCTTGGTTTATCAGAGTCTTTTAAACAAAACCATGCACAATATCCATTCACTCTGCACATTGTTGCGCGCTCATAAATTTGGTATAATGCAAAAAATAAACGATTTGTGAGTACACCCGCGCGTCGGCGCCGGCTTCGGAAAGGAGAAGGCCAATGACGAAGATCGACTATTCGACCATTGCCCAACAGGTATTCAAGCGCGAGGGAAAGGCAGTGAGCCGCCTTTCTGAGACGTTGGACGCCGAAGCCTTCAACGCCGTGGTGCAGGCGATCATGCGTTGCAGAAATGGCGGAGGCCGCATTATCACGACAGGGCGCGGCAACTCCGGCGCGGTAGCCCGCAAAATCGCCCACAGCCTTTGCTGCGTGGACGTGCCCTCTTTCTTCCAAACGCCCGGCGAGGGGTTTCACGCCTCCACAGGCCTCATCCAGCCAGGTGATTTGTTGATCGGGGTTTCCCGGGGCGGTGACTCCGGCGACGTGATCGAGCTGATGAAAATGGCAAAGCAGAAAAGGGCAAAAGTGGTTGCTGTCACAGCCAACCCGGCCTCTACGATGGCGCTGATTGCCGACATTATGCTCCGTGTGCCGATTGACCGCGACATTGATATTCATGATTATCTTGACACCTGCTCGATGCTTGCGATGATTGCGGTGTTTGATGCCGTGGCCCTCGCCCTGCAGCCAGGCAGTGAAGAAAGTAACCGCTGATATAGGACCCACTCGAAACCAGCCGCCTGCGTGAATTAAGTACAGGCGGCTTTCTTATTGCAGAGCGTCTGAAAAAAGCTCCACAGAGAATTGCAGAAAGTCATTCTTCTCCAGCCCAATCATTTCCCAAATTTCATTACCCATCGATGACACGGTGTACATCATGCTGTGTGCGGCGAAGAAGCAAAAAAACACTGCTTTTCTCACATCAAGCGCCACATTGATGCTGCCATCCCGCTTCCCCATTTCGATCAGGTTCAAATAGTGCCCGATCCTGACCCCATCCAAGGCGGCCAGCTCAGGATAATGAGGGCTGGCCTCACAGTTCTGGCGGTTGGTTGGCATGTAGTTGAGCAGCAGGAACTGATCGCCGTGCTCAAAATAGAACTTCAAATAGACCTGATTAGCACGTTTGATCTTCTCCAGGGCTGTCCCACCGGCTGCAAATGCCTCCTCATATGTTGCAGTGAGTTGCTTGGCTGCCCTCAGCACCACTGCCAGATACAGGTCTTCCTTGCTGATGAAGTATTGATACAGTGTCCGCTTTGTCAAATCGGCTTGTTTTGCCACATCGTCAATGGATGTGTTGTCAAATCCATTCTTGATAAAAAGCATTTCCGCAGCATCAATGAGCGCTTTCTTTTTTCGCTCCTTGTTTTGCTGGCGTTTGGATTGATTAATCTCCATAAAGACCCCTCTTGACACATTTGTATAACGGCGGTATACTTTTTACGAATTGTAAACCGTCGGTATACTTATATCGCATCAGCGACAGTCTGTCAATAGGAAGAGGAGGCATCACAATGAACCGGATCTACTATTTTTCCACAACAGGCAATTCATTGGTATTGGCCAAAGCACTTGCCAAACAGCTGAAAGGGGCAGAGTTGGTCTCCATCCCGAGTGTTTCAGACGATACAGTGCACCTTGAGGGCGAAAGGATCGGAATTATCTTCCCCGTTTACGGCTGGGGGCTACCCCGGATGGTTGCGGAATTCGTAAGCCGCGTGAAGCCGAGCGGAAATCCATATCTCTTCGCCATCGCCACATGCGGCGGCACGCCGGGCCCTGCTCTGCGGGAGCTGCGCGGGCTTCTTTGCAAGGCCGGGATGGTTCTCAACGCGGGCTTTGTGTGCACAGAGGGTGCAAACACTGTGACCGATGATCCCGGCTTCATCAGGTTCATACGCAAGCTGGGCCGCATCCAATATCCTTCGGCCAGTGAGAGGTTGGCCGAAATCGCCACAACGGTTCAAGGCAAGAAGGAACACAAGTTGGAAACAAGCTCGTTGCCATGCAACCTGTTAACCGGGCTTTTGCGCGGCATGATGAAGGGTGCAGCTGAAAAACTGAAAGCAGCCGACGAAAATTTCTCTGTGGACAGCAACTGCGTGGGATGCCGCACCTGCGAGCGGGTCTGCCCCAGAGGCAATGTCAAATTGGAGAGTGGCAAGCCGGTTTGGCACCACAATTGCGAAATGTGCTATGGTTGCATCCAGTGGTGCCCGCAGCAGGCGATCCATGTAGCCAACGACACCCGCCGGTACCGCAACCCATCGGTCCGCGCAGAAGACATGATGGTGCGATGATGATGCGTCAGGCTACGGACTGCGCGAAGTTGGATCATTGGGGCATGAACACGCTGATATCGCACCAAGTGTATGGCCGCAATCCGGATCATGCCCTCCAGGCAGTCCAAAAGGAGGTTAGCCGGCTGGAGCGCCTGTTGAGCCGGTTCCTGCCCAGCAGCGACATCAGCAGGATCAACCGCGCTGCGGGCAGCAAGCAAGTGCCGGTTCATAAAGACACCGTTGCGGTGTTGGCCAAAGCGGCATCACTCGCATCCCTGAGCAATGGCCTGTTTGATGCCACAATTGGTCCGCTCACGGATTTGTGGAGAGCAGCGAGGAAACAAGGCGAACCGCCAAACAATGCAGAGGTCCAGCAGGCCCTCAAGCTGGTTTGTCACACAGGGCTCATGCTTGACCCGATGAAACGGGTAGCCGGGTTACAAAACCTCGGCCAATCCATTGACCTGGGCGGGATTGGGAAAGGGCATGCCGGCGACCGGTTCCTAGAGGTGTTCCGGCAGCGAGGCATCACATCGGCCTACACCAATCTCGGCGGCAATGTGGCCACATTGGGAACCAAACCTGACGGGTCTCCCTGGCGCGTGGGGATCCGCCACCCACGAAAAGAGGGCGCCCTGGCTGGTGTTTTGTCAGTTACAGGTAAGGCCGTGGTCACCTCCGGTGATGATCAACGCTTCTTCATGGGCCGCGACGGCAAACGTTATCATCATATTCTGGATCCCACCACAGGGGTTCCGGCAAGCGCAGGGTTGATGAGTTCCACCGTAGTGGCGAGCAGCTCCATGGATGCCGACGGACTGTCCACACTGCTGTTTTTGGTCGGGCTTGCCCGAGGCATCCCGATGCTGCACCGGTTTCCCGATGCCCAAGCGGTTCTCATTGATGAAAGCTTGACCATTCACATCACAAAAGGGCTGAAAGGCTGTTTCCAGGCAACTGAAGGTTTTGACACGGAGATCATCGCTGTGTGAAGGGAGTTAACGATGAAGCGGAAAGAAAACGATTCAAAATCAAGAAAGGGGAAACGAAAAATGCTAGGATGGATCATCACACTTGCCATTGTTGTGGCGGCTGGGATTGGTGTAGGCGCGTTGTTCTGCGCGCCGGGGTCACCGCTCAAAAAGGAACATGACGAAGCCAGAAACCTGCCAATCACCAACGTGGACTTTACAAACCTCAAAGACGGCACATACACCGGCGAATATGAAGGCGGGATGTACAAATGGCGTGCCAACAAGGTGCAGGTCACGGTGAAGTCCGGCAAAGTAACTGAAATCAAACTGCTGGATTCGGCATCCAAGAACAAAAGCCTGAACACAATGTACGACCCGCTCTACAGCAGCGTGATGGAGGCACAGTCACTGCAGGTGGATGTGGTCAGCGGCGCGACGCTGGATTCCAAAGCCTTCCTGAAGGGCGTGGAGAACGCATTGCTCAAGGCAGAGAGATAACATACAAGCCAGAGGGGGCATTGCTTCCCTCTGGCTTAGCCAAAAGATAAGGAGAGATGAGAACAAAGAGCCGATAGCCGGTTTATCCGGCAGAGGCAACCAATGAATGGGGTGAAAAGAGAAGCAAACCTGCCCACAGGCTGGAATTCTGTATGAAATACTAGAAAACGAAATATAAAAGCTAAGAACCCACCCAGCGACATGCGCGGTGGGTGGGTAACGGATTGTATAAACGAGACAAGACTCGCCGAGGTGCATTAGCACCGCTGGCGAAAGTCAACTGCTGGCGCTGCTGTAGCGTTTCACCGCCACCGACCAGAAAAGCCTTGTCACCCCCAGGCACACGAACGGTGCGATAATGCCCCACACGGCATAGAGCGGCTCCATCTTGCCCAATACAAACAACACCGGGAAATTGGTGACCACAAAGATCGGAAGCACAAACACACCGATTCTCTGGATGAGCTTGGAATAAACGCCCATCGGCACATTATTGAAATCCCAAAAGGAATCCACCACGCCGGCCAGTGCTCCGGATTTCACAATCCAGAATGAGAAGATAATCGGGAACAGGAACATTGCGTAGCCCACAATCACGCCGCTGAGCATATAGCCGGTAAAGCCAGCCAGGTTCAGGATATTGAGCGGTATTTTCAGACGGCTCCAGCCAATGGCAATCAGGATCACGCCGGCCACAAAGTCAGTGAGAAAGAGTGCAATGTCACTGCGCCGCAGCGTGGCCATGAACTGCAGCGAAACGGGTTTCACGATGAAGAAGTCCAGCGTGCCTGTGCGGATATGGTCGCTCAGCGCGAAGTTGTTGAGCATGAAAAACCCGGCGTAAAACCCGGTGATCAGCACAAACGCACCCACAAATACCAGCACCTCATCGGGCGTCAGGCCGTTGATGGTGGCGCCGGCCCGGTATACCACGATCACATACAAGAGCTTGACCAGCAGGTAGCCGGCCTCCATTGCGAGCCCAGTGAGGAAGTTGGCACGGTATTCCATCTGGGCGATCAGGCTGTTCTTCATGAACACGAACCAGATGAACGCGTGCTTTTTGATTTCCCGCAAGATTGTGCCCATCATCCACCTGCCGAGATGTATTTGTTCACACCGCGCTTCCACAACCACATGGACAGAAACGCCAGCGCCGCAATCCAAAGGATCTGCACCCCAAAGCCTGCCAGCAGCTCCATGCCGGCAACCCTGCCGCTCAGCACATCCACCGGGAAATTCACGGTGTATTTGAATGGTAAAAACGCCAGAGCTTTGGCTACAACCGGGCCGAAAACGTCCAACGGAAAGATGCCGCCGCTCATCGCGATGAACACGATGCGTACGGCTTCGTAGAAAAAGCCGATCTCCGAAAGCGTGAACGCCAGCATGCCCACGCAAAAAAACACGATGAAATTCAACACAAAGGCCAGCAGCAGCGTGGCAACGAAATAGAGCGCATTGATCGGCGCAACCACACCGCCATACACCAGGTTTACCGCCACAATCACCGCCACGAGGGCGATCAGGATCACTCCAAACTGGGCGATCTTACCGCCCACGAACGTGGCCATGCGATATTGAAAATACCCGATGGGGCGCACGATGAACTTGTCCAGCCCGCCGTTTTTTATGTCGTCGTTCATCTCATACTCAAAACCGGTGCGGATGAGACGCTGCACGATGTTGGCGACGATCACGTACGTCATCATCTGGGCATAAGTGTAGCCAAACATGCTCTGCTGACCGGTGCCCGAATAGATGCTTTTCCACAGAAAGTACTGGATGAATATGGGCCAGAGGGCGCTCACCATGCTCAGAAGGAAATCCATCCGATACTCCATGGCGCTCTGTGCGCCAAGCGCAAAGGACTTCCAGTATTTGCTATATTGCTTCACCGGCGCCCTCCTTCCGGTAGAGCTGCACGATGCCCTCCTCCACAGGGATGTTCTCTATGTTGAAATCCAGCACAGGCAGCTCATCCAGGATGCGCCTGCAGATGGGCTTGATGTCCTGACGATCCACTTCCACAGTGGCGTTGTAACCATCGAACTGCTTGACCTGCCCGTAGCAGGCGAGGCGCTCCTCCCCCACCAGCTCGGAAAGCTGCACCTTTACCAGCTTTTTGCCGCTGAAAGCGTCGCCCACCTTGGAAAGGTCACCGTCATACACAATCCTGCCCTCGTTGATGATGATTGTGCGGCGGCAAAGGTCCTCTATATCGTCCATATAATGGCTGGTCAGCAGCACCGTGGTGTGGGTCTGGTCATTGTAGTAGCGGATAAAGTCGCGAATCCTTTTTTGCGAGATCAGATCCAGGCCGATTGTGGGCTCATCCAGAAACATCACCCGGGGCTTGTGGATCAACGCGGCGATCAACTCCATCTTCATCCGCTCGCCCAGTGAAAGCCTGCGCACCTGCACGCCCAGCAGGTCCTTCACATCCAGCAGCTCGGTCAGTTCGGATAGTGTGTGCTGAAACGCTTTCTCCTCCAGCTCATAAATGTGCTTGTTGAGCTGGAACGACTCATTGGCAGGCAAGTCCCACCAGAGCTGGCTTTTCTGGCCCATCACGATAGAGATGCTGCGTTTGAAGTCCTTCTTCCGCTCGCCGGGCACGAACCCCAGCACGGATGCCTGGCCACCGGTGGGGATCAGGATGCCGGAAAGCATCTTGAGCGTGGTGGTCTTGCCAGCACCGTTGGGGCCGAGAAAGCCCACGACTTCTCCCTCCTCAATGGCAAAGCTGATGCCCCTCACCGCTTCCTTTACGAGCGTTTCACGATGGAACAGGTTTTTCAACGAGCTTTTGAGCCCAGCTTCCTTTTTATAATAAGTGAATGACTTGGAGAGCTTGACTACGTTTATCGCCGGCATATCCTCACCCCTGCATACAAATGCCAAATCATTCTACATTCTTAAGAATATGGAAGCAATACAATACGGCGATGATCGCAAGGATTTGTATCACAATGGCACTTTTTACGAACTTTTGTTGTAACAGTGTGAACCAGTCGAATTTGTGATGACATAATGCAATTTATATTTGACATCCTGCAATCTATGATGTATCATAAGACAACAAGGAGGTGCCACTGTGAACAAGAAGATGAGGATCGCCCGCATCGAGCGGGATGTTTCGCAGGAGCAGCTTGCTGAGCTTGTGGGTGTGACGCGCCAGACCATCAGCCTGATCGAGTCAGGCAAATACAACCCATCACTAAACCTTTGCCTGTCGATCTGCAAAGCTCTGCACAAAACGCTGAACGATTTATTCTGGGAGGAGTAGGAAAATGGATCAAAGCAAAGCAACCAAAAGTATGAGCCTCAATTTCATCATCTACCTGTCCATTGGCCTGGTGTTGTTGGCCGGTGGGATTGCGGTGCGGGTATTTCAACTTCCGCTGCTGGAAAACAACAAAGCCATTGTGGCATTGTCATTCATACCGCTGGGTCTGGCCACTTACTTCGGAGTGACAGCCGCATTGATGAAACGCAATCCCAAATATACCCGCGCCATCGCGGCGGAACAGTCTGATGAGCGGATCAACGGGCTCAAGCAACGGGCAGACTCGATCACTTACCAAACGATGCGCATCATCGTTTCACTGGTGTTTTTCGGCTACACATTCGCGTTTCCATCGGAGATATTCGAGTCGGCCGGCTGGTGGATTACTCTTGCCTTCTTTTTCCTGGCGCACATGATGCAAGGAATCGTGCTGGCAGTTTTGATGGGCCGCGATCAGGTGAAGGATTGATCACTTTGCCTTCCCCGGATACTCACACCAAAGAGACACCGGGCAGCGTGCGCACTCCGGCTTTCTGGCATGGCAAATTTGCCTGCCATGCCAGATGAGCCAATGATGTGCCTGGGACCACTTCTCCTGCGGTAAGCGCTCCATCAACTGGCGCTCGGTTTCCTCCGGGGTTTTGGCTTGCACCAGCCCCAGGCGGTTGGTCACGCGGAACACATGGGTGTCCACAGCGATGGCGTCTTGTCCAAAGGCATTGGAGAGCACCACATTGGCAGTTTTCCTGCCCACACCGGGCAACGAGGCCAATTCCTCCATCGTGCGCGGCACTTCCCCGCCAAACCGCTCCAGCAATGCCCGGCTGGTCAGCACGATGTTGCGGGCCTTGTTCTTGTAAAAGCCACAACTCTTGATATGTGGCTCCAACTCCTCCGGTGTCAGGCTGGCAAACTCCTCAGGGCTTGCGAACCGCTGAAACAGTTTTTCTGTAATCTTGTTTACCTGTTTGTCGGTGCATTGGGCAGACAGGATCGTGGAGACCAACAGCTCAAAGGGGTTGGAGAAATTTAAGGCGCACACAGCATCTGCGTATTCCCGCTCCAACACATTCAGAAGTGTCAGAATTGCATTGCCTTCCATTCCCAACCAACCTTTCATATGTATGCGTGTTGCCGAAAACGTCGTTTTCGGCAACACTGCTAATTATACGCTTTTTCCCATGCAACATCAATTGCTGTGGCGCATCGTCCTGGACACTGGCTTGAACACCAACCGGCCGTTTTCATTGGTCGCATTGTAAATACCAATCAACGCGCTCTGCTTCAAGCGGCTCACAGTTGCCGAAACTACCGCCAAATCAGCCAGATTGAAACGGACAGATAGCCCGCAGCCCATTCCGATTTCATGGGGGGTATTGATGATGCTGCACCGCATGCCCTGGCTCTTCAGGGCAACCTCCAACGCGGTGGTCTGCTGCCTGGAGCGGTAGGCCACGAAGCCATACGGTTCATTTGCCACAATGATCACACTCCTCGCGCCGGCTACCGAGCCGGCTACTACCATGATATTACCGGCATGACAGAGTGTGAGGGGGCGAACAGGCAGACAGAACCCCCACAACCCAATGCTAATATACTGGTAATGAGAGCAAACCAGGAGATGATACAGCATGATTTATCTGGACAACGCGGCCACCAGCATGCCAAAACCCAAGGCGGTCACCAAGGCAGTGATATCTGCCATAGAGCGCTGCGGCAACCCGGGCCGCAGCGGCCACCAGGCATCGCTGGACGCAGGCCGCGCCATATTTGACTGCAGGGTCTCTCTTGCGAAATTATTCCAAGCGGAAGACTCCATGCGGTTTATATTTTGCATGAGCTGCACCGACGCGCTCAACCAAGCGATCAAGGGCATGCTTCCAGAGGGCGGTCATGTGGTCACAACGGCATTGGAACACAACTCGGTGCTGCGGCCACTGCACACAATGAAGGAGAGGCAGTTCATCTCCCTGTCTATCGTGTCCCCCCGCGAAGACGGCTTCGTCGAGCCTGCAGACATTGCCCGGGAAATCAACCCGAACACCAAGCTGGTGGTGGTCAGCCAGGCATCCAATGTGACAGGCGCGGTGCAGCCGGTGGAAGCCATTGCAGACATTTGCTATCACAAGGCAGTGCCCCTACTGGTGGACGGCGCCCAATCGGCAGGCTGCATCCCGGTGTGTCTTTCCACGCCTGGTATAGATCTGTATGCATTCCCCGGCCATAAAGGCCTGCTGGGCCCCCAAGGCGCCGGAGGCCTTTATATCGGTGAGAGCTCCGCCCCAATCCCTCTGCGGGAGGGTGGCACCGGCAGCGCCAGCATGATGCTCACCCAGCCGCAGGACATGCCCGACCGGTATGAAAGCGGCACTGCTCCCACACCGGCCATTGCGGGCATGCGGGCAGGAACCGAATTTGTGATCAAGAACTTCAGCCAGATCCTGGCAGTGGAGAAAAAACGGACGGAGTACCTTTGGGAAGGGTTGAACAGCGTCAATGGTATCACGCTTTATGGCCCGGCGCCGGACAAGCCAAGAGTCGGTGTGATCACGCTCAACATCGGCAGCCTGGACCCCTCTGTTGCCGCAGATCGCCTCTATGCCGAATATGGTATTGCATGCCGGGCTGGGCTTCACTGCGCACCGTTGGCGCACCGTTTTCTGGGCACAGACAAACGCGGTGCGATCCGCTTCAGCGTGGGCCCTTTCACCACGCAGGAAGACGTGCGGGTGGCAATAAAAGCCGTGCGAAGCATCGCACGGCTTGGGTGAAGCAGAATAAGCGATCAATACCTGCTAGAGTTGTTCAAGGAAATGATTGTATTTGGCGATCAAGCTGTCCATCCTGGCATTGACATCCTCGTCCACCATCTTGAGCTCCGGGTGAGCGTTGAAATAGTCGATGGTCTTCCGAATCCCGGTCTCGAAATTGGTGGTTGCAACATAACCAGGCACAAATCTCTTGATCTTGCTGTTGTCCAGGATACAGGTGCGGCAGGTGTCACCCAGCAGCGGGCCCACCTGATCGGGCATGAATCGGACAATCGTATCCGTCGCGATGTGCATCAACTTCGGCATTACACCCACTGCCTGCCCGATGATGCGGGCGTATTGGTCCCAGGTCTTTACCTCATCAGAGGTAATGTGGAACGAATGGCCCAGCGTCATCGTGTTGCCAAGCAAACCCACGAAGCCTTTGGCAAAGTCTGAGTTGTGTGTGATGGACCATAGGGATGTGCCGTCACCGGGGACAATGATCGGCTTGCCCCGGAGCATGCGGTCCACAATCGTCCACGGCCTGGCCCAGCTGGACAGCGCGAATGGGATGCTCGTGAGGCCATAGGTGTGCGACGGGCGCACAATCACCACCGGGAATCCGTTCTTGCGGTATTCCTCCATCAGGCGCTGCTCGCAGGCGATCTTGTTCATCGCGTAGTCCCAACCGGGATTGTTCTGCGGCGCGGCTTCGTCAATCAGATATTGGGTTGCCTCACGCTGATAGGTGGCAGCCGAGCTGATGAAAATATACTGATCGGTGCGGCCGGTAAACAACGAAATGTCACGCTCAATTGCATTTGGCTCAAATGCAATCCAATCCACAACGGAATCAAAGTGCAGATTACCCAAAAGCGACTTCATTTGCGCAGCGTCATTGATGTCGCCCTGCAGCACCTTGGCCCCTTGCGGCACGAAGCCAGGACGATTGCCCCGGTTAAGCAGATACAGCTCAATCCCTTTTTTCACTGCCAGTTCCGACACTGCTGTGCTGATAAGCCCTGTGCCGCCGATAAACAGAACCTTCATTGCCATTGAGTTCCCTCCAACCAGTTATTACATGTATTATAGTGCTGACATGGATTGGAATCAATCGGATGCATGCTCCCGCCAGAGGTCATACAGCATCACACCGGTTGCCACAGCGGCATTCAGGGATTCTGCTTTCCCCGGCATGGGCAACTTCCATTTGGCTGCGCAAGCTGAAGCGGTTTCCTCAGTAATCCCGCCCGCCTCGTTGCCGATTACCAGCGCCGTGCGGGGGCTGCTTTGCCGGGAGAAGAAATCCTCGCCCTGAAGGTGCCCGCAGGCGGTATACCAACCAGCGTTGTTCAATGTGCCTATTGCCTCCCCTGCTCCGGCGCATCGCACCAGCGGCAGGTGCAGCACCGCGCCTTGCGACGCACGAACCACCTTAGGCGACCATGGGTCGGCGCTGTCGTCGGTGAGCACGGCAAAGCCCGCGCTCACGGCCAGGGCAGTGCGAAGAATCGTGCCCACATTGCCGGGGTCCTGCACCCGCTCCAGCACCACAGCCATAGATGACTGCTGGAGCTCTTCTTCCGAAAGCTCACGCCACTGAATCCCCACCACGGCAAGCACGCCCTGCGGGCTGCCAGTGTCTGCCAAGGCGTCAAAAAGTCTTGGCGAAAGCAAAAGCACCTCCGCTCCTGCTCCTTCCGTCTGGGCAATCAACCCTGCATACCGTTCTGCTTCAGTGTCGCGGACTGCGACATAACGCACCGGCAGGCTGGAGCGCAGGGCTTCCTCGGCAAGGTGGGGGCCTTCGGCAAGAAACTGGCCTTGCTCATGACGGCCTTTGGAAGTCTGTAGGCTCTTGAATGTTTTAAACAAAGCATTGTCAGCACTGGTGATTTGTTTCATCGCGTTTCTTCCCCCATCAAAAAGACCATCATCTCAACCATGCAGTTGTTCCCACTCGTCTCTGAGCATGGAATAACGCACACTGTCAGACTGGTTCCGGCTGTATTTCCGAAGTGTGCCTTCATAAGTGAACCCACACTTTTCAATCACACGGATAGACCTTTTGTTGTAGTCATAACATGCCGCTGCCACGATATGCAATTCCATTTCCATGAATGCGTGCTTCAGCACAGCATTGACCGCTTCCGTGGCGTAACCCCTGTTCCATTGATCCTCAATGATGGCGTATTCCAGTTCCCGATATCGTGAGTGGCGGTTGATGTCACTAAGGAAAATCGCACCAATCACTGAACCGCTGTCCTTCAGTGTTATTGCCCATGAATCCTGTTCTTGCTGCCAAACATGCATGGCAGCATTGATTTCTTCCATGCTGTTCTTCATGGTCCAGCCTGCATGTGTAATCTCAGGGTTGCTCCAAAGAACCAAGCAATCCACCGCGTCATCGACTTGCCAGTCACGAAGCACTAAGCGGTCTGTTTCAAGTTTTTTCATTGCAATTGCCTGATCCTATCGATAATGACCAGTGCATCTTTATTCATTTTATCATCATCAAGGCTGCGGAAGAAATCCTCACATTTATTGAAGTTGAAAAGGTAGTCTCTCCTGCATTTATGTACCTCAACCGAAACTGGAATATCATGCTCTCTCCATGTAATATTGACACCTGAGTGATCAAACGCAATTCCATACTTGTCTAGCAGGTAAGAAAAATTTCTCTGCATTCTTCAACTTTTTCAGAATGCATTCTTTCTAAAGCATCAATATCATCATTTTCATCTAGTTTCAGGAACTCCGGGTCATAATAATAATCCATTCCGCATGACTTGTGATAAATCTGCCTCTGAAGGTTGTATGCAATATGAAGTTTATCTAGGTTAATCCTTTCCAATAAGAATATTGGGCTATCCTTACTCTCAAAAAGAGCGAGATGGATTTTGGGCACATGCTGTGGAAATATGATTTCCTGCAATTTGTGCGACAGAAAATCAATCTTGGAAAATGGGTAAACTCCTTGGTTATCTCGATGTACTTTTGCCATGACTAGATGGTTCGATATTAGGTATATCTCTTTTTCATGGGCTTTTACAACAAGTTTCCCACTGGACAGGTCGATTTTATTCAGATCAAGTGATTTAGGCAGTAATCCTGTGTCGGTTTCATAAAAATCCATACATTCAATAAACAAGATGACTCCACCCCTCAAGTAGGATTATTGAGCGATAATTCATGTTGATAATTATAACATTTTAAGCTCTTCGATACACCTTTACATGTCATTATGTGCTATTGGTAGTCACATCTTCAGATTGGACAAAATAAAAGAGTAATGAAAAAGCCCTGTGCCGGTGAGGCACAAGGCTTATCGTTTGCCAATCAAGATCAGGCGATCAGAGCCTTCTTGGCGGTGTTCACCAGGCTCTCGAACGCTTTCATGTCGTGCACAGCCAGATCCGCCAGGAGCTTGCGGTTCACTTCCACGCCGGCTTTCTTCAGGCCATTCATCAGGCGGCTATAGGAGATGCCGTTGATGCGGGCGGCGGCGTTGATGCGCACGATCCACAGGGAGCGGAAATCTCTTTTCTTGTGCTTGCGGCCCTCATATGCGTGGGCCAGTGCCTTCATCACGGCAGATTTGGCGATGCGATATTGCTTGCTGCGGGCACCATAAAAGCCCTTGGCGAGCTTCATGATCTTCCTGCGCTTCTTTACGGCGTTAACTGCGCGTTTGATCCTTGCCATTGGGAATCACTCTTCCTTTCGATTGATGCGGCGCTTCAGGCGCTCACTGGTATGGGATCAGCTTCTTCACGACGGATGCTTCCTGCTCGCTCACATAACCGCCGTGGCGCAGGTTGCGCTTGGTCTTGCGGGTTTTGCTGTTCAATTTGTGGTTCTTGAACGCACAAGCCCTCTTGATTTTGCCGCCGCCGGTCATGGTGAACCTCTTGGAGGCAGCTTTATGGGTCTTGAGTTTCGGCATAATGGATTCCCCCTTCCTTATTTTTTGCCCTTGGCACGAGGGGCAAGTATCATGTGCATGTTACGGCCCTCTTGTATGGGCTTTCTTTCGATGACACCAACCTCCTCCACCTTGGAGAAGAAGACGTTCATAACGTTGTAGCCGATTTCCGGGTGGGTTTGCTGGCGGCCATGAAAACGGATGCCCACCTTGACCTTGTCGCCCTCGCTCAGGAACTTGATTGCGGACTTGGCCTTGATATCGATGTCATGCTCCTCGATGGTGGCTGACAGCCGCACTTCCTTGAGCTCGGTGATATTCTGGTTTTTGCGTGCCTCTTTTTCCTTCTTGGCCTGCTCAAACCGGAACTTGCCGTAGTCCATGATCCTGCACACGGGCGGGTCAGCATCCGGTGCGATCAGCACCAGATCCAAACTCTTTTCCTCCGCGATGGCCAACGCGTCTTTGCGTGACAGGATGCCCAATTGGGCATTATCCTCACCGATCAGGCGCACCTCTTTTGCGCGAATCTCTTCGTTAATTGCGCGCTCCTGGCTAATTGCTCACACCCCCAAAAAAAATCAAGCGGGCAGAAATACCCGCTTGAATGCAGTCATGCTTTCAGATTCAGAACCAGCCTGGCATAGCCGGCAGGTGAGAAGCGGGTGCTTCTGCTTTGTGCATCAAATATTAACATATTGATGGAATGGCTGTCAAGAAATTTCTTTGATAATGAATGTTCCACTAACCTAATGACTTCCCGATCTCCCGCAGAAGATCTGCCCGGCCCAGCTTCTCCAGCGTGGAAAAGCAAATCGCCTCGCTACGAAACGTCACGCCCAACTGGTCAGAAAGCTTGCGGCATACAATCCCCCGCTGGCTCTTGGGCACCTTGTCGGCCTTGGTGGCGATCAGCCGGTAATCAAGTGCATTGTGCTCGATCCACACAGCCATTTGCCGGTCCTCATCACTGGGCTCACGGCGGATGTCCAGCAAAAACAACACCAGCTTGAGGTTGGGCGATGCTTGGAAATAGCCCTCGATCATCTGGCCCCATTTCTGCTTTTCCTGCTGCGATACATTGGCAAAGCCGTAGCCCGGCAAGTCCACCAGATAAAAACTATTGTTGAGCAGATAAAAATTGACCTCGCGGGTTTTACCCGGCGTGGCGCTCACACGCGCCAAACCCTTCTTACGGCAGAAGGCATTGATCAAGGAGGATTTCCCCACGTTGGAACGGCCCACGAGGGCAATCTCCGGCAGTCTTGACCGCCGGAAACCACCCTCGTCAACCGCAGTAAACGCAAATTCAGCCGATTGGATCTCCATACTACTTCCTGTTCAGCAACGCGTGCTGCAGCACATCGTCCAGCGTCTTAACCGGGATGAGCTTCAGCTTCTTGCGGATGTTATCCGGAATGTCACGGATGTCCGGCTGGTTGCCTTGAGGCATCAGGACCGTCGTGACGCCTTCTCGATATGCAGCCATCGATTTCTCCTTGAGACCCCCGATAGGCAGCACCCGGCCCCGCAGCGTAATCTCGCCGGTCATGGCCACATCGCCGGATACCGGACGGCCGGTGAGCGCGCTGGTAATGGCCGTGGCCATCGTGATGCCTGCAGAAGGACCGTCCTTCGGGATGGCTCCCTCAGGCACGTGCACGTGGATGTCCAGCTTGTTGTGGAACTCCGGGTCCACACCAAGCAGGTCCGCATGGGCGCGCACATAACTAAGCGCTGCCCGGGCGCTTTCCTTCATCACCTCGCCCAACTGGCCAGTGAGCTCCAGCTTGCCGGAGCCGGGCATCGTGTTGACCTCCACAGCCAGCGTCTCGCCACCAAAGGCAGTCCACGCCAAGCCGGTGGCCACGCCCACTTCATCGTGGCGCTCCTTGTCTTCACGTTTGAACTTCACGTTGCCAAAATACTTCTCAGCGTTGTGGGCAGTCACGCGCAGGCGCATCTTGCCATGCTCGGCAATCTGCCGGGCACATTTGCGGCACATATTGGCCAACTCCCGCTCCAGGCTGCGCACGCCAGCTTCCCGCGTGTAGTGATCGATCACAAACCGGAGCGTATCATCGCTGATCACCACGGCTGATTCCTGCAGGCCGTGCTCCTTCATTTGCTTTGGCAGCAGGTGCCTGCGGGCGATGTTGACCTTCTCCTCGTCGGTATATCCGGGTAGGTAAATAACCTCCATCCTGTCCAGCAACGCCGCCGGCACGGTGTCCAGCGTGTTGGCAGTGGCCAGGAACATGACCCTGGAAAGGTCAAAGGGAACTTCCATATAATGATCGCGGAATGTACTGTTTTGCTCTGGATCCAGCACTTCCAGCAACGCCGAAGCAGGATCACCACGGAAGTCGCTGCCTATTTTGTCCACTTCGTCAAACAGGAATACGGGGTTTTTGGTGCCGGCGGTCTTCATCGCGCTGATGATTCGCCCGGGGATCGCGCCGATGTAGGTGCGCCTGTGGCCGCGGATCTCCGCCTCGTCGCGCACACCACCCAAGCTCATCCGCGTGAATTTGCGGCCCAGGGCGCGAGCGATTGACCGGGCAATGGACGTTTTACCCACACCGGGGGGGCCCACAAAGCACAGGATAGGGCCGCGCATCGTCTCGGTAAGGCGGCGCACAGCAAGATATTCGATGATGCGTTCCTTCACCTTATCCAGCCCGTAGTGATCCTCGTTGAGTATTTTTTCGGCGTTAACGAGGTCCATATTGTCTTCGCTCTCGCAGCTCCAGGGCATGTCGAGCAGCCAGTCAATATAAGTGCGCAGCACCGGCATCTCCGGCGAACCGGGAGCCATTTTCTGCATCCGGGCCAATTCCTTTTTGGCCTTTTCTTTTGCTTCCTCGTTCATGCAGAGCGACTCAATACGGCTACTCAACTCGTCAAACTCGCTGGCGTCATCCTGCCCAAGCTCTGTTTGAATGGCCTTGATCTGCTCATGCAGGTAGTATTCTTTTTGGTTTTGATCCACTTGCTGCTTGACGCGCATGCTGATCCGCTTCTCGATCTTTTGAATCTCAAGCTCCCGTGTCAGCAGCACATGGAGCCGCTCTATGCGTTCCAACACATCGTAGCTTTCCAGGATCGCCTGCTTTTCCTCCTGCTTTTTCAACACACTGGCAGCGATTGTATCTGCCAACTCGCCTGGGTCACCCATTGCGGCGGCACTGATCAATGCCTCCGGCGAGACTTTCCCGGAGAGGCTGGCGTATTCCTCAAATAGCTCCTGCAAGCCCCGCACCATTGCGTCGGAGTCGGCAGAATTAGTGTTGCCTGCCACTGTGTCCACAGTCACGAGCGCCTCGGTATAGGGCTCTTCACTGGAAAACTCCATAATCCTGCCGCGATAAAGACCTTCCACGATGACGCGCACGGCATCACCCGGCAGCCGAATGATCTGCTTGATATGGGCCACCGTGCCCACCTCGTAGATATCGTCCTGCTCCGGTTCTTCGACCTCCGCGTTCTTTTGTGCGGCCAGCATCAGGATCTGGTCGCTTTCCATCGCAGCATCCAGCGCCGCCAGGGATTTTTCCCTGCCAACATCAAAGTTTAACACCATGTGCGGAAAAAGCGTCAGCCCCCGCAATGGCACAACCGGCATTGTTCTGATTCCTCTGGTCAATCCACTCACCTGCTTTTCTACAAGAAACAACAATATTATAAACGCTAGAAGCTCTGTATTCAAATACAGTAATTAGGATATGTACCAAAACAATGTTATGCTGCGACAATGGTCACAATATGGAAAAGGCCGCCTGCGAATTCAGACGGCCATGCAGTATTATGAAAGGTAAAACATACGCCGTATCAGGTCGTCGGCGTTGAGTCTGCCGATTCAGTTGCTGGCTCCGGTGTGGCAGTCGGATCTGTGGTCGTCGGCGGATCGGTTGACGCAGGGGGATCCGTAATAGTCGGTTCTTCGGTAGGCTCCTCGGTCGGAGTTTCGGTTTGTGCATTCTTCCTGCTGTCAATGAGTGCCTTCAGATGGTCATACTGGGCCTGCACATCATCCTGCGCGTCTGACATCGCATCAATATCATTCTTCTTCTTGGCAGCGTTCCACTCAGAAATCGCTGCGCGCAGGGCTGAGGCTTCGCTGCTGGAATAATAATCTTTGTTGTTGTTGAGCAGAGCGTTGGCTTTGTCCACAAGGCCCTGGCCGGCATTGATCCTTTTTTGAATGCTGCTGTAAAGAGCGCTGTAGGTCTCGTCACTGTTCACTTTGACATCAATGCCAAACAGTTCCTTGATGATGGCCTGCTTGGAATCGGGATCCGTACCATCCTGACTGGCGATCACAAAGCTACCGCCGCTGATTTGAAGCGTCTTGCCCTTGATCGTACGATTTTTGATGCCCTCAATGCTGACGTCCTTGGCAATCCATGCCAGCCTCGGCACCATCTCCGCCGTGATGCTGGTATAGCAGTTTTTGATGAACGCATTATACAGCTTGGGGATCATCGTGACAGTGCCCCTGTTTTTAATCTCCTTCAGCACCGCCATCATGACTTCCTGCTGCTGCTGCCCCCGTGATTGGTCTCCGCCTGCAACACCATGCCTCTTGCGCGCATATGCCAGGGCTTCATAAGCGTTGAGCTTCTGCAGGCCGGGCTTCACATTAACCGGATCGCCGGCTTTCTTGCTCATTTCGAACTTTACGTCAATTGTCACACCGCCAACGGCGCGCACAAGATCGAGCACCAGATCCATGTCGAACACCACATACTGGTCGATCGGGATCAACCCGTTGGTGTTGCCGCTGAAGAAACGCCCGACTGTGTTGATGGCATAGGCAATGCCCACTTCCTTTTTGCCGCCACTCTTCAGCATACCGTAGCGATATGCCACGTTGATCTTGTTCTCATCTACAACCTTGTTCTTTTCATTGTAGATCTTCACGTACGTGTCACGGGGAATTGAGATCATCGAGACTTCAGCTGTTTTTTGGTTGACGGAAACCAGGATGATACAATCGGTACGGCCGGCTTCGCCATCACGGCCCAAACCGGTATCCGTGCCCAAAACAAGAATGTTCACAATATCTTTTGAAAACAGGTAGGCCGGAGGCTGCTCGTCGGTCGACGTGGGATCCACGTCGGTCTGACCGGGCGTTAAGGGGTTGTCAGTCCCGCTACCATCAGTGTTGTTTGGTGTATCAGTATCCGGCTCCTGTGTCTGATTCCTCGCTCCAGTATCAATCAAGATATCTTTATCACCGGCAAGCGCTGCCACAACACACGCGCTGGCAACGCCAACAAGAAGGATACTGGCCACAATGATACTGAACACCTTATGTCGCAAAAACCAGTTCTTCTTCGGGCCATTGTCAGAGCCACGCCGGCGCTGGTGTTTATTGTTCTCTGGCGATGCCGATGCGCCACCCTTGTCTGATGCTGCTTGCCTTCTGTTTCGGCCATTCATTCTGCCTCTATCCACTGATCACAACTCCTATTACAGATTCTTCGGTACTCATTGCGCACATACTGCATGTATTATGATATTTCATCTTGGTCAAGTCAATTGCCTGATCAAATATTCATTGTTTTTTTACAAAAGCTAACGCAGGAATCTATCGTCATTCATAGATTCCTGCGATGATATGTATCCAGTTATATTGCCTTCATGATGATCCCCAGAATATCATCTGGTGTAAGCTTCACAGGGTTGCCGCCCATGCTGGATCGCGAAACGGCACGATGCACACGCTCCAGTTTCACCTCATCCACGTCAGGCAGATTGAGTTTACGTGGAATATTGAGCCTTTCAGCCAGTTCTTGAACAAAACCCGTCACAGCCTTTACATTGTCATCCATCGCGAAGAAACTGTTCCCGGTTAATGCTTCGGCCATACTGGCAGCCTTCGGCCCCACGTGGGGCATATTGGTTCTCATCACATGCGGCAGCAATACAGCGCAAGCCAGGCCATGCGGCACACCCAGGACCGCTCCAAAAGCAGCTGCGATGCCATGATCGGCGCCAAGGCCTGAGTTAGCAAGACAAACACCGCTCAAAAAGCTGCCGTAGGCCATTGCTTCTCGGGCTTCCATGTCCTGCCCGCAGGCGTAGACTCTCGCCAGATTAGCGGCAACAGCCTTCATACCGCTCAACGCAAGCGAGTCTGTGACAGGTTGGGCTTTGATCGAGATATAGGATTCCATTAGTTGCGTGAGTGCGTCCATACCAGACCATGCGGTTACGTTGGCCGGCACACTGATCGTCAGCTCCGGGTCAACGATCACTGCTTTGGCCAGCAGGCCGTCGCTGCGAAAACTGGCTTTGTATCCGGCAGAGGTGTCACAAATCACGGCATTTTTTGTGGCCTCCGCTCCTGTACCTGATGTCGTTGGGATTGCCAGAAATGGTAGTGGGAGCGCAGACATTACTCTTCCCGTGCCCACACCTTCCAGATAATCCACGACCGCACCGCCGTTGGTTGCGATTCCTGCGGCTGCTTTGGCCGTATCCATGGCGCTACCGCCGCCCAGTCCGATTACACTGTCACAAGCTTCACTCGCGGCGAGGGCCGCCGCCGCTCTCACCACATCCGGTGTTGGTTCGCCGGACATGGTAAATGCAACCAAGGCTACCCCCTGCTCTTCCAGCAACTGCTTCAGACGTCGCACCGCACCACCCGACTGCAGTGAAGGATTGGTGACGACCAGGGATTTATTTCCATATTGGCTGGCGATTTTACCGGCGTTGCCAAATTCACCCCGGCCAAACAACACCTTGCCTGGCATCATGAGAGAGAAATTCATCCAGTAAACCTCATGCTACTGCGCGTTGCGCAGTCATTCTGCAGCCGCAGTGGCATCAGTGCTACCGAGTGCCGCGACCGCTTCCTCATAGGCTTTCTTAACTCGGGTTTTTGCACTGCTGGAGAGCGGTTCCAACAGATCTTCACTGTCCTTGTATTTGCCTGCAGGCAAGATCGTGTAATCCTTGTTGTTCAAATAGACCCATGTGGGCACGTAAGTAGCTTCGGTGATCGAGACCATGTTGGTGGAGGTGTCCAGACGGAAGGACACATTGAGGATTGCGCCGGTGTCTTTATACTGCGCTTGCTGGGCGGAAAGGAAGCTACCCAGCGAATAGGCCACAATGCCCTCAGTCTCAGTGCCGTCTTCCTTTTCCGTCTTGATCTTTTCAATTTTCTGCAGATAAAGCGGGTTGCTGCCGATGATCAGGTCGGCACCGTAACTGATGATCTTTGTGGCTTGCGTTTTCATTGTGGAGCTGGGCGTCTTGGCGCCCACATCTCCCCAATGCAGCATCACGATCACGGCGTTGGCACCTGCTTCGCGGGCTGCCTTCACGTCTTTTTTAATCGTTTCAAGGTTGGTGTGCTTGATCGCGAAACGCATCTTGTCCGCAGGGATCAGGCTTTTATACTTCTCGTCATCACTATAAGCCAGCACTGCGATCTTGATATTCTTGTCAGGGATCGTAAACATCGGTGTTGCGTGGTACTCATCGGTGCTGCGGTAAGCTCCTGTATGCCCAAACCCGGCGCTTTCCATGAATTCAATGGTTTTCTCGACACCGGAAAACCCTTTATCGAAGATATGGCTATGGGCATTGTTGAGAAAATCGATGCCGGCATCCTTCATCGCTGTCAGGATCGTCTCCGGTGTGTTGTATTTGGTGGAACCGGAATAAGTGGCATCCTTACCGGCAAGCGTGGATTCCAGTGTGGCTAATGTCAAGTCGGATTTGGATAATGAGTCCTTGATGTTGGCAAACATTGGGGCAAAATCATATTCACCGCTGTCGGTTTTTGCATCGGTGAGCAAGCCGGATTCGATTAGAAGCTGCCCCACAGCGCTCACGGAAAAATCCACATAAGGCAGCGGTGTGGCTGTGGGCTCGATCGTGGCAGTAGGTTCGATCGTAGGCTCTTCAGTGGCGGTGGGATCTGGCTCAGCTGACATTGTTGGTTGCAGCGTGACCTTCACTGTGCTTTCCGGTGAAGATGTGGGCTGCCCACCACCGCTCCTCAACGCGTTTGATATTGTAGGCCATAATAGCACGGCAACCAGAACCGCAGCAGCGACACCACCGCCAATACCAATCCATTTCAACAGCGCGTTACCGCCGTTGGGGCGGTACGGGCCCTGGCTGCCCGGACCCTCGCCATAGGATGAAAATCTGGCTCTGCTCCTCGTATATGTCTGTGGCATTTCGCACCTCCACGCTTGAGCGCTCAACAGCCTGGGGTGAAGCCCCAGGATCGGCAGATGGCATCTGGCCGCATACAGGTAAATATGTTTTATTATAGCATAAATGAGGTGCAACAGCAAAACTCGCTGTCTGTCATAATATGGACATGGCAAACGAATGACACGGAGTTGCGACAGGGCAGCCGCATACGATATAATGGGCCAGGAGGAACTGCCTGTGGCCAGAATTTGGGGGATCATTCGCATTCGTGAAAAAATCGCATCAGATGCCATCGTGGAGATGGCAATTTCAGACCTTGACGAGGCGCTGGATAGCCTGTGCCGCGCTTTGGATGTGCCGCGCCCTGTTGTGCTTCGTAAGCATCGTAACGAATTCCAGAGATTTTTCCGCACCAGATTCAGCCCCGGCGATTTTATTGAACCAGTGAGCTTCGCCGGCTTTGAGGTGGAGGAATTACGAGAAAGGAAGAAACAGGACCGGATTCATGAACATTGAATCTTAATGAAAAAGCGCCGACACGGCGCTTTTTGTGTTTGAACGATGTCGATATCAGTCGTGATGCTCCCGATGCCACCGTTTGAAGAGTATTGTGATACACCACAACCCCGCCAGTCCCACGAGAGAATAGATAATCCTGCTGAAAGCACTCGTCTGCCCGCCGAAGATGGCAGCTACCAGGTCAAACTGGAACAAACCGATCAACAGCCAATTTATGGCTCCAATGATCACCAGAGCCAGCGCAGTCTTGTCAAATGCCCCCATATCTGATCACTCCTTGCTTTAGTTTCATGTTGTAGTCTTCGCAAGGAATCATTTCTTATGCGCTGGCAAATTCTGCAATGGGTCAAACTCTGGCCTTCAGGATGTTTTTGATATCGTTAAATGTGACAAAGCCGATGTCCGGGTCGTCAATATCCACGGCAAGGCGGCCTTCTGTGCCGTCCTCTCCAATAAACCGCAGTATGACAATGCGGCTCATGTCCTGCCGCAACTCCTTGCGCCATACAAGCATGCCCGGCACATACTTCTCCCAACCGGCAACGGGATAAATTGTGTTGGCCTTTAAACCGCATTCTTCCGGCACATAGTCAATGATGAAAAAAGCGGTAATCTCGTTGGGGTTGACTTCCTTTCGGGCCAGAGACTGCTCCAGGCTGTCCTCCGGTGGCAGCAGATCATCAATGTCGCTGAAATAGCCATCATCCTCCACATAGGCAGCCATTGGGTATGATTCTCCGGTTAGCGGCCTGATACCATATCCCAGCGTAATATGCTCACCTGGAGACCGGGCTTGCGATAAGTTTTTCAAAAGCCTGGACAGATACATGAGGCCCGACTTATTGCCAATGATCTGAACACCCTCCGTTTCATCAAACCGCAGGTGCAGTTTTTCATCGCCAGTGGTACGCACCGCAAGCGACATTGCCTCGCGCATCAGTTTGGCCTGGCCTAGGCGTTCGGCTGCCAGCATCAAAAAGGTGTTGTAGCTGTCGGCATCAATGTTGGAATCAGCATATTCCACGCACTTTAAAAAGGTGCGCCGGCGGTCCAGCTCGCTGCGCATATCGCAATCGGCGGTTAAAGAGTCCAGCAGGGCGTCGAATTCCATCCATTCACTCCAGTTCAAAAAGCTCCGTCCAAGAGTTCATACGCTGAACGGAAGATAAGTATAACACACAAAAAAGTATTGATGAAACGCTTTGGTCAAAAACGGCGGTCCCAATCACCTCAACCTGTCCAATGCCGTACTGACCAGTTCCTCCAGTTGCACGGCCACCCGCTCGTAATCGGCAGCAGAGCCCATCCATGGATCCTCCACATCACTGCCGGCTCCTGCATAATCGCAAAGTGCCAGCACCTTATGTCCGTATTGCGGCAGCTCCTCAATGAGCGTATATGCCTGCTGCCTTGTCATTGTGAGCACCAGGCTTGCCTCCTGGACCATCTGGGCGGAAATCTGCACCGCCTGCCTGCGGTCAATGTCTATGCCCCGCGCCGCCATGGCTTCCACGGCGTATTTCGATGCTCGTGACCCCGGTGCCGCTTGCAGGCCAGCGGATTGTATATCAAGACCAGTGATGCCCCTGTGGCTGGCTTCCCGCTTCATCAGGGCCTCCGCCATCGGGCTGCGGCATGTGTTTCCCGAACAAACCAACAGAACCTTCATCCTTCACCTCACGAATGTATATACTGGAATCCCGCCGCCCGCAAAAGCCTGTTCATCACAGCCAGGCCAATGCCGCTGGGCTCCACTGCCTCGGCGAACACATCTGTCCTGCCGTCGGCGTCCACCCGGCGCAATGCCTCAAACAGCGACGCGCCAATACTCTCATCGTTTCCCTCAACCCCCAGCGTGTATACCACCCGACCGGAAAACGCGCCCTCATGGCCTGCGCATGCCAGAATGGCGGGGTTGCGGCCAGCCTCCAGAGCCTCTGCATAAAGTGTATGGATGCGCTGTGCAGTAGCACCGCCACCCACCACCGTGAGCGCCGCATTGGGCGCGTAATGACGATATTTCATGCCCGGAGACAGCGCCACCGCGTTCTCCTCAAGCTTACCGAGCACAGCTCGGTCCACCTCCACAGAGCCGATTACCGCTTCCAGTTGCTCCAGCGTGACACCGCCGGGCCGCAGCAACCTGGGGCACTCCCCCACCAGCGTGACCACCGTGGACTCCAACCCCACCTCGCAAGGGCCCCCGTCCAGGATGAGCGGAATGCGCCCGTTCATATCCTCCAGCACAGCTGCAGCCGTTGTGGGGCTTGGGCGACCGCTCAGGTTGGCGCTCGGGGCAGCCAATGGAAACCCGCATCGCCGGATAAGCTTTCTGGCCCAGGGGTTTGCAGGGCATCGCACAGCCACCGTGGGCAGCCCGGCGCGGGCAACCAACGGTACCACGTCCGCCGAGGGGAGAATAACCGTGAGCGGCCCCGGCCAGAATGCGTCCACCAGCTGTTTGGCCGTGGCCGGGATACAGGAGACCAGCGATCCGATCTCCTCCTTCTCCGCAATGTGAAGAATGAACGGGTTGTCCTTAGGCCTGCCCTTGGCATCATAGATACGCTCCACTGAGCGTGCATCCAGACCGTTGGCGCCAAGTCCGTATACGGTTTCCGTGGGGAAGGCGACAACAGCCCCGCCGCGCAGCAACTCTGCCGCCCGGCCAATACTCTGGTCACTTGCTGTCAATACCTCGGTCAAAACCTGCCTCATTACACACGCAATCGGCGGAGCGCGCCCCGCCGACCCCTTAACTATATCATTCTCCCATTACATCGTAGACAAAAGTTTCTCAATTTCCTCAAACCGGTCGTGGGTAATCAAGGCGTCCAGATCGGTGTTGCGGAGCTTGGCGATATAGGTCCACCGACCGTAAGGATACACCTCATAAACCATTGAGAGATTTATTATATACGATTTGTGGCTCCGAATAAACAAATTCTTATCCAGCCGATCGTGCAGCTCCGACAGGGTCTCGCTGGTGGCAATCCTTCCTCCAGTGGCCGTAAAAATCACGGTGCTGCGCTCCTCTCGCTGGATCAACACGATTTCATCGGAGTCGATCAGGCTGATGCCGTCCTTATGGCGCACCATGAGTTTTCGAATACCTCTGGGTGACACTTCCCCGTGCTTGCGCACTGCTGATTCGCGCTGTAAGGAACGGGCCAGCACCTTGGCTAACGTTTCCTTCACGCGCTCGACCTTGAAAGGTTTGACCAGGTAATCGAAAGCGTAGACTTCAAACGCTTCCTTCATATAATGCTCATGGGCCGTAGCGAAAAGAATCGTGACCCTTGGGTCGGTATCAAAGATCTGACGGGCGCACTCTACGCCGTCCATCTCTGGCATCTCTACATCCAGGAAAACGACCTGGGGCCTCTCCCGCTCAAAAAGCGCCAGCGCGTCCCGACCGTTTGTGGCCTCGCCGCAGAGCTCGAAACCCTCGGTTTTTTCGATCATGCGCTTGATGACAAGGCGCATCCCGTCATCATCATCGGCCACGAGAACCTTCAGTTGACGCATTCGTTCTGCCCCCTGATCTCATTGATCTTAGGGATGGAACCGGTAAATCGCGTCCATTCCCCGCTTTGGCATACAGCAATGGCACCGCCGCAATTCTCCAGTGTCTCACGCACAATGTGCAGGCCCAAGCCCTGCCCTTTGTCTCCTTTGGTTGAAAAGCCCGGATTGAAGATCTGTTCGGCGATGTTATCGGGAATCTGCGGCCCGTTGTTTTCCACGGCGAAATTGAAGCCACCCAGTTCTTCCCACAACTGGATGCGGATCTTGGCATGCTCCGTGCCTTCCAGAGCATCAAAGGCGTTGTCGATGATGTTTCCCATCACACCGCAGAGCTCCCATGGCTCCATCGCAAGCCCTGTTGCACGAGAGCGGATGTCATACTCCACCTCCACACCCCGTGCATGCGCAGCTTCGGCTTTGGCGGCCAATAAAGCGTTTACGGCGGCATTGTCGGTGCGCATCAGCTTGGACACATTTTGTATATCCTTGTACACCCGCTCGATATAAGCGCAAGCTTCTTTATAGTCTCCCAACTCCATCAGGCCATAAACCACTTGCAGATGGTTCATGAAATCGTGTCGCTGGGTGCGAAGCTTACGGTTGAGATCAGTTGCACTCTCCAGCGTAGCCTCTACCTCAGCCATTGACCGTTCGGCATGCAGAAACTGCAACCCACGGCGCATCATCGTGAAATTCTCCGCCAGGATAAAGCAGATCAGCAGCAACAGCAACACGGTGGACGCAACAGTGTTGCCGGTGAAATACATCAGTGCCAGCGTGAGCACCAGGAGTATCTGCACCCATTCCACTGTGGCAACCACGATGATTGCCCGCCGGATGTTCAAATGCCGCTGCGGTGTTTTTTTGCTCTCCGGTTTGCCCACAGGCTATTCCCTCAAATAATCCAGCACCACAACGGCGGAGCCGGAGTAATTCTGATCCACCTCAATGGAGCTGCCCGCTTGACGTACTGCGCCGGTGAGCGCAGCAAAACCATCCACAGGGGCAATGGGCACCTCGCGAACACCGGTGGCAAAATGCATCGGGATCGTGAGCTTGGCGTCAACCCTTTTGGCAATCTCCGCAGCTTGTGCAGCGTCAATTGTGTAGAACCCTCCCACCGGGATCATCAGCACGTCAGGCTTACCGATGGCCGCAAACACTTCCTCGGAGGGTGTGTTCCCCAGATCGCCCAAATGGCAGACTCTCAGCCCTTCCGCCTCAATAACAAAAATGGTGTTGGGGCCGCGCTTCACGCCTTGTTCGTCATCATGGTAACTGGGTAAGCCGGTGAGGCGCACGCCTTTCACCTCACTGCTGCCCACACCCCGGATGATTGCCGGGTTTCCCTCGACCCAATTGGTATAATTGTGGTCTAGATGCTCATGGCTGACAGTGACCACGTCAGCCGGCCGTGGGTGCGCCGGATACCCAACATTGGGGTGATAAGGATCGCAAATGATCACAGCCCCACCGGATGTCACAAGCTCAAAGCAAGCCTGCCCGAACCATGTAATCTTCATGCTGATTCCTCCTGACTCCGTTTAGGATGGCCGCTTGGCCTTGTAGTTGATCGATATCATATTGGACCCTGTGTATTGCCCGCCGATCTCAAGCTCATACTCCAGCGTGACTTCGCCGGAATCATCACCCAGTTCGATTTCCATCGAAGTGGGCAGGATCGCCATTTCCATAGACCCCGCAGGTGTCTTGTAGACGTTGTAACTTTTCTTCCCCTCGCTGAACACCATATGTGTGGTCGTGAAGCCCCGGCGAATCAGAGAAATGATCCGGCCTGACACCATGAGCAGCGTCATTGATTTGCCAAGGCCGCTGGCCTCGCTCTCCTCATACTCCAGGCAAAAGGCACCGTCCGACTGGTAGCGGCGGCCTTCGGTCATCATTTCCATTCGGTTCGTGTCACCGCTTGGCACAGTTTGCTCCGCGACGATGCTCAACATCACATTCTTTTCAGGCACAGCATGGGCTCCTTGATCCAATTAGTGGAATTATACCATAATCATGCGACGCAACATAGTAGGGTGCGGCGCTGGGAATCGGATTCATGAATAATTTATGAACAATGAATGCAATCGATCATAATAAAGTATTGCCATATCCATACATGTCTGCTACAATAAGGCACTCATCGCGGGAGGTGTTTGGATGAAACTGGAGTTGAGGGCGCTGAGCACCGAAGACGGCATGGATGTGTATGAAATGCTGCAAGAGATCCCAAAGGACGAAAACGGGTTTTTGAACGGCGCTCATGGGCTGACACAAGGGGAATTCCGCCAGTGGCTTGCGCGGGCAGCCGGTGTTGGGCGCGGCGAAAACCTGGAGGACTGGATGGTGCCGCAAAGCACATTCTGGCTATACGCCGATGATCGCCCGGTAGGCGTGGGCAAGGTGCGGCACCGGCTGACAGAGAAACTGCTGGCAGATGGTGGCCACATAGGCTACACCATCAGGCCAGACAGCCGTGGCAAAGGATATGGCAAGGCACAATTGGCACTGCTTCTGGCAGAGGCAAAAAAGCTTGGAATTGACCGTGTGCTGGTCACAGTGCGCAATCACAACTCGCCGTCAATCCGAACGGCGCTTGCGTGTGGTGGCGTGATTGAAAAGATGACTGAAGAAAAGCATTATATCTGGATTGAATGCCACTAAACCGGCAGAAAGGAGCGACCATGGATCGTTTCTGGTCAGACTATGTGCAGACCTCTGAGGAACTCTATTCAAACCGAGCCCTCCGCTTCAGGGAGGACAACAGCAGCCTGTGGCTTTCTGCAATGAAGCTTACCGATGGCATGGCTGTGCTGGAGGTTGGCTGCGGCGGTGGTATCTTCTGCCACCGGATCAAGACTGCCCTGCCCCGCTGCACCATAACCGGTCTGGATCGCGACGGCGGGCACATTGCCTTTGCAAGGAGAAAGACAGAAGAACTGGGCCTGGATTGCTCCTTTGTACAGGGCGACGCGCTGGCCCTTCCCTTCCCTGACAACACCTTCGATGCCGTCACGTCACACACTGTGATCGAGCATGTAGAGACTGGGAGTTTTCTGCGCGAGCAGCTTCGGGTGCTGAAGCCTGGCGGCGTGATCTCTGTGCTGTCTGTGCGCACACGGCTAAACGTGAACCCGGAAAACTGGCTGCCCGAAGACCCTGAAGAAGTCGCTCTGCTAAGAAAAGCCTGGGAGCCCTCCCGCGATCTGGACAAACAAAACGGCGTCGCGCAATATGAGAAAAAGACAGAGTGTGAATTTCCGCTGGCGCTGGAGCAGGTTGGATTTATCAATGTAAATGTGGATTTCTTCTCAGTGACCAATTATGCGCCGGACAACGCAAGCTGCCCTCGCGAACTTGCCCTGCGCCAGATCAACGACAACCGCCTGGGTGCGTTGGCTTCAGTAGAAAAAGCGCTGCGGCGCGCACCCGGTGCATTGACAGATGCCGAGCGTGAGCGCTTGTTACTCCTGATCAACAATCGATATGACCGGCGCGTGGTGCTTTATGAGCGGGGTGAGAAACTCTGGGACATCGCCACCAGCACCATCATGGCCATCACCGGTGTGAAGCCGGATAGTCCTGAATAAGCCAAAGGAATTTGAAAAGGATGCCGGACGTTCGGCATCCTTTCTGTCAGGCTCTTATCAGTCTTCTGCAATGCGGCAGTATTGTGCGCTTACAAAACCGGTTGATGATCCCACCTCAACCTCATACCACACCTTGCCACTCACAGTGGTCTTTGACTTCACAATCAGTGTGGTGCCATAGGCGACAGAACCGATCACATCAAACTTTGTGCCAGCCCCCTCCCGCACATTCAACGCGGAGTTGCAGAACACGGTGCAAACGCGGTCACTGTCATTACTGCCAACTTGCACATATTTGGCCTGCACGTAACCTGTCTGATCCTCATATTTCACCTTTAGCCATTTCTTGCCCGTTTCTACCATCAACACGGTGAATTCTCCGTCCTTGGGGATCTCAGCAAGGCTTTTCGATGTGGTGGACGCCGACTTTCGCAATGTCAGATGATCATTCACATCAGCCTTGCCGATCACCGGCTCTACCGATAGGGACCCGGTGCCGGAGGGAGTAGTCGTGGGTTTTACCGTTTTTGTGGGATCCGGTGTGTCTGTCTCGGAATTCTCTGTTTCAGAAGTGTTGTCCGGCTGGGTTGTGCCGTCGGGCGAAACAGATGCTGTCTCATCAGGTTGCGTGGTGTCAGGCGCTGCTGATGCTGTGTTTCCTGGTGTTTCCATTACAGTCGCGCTTGTGCTTGGGCTGACCGTGACAAATTCGAGTGTGTGAGCGGGCTCAATTTGGCCTCCACCAGACGCCGGCGATTCATCGCAGCCGCCTAGCGCGACGAGAAGCAAAACTGCCAGAACCATGATCATATACTTGGGCATTGCCATTCCTCCTGCGGTTCACTTGTCATTGGGATACAAAGCATCGGTTGTTCCATATTCATTCCATATAAAACCTTATTGTTCCTGCAATAATAAAACACGAATATTGATAAACGGTGTAATAGTTGTAAAGAATTTGCAAATCGGATTAACGGGCCGTTCATCACTTATATACGTACGTAAAAAAGGATGCCCCGTTCAGGCATCCTCCTTATAGTTCATGGCTGGAATGAATATAATTATTCCACTGACACGAGATAGTAATAAATCGGCTGCCCGCCATCATAGGCTTCCGCGTCGCAACTGGGAATTTCCCTGCGCACCCGGTCTCGCAAAGCGATTGCGTCTTCCTTCTTCATGTCACTGCCCCAATAAAGGGAAATCATACAGGAATTATCGTCCACCATCTTCCTGATCAGATCCACCGTTACATCGGGCACTGTCTCACCGACACTCTGGATACCCCTGTCACCGATGCCCAAGATGTTGTCCTTCTTGATATCAAACCCGTCGATCTGTGAATCACGCACCGAATAGGTTACCATGCCCGACTTCACCGAGCCGATGGCGGCTGCCATGTTCTCAGCGTTTTCCTCAGCGGAAGCTTCAGGATTATAGGCCAGAGCCGCAGAGATGCCCTGCGGCACAGTCTTTGTGGGAATCACATGCACCGTGCACTCCACCAACTCCGCTGCCTGGCGCGCTGCCAGGATAATGTTGCTGTTGTTGGGCAACACGATGACACTCTTAGCATTCACATCACGAATGGCGGAGGCAATGTCTTCCGCGCTGGGGTTCATTGTTTGGCCACCCTCTACGAAGCCCTCCACCATGATGTCGTGAAAGATTCCTTTGATGCCCTGCCCCGCAGCCACGGCCACGAGAGCTTGTTCCTTGGGCGGTGCAGGCGGCTTCTGCCCGGCAGCGGCCTTTGCCCGCTGGATCTCACGATTTTGCTCGCGCATGTTCTCGATCTTGATCGCCATCAGCTCACCCAGTTGCAGAGCATAGGTAAGCACCTTATCCGGCGTTTCGGTGTGCACATGCACCTTCATCATGTCACCGTCATGCACCAGCACGATGGAATCGCCCAGCCGCTCCAGCCGGTCGCGCAATCGATCCACCGCGGCGGTATCCACTTCCGGTTTCAGGTTTTCGATCAGGAATTCTGTGCAGTAGCCCTTTTCAATGACCTCATCACCGGTAATGCCAATGGCCTGCTGCACCGGAGCAACCGCCTGCGGCGCAGGCTTGGTCTCAGCGCTGATCATGCCGCCGCCGTGCAGTGAGTGCAAAAAGCCCTGATAGATCACCAGCAATCCTTTGCCGCCGGCATCCACCACACCTGCTTTTTTCAGCACATCCAACATCTCCGGCGTCTTGGCCAGCGTGAGCTCGCCAAACGCCATTGCGGCCTCCGCCACGGCAACCAGATCAGTTTCAGTGGCAGCACGCTTCACTGCTTCGTCAGCAAACGCCCGGGATACGGTCAGGATCGTGCCCTCGCGGGGTTTCATCACGGCTTTGTAGGCGGTTTCCACACCGCTCTTCAGTGCTTCGGCAAACTGCTTGGCATCAAGGGTGATCAGGCCGTCCACACCACGGGAGAACCCGCGAAAGAGCTGCGAAAGGATCACACCAGAGTTGCCTCTTGCGCCCTTGAGCGCGCCCTTGGCCAGCGCCTCTGCCACTGTGTGGCAGGTGAGCTCCTGTAATGCCTGCACTTCGCGGCAGGCGTTTGCCATCGTCAGAGACATATTGGTGCCGGTGTCGCCGTCGGGCACCGGGAACACATTCAATTGATTGATCTCCGCTTTATTGCTCTCGAGAATGGCGCCGCCGTTTAGTATCATTTCCTTCAGCAGCACACCGTCAATCCTGTCAAACCCCAATCCCTGTCTCCTCCGTTTCTTACACGCGCACGCCTTCAACGACGATGTTCACCTTGCTCACACGAAGCCCGGTGTCTTGCTCGACGTTGTAGCGAATGATGTCTATGGCGGACTCCGCCACGACATTGATCGATGTGCCGTATTCCACAATCACATACATCGTGATCTGGACTTCCTCCCCGCTGGACGACACACGAACACCTTTGGCGTAGTTTTCACGGTTCAGCAACTCCGCAATGCCGTCAGCTGCCCGCTTTCCGGACATACCAACGATGCCGTAGCATTGCTCGGCGGCCCTTCCGACCAGGGACGCAATCACCTCGTTGGATATATTGATGACTCCGTAATTCGTTGTGATATTGGCCATTGCCATCCCTCCATTACATTGCCGTGCCAAAGAATCAGATACTATATTACTTCATGTGGCCTCCTCTTTCAAGATTATTCGTTCGGAGGCGGCCAAAATACCGGATTTTGAAAAATCTTAAGGGAAGAAAGAGAATTAACGTGAACAGACGTATTTAGAAATACTGCTTATACAGATCGGTGCTGTTCATCGTTTTGCCTGGGTGAGCTACGCACTTCATACTGCGATATAGCCCGCACCGTTATCCGGCGGCTTTCTCAGCAGCAGACCCTGCCGGATTGCGCCATCCCAACTCCAGCTTCTTGCTGAATAGCTTCCAGGAAAGCAAGAATGTCCACAACTGCAGTGTGCCGATATTGATGCGCTCAACCAGACCAAAATAATCAAGCTTCTGTGCATAGAAGATCGACGTAGTGCCCCCAGCCACAAAGATCACAATTCCGGTTATGATGGAGTAAAGCCCGAATCCCTTCAAGCAATTTACCTTTCGGAACCCCACGCCAATCAGGATGGGCGCAAGGATGGTCAAGGGAATGATGAGAAATGTAACAACCAGGTGCATCGTGCCAACAAACGTAGGTTCAGCGCCAGGAAGATCTTGCGGAAACCAGTTATAGCTGATCGAGACCAGATGCATGGCCAGAAACACAAGAATACCCGCTGAGGCAATCTTTGGCACTTGTCCCCGTGTGTAAAGAAATGCACTGATGACGGCGATGATGCAAAGAAATCCGTATAATAACGTGATGACCCCAAGCAAATCCTTATCTGGCGCACCGCTGGCCGTGAGGTCGCTGATGGGTTGCATCAGATGGTTATATCCCTTCCATAAAAAACCGCCCAGTACTACATGAAATACATATAGAGCGACGCCAATCATGCCCAGCCCCGTAAGCTTCTTCCACATATGCGATTTCTCTCCTGATCCTATGAATGCCAATATCATAGCATACAAGAAGCAGTGCCGATACAAAGCACTGCCTCTCCTGGATATTTTTATTGGGATGATCGTCTTGCTCTTTTACGGGCTACTCCGCTGTCCTTCCGCTGATGTGCTCGGCTAAAAAGTCCTGTAGGCGTGAAAAGAACTGCATATAATCCTCCGTGGTGTTGAAGCCATGGCCAGCATTGGGGAAATACATGTATTCCACATCCAGGTTGCGCTTCTTCATAGCTGCAACCATCTGCTCCGATTCCAGCTTGGGCACACGCACATCGTTGCCACCTTGCGCGATGAGCACTGGGATCTTGATGTTGTCTACTTGGTACAGCGGTGAGCGGGATTTCATAAACTCCTCATCCTTGGCCGGATCACCGATAGACTGGTACAGTTGAACCAGCTGCGGCTTCCAGTATGTCGGTGAATTCTCCACCAGCGTGATCAGGCTGGACGGCCCGAACATATCCACCGCGCAGGCATACACATCGGGCGTGAAGGCAGCGCCGGCCAACGCCGCGTAGCCTCCATAGGATGCGCCCATGATTGCAACACGGTCTTTGTCAGCGAATCCTTGCTCCACTGCCCAATTCACCGCATCGGTGAGGTCCTGCTGCATCTTGCCGCCCCACTCCCGGTCTCCTGCCTTCACAAAGTCCTTACCGTAGCCGGTGCTGCCACGGAAGTTCACCTGCACCACCAGGTAGCCCCGGTTGGCCAGCCATTGCACTTCACCGTTGAAACCCCAGCTGTCGCGGGCTTTGGGCCCGCCGTGCACAAAGAGCACCATTGGAAGGTTTTTACGATCCATTCCTACCGGGAAGGTGGCATAACCATGGATCGTCAGGCCGTCGGATGCCATGTAGGTGATGGGCTCCATTGGCGCGAACTCATATTGAGAAAGCACTGGCGTCTGCTGAAACAGGAATTTGCTCTTGCGGTTCTCAATGTCCACATAATACCAGGAGCGGCCTTTTGTATCACTCTCAAACCATACCACCCAGTATTTATCATCGCGGCTTGTGGAGGAAAAGCCGAAGTCACCGTCACTGAGCGTCGCCACATAGGCAAGCTCATCACCGATGTCCTGCTCCAGCGCCTTCCATTCGCTGCGCTCCCGGTTGTATCGCACAGCGGTTACCCGGTCCTTCTTGATGTCGGTCCAGATGCTCTCGGCGTCATAGACCGGGTCAGAGTCGATCAGCGTGGTCTTGCCGGAAGCAAGGTCCATCTCCATGATGGCGGAGGTGTTGCGCCCGGTGGAATCGGAATACTGAATCCGCTTGCCATCCATGGAAAAGCCAAAAAAGCCGCTCGTCTCCACATCCTCATAATCCCAATGGAGGATTTCCGTCCAATCGGATCGTATGAAGGCAGCAGAATCGGAGCCAGCGGTCTTTTTATAAAGAAGGCTCTCCCCTCCCTCGTCATCCAAAACCTTGGCGATGCGGCACTTTCCGTCGCGATCCAAATACCAGCCGGACACGTCACCGGGGTTTTCCATGATGAGCTCGGTCTCGCCGGACGTGATGTCGCACCAATACAGGTCGAACACCTGACCATCGCGGCCGTTGGTTTGGAAGAACACCCCCTTGGGATTGTTGTCATCGGTTGCGACCAGATAAGCCGTCGCCCCGGACTTGCTGTAAAGCGTCACAGAATCGCCGGTCTCAATATCCACCGAGTAAAGGCTGTAATTCTCATCGCCTCCGTTGTCGATCATATAGATCACATGGCGGCCATCACCGGCCCAGTCGAAGTATGGGATGCCGCTGGCTCCCTCCGGATAGGGTACAGCATGCTCCTTGCCGGTGGAAACATCCATCACGACCACGCTGTCGCCGCGGTTGTCCGGCAGGATGTGGCGGTAGAGCAGGTATTTGCCGTCAGCGGAGATTGCCGGGTCAGTGTATTCCGTGGGCGCAAAAATATCGTCCAGCGGAATCAAGTCGGGCTGTCCCACGCCGGCGCCGGGCCTGGCTGTCTTCAGAGAATCAGAGGGGTTGGCTGTTTCGGATGAGTCTGTGCGGTGGGGTGCTGCGGTTTCTATAGTCTGCAGCCGTTCTCGCACGTTATCTACCACGCGGTTGACAACGGTGATGATCCGGCCGCAGCCGGACAAGGGCAGCGTGACGATCAGGATGAGTGCTACGATAACCGGAATCAGCTTTTTTAGAGTGGGTTTCATGGTGCCTCCAAAAAAAGTGAGAATTGGCGAGATTCGGATATGGAGAGGATACAACAAATGCGGGGGGAGCACAAGGTTTACAGAAGCACTCACCCCCCAGCGTCATTCCGACGGAATGATGCGAGCCATGGAGAGGGGGAGTAACTTCAACGGGCAAACGGATGATTACATTATCAAGTTGGTGTCTATTTGACAGAATACTTCCGTTCATCAATACTAACCGTATTGTCATCAACCCAAGCGACCACTGGCTTTTCGTCCCATTCACCAGTATATAGTATCCTGTTGCCCTGTTTGAAGAAAGTCAAAATATCCATCGGGTAGAAGATCTTTTCAGCAATAACCTCTACCTCCCCGCCCAGAGCACCCTCGTCGCGTGCCACAGAAACAAGTATATATTGTCCGTTTGGCGATCGCATTTGCCCAAGTGTGGTTGTTTTACCGAAATTCCAAAATAGTAATGCGAGGAAACCAATACACCCATAAACGAGAAGCAACACAACGGTAATTGAGATAAAAACTGGCCGCCATCGCCGGGAGACAAAATAGAAGGCGATGATGCCAGGGATAGGCAGCAACAGTAGCCAATGGCCAAGCAATCCAAGCATAATAAATGGTAAAATAATTGCAGATATACTGTTTGCTTGCTTGCCGACATCTTGAACATCCCAAACAGAAAAACACTGGAAAGCAAATAGTAAATAGAATACAAAAGTAAATGTGGCCCGATTCCAAGGACTACATAGTTGTTAACAAAATGGAATACTGCAAGAATAAAAGCGCAATAGAAAACGCCGGAATAGTAAAGATATATACCTTTCAGAAATGTCCATGCTTTTACATTCATTGTCACGCCTTGTTTATGGTGTGGCTTGGCAGCTAACCGGATACAGTCGTATTATATCTATGATTCTTTTCATTGTAAACAATTGATCATGGCTCGATTAATGACCTATTTGTTAGCAATAACAAAGGGCCGCGTTTATCGCAGCCCTCATGGTTTACAGCACCTGTTTCAAATATTGCCCTGTATAGCTCCCCTCCACGCTGGCAACCTCCTCCGGCGTGCCAAGGGCAATGATCTGCCCGCCCCTGTCGCCGCCCTCCGGCCCCAGGTCGATGATCCAATCGGCAGTCTTGATCACATCCAGGTTGTGCTCGATCACAACCACGGTGTTGCCGCCATCGGCCAAGGTTTGCAGGATGGAAATGAGCTTCTCCACATCGGCCATGTGCAGGCCTGTGGTGGGTTCATCCAAGATGTAAAGCGTGCGCCCGGTGCTCTTGCGGGAAAGCTCCGTGGCCAGCTTGATGCGCTGGGCTTCGCCGCCGGAGAGCTGCGTGCTGGGCTGGCCCAGCTTGATGTAACCCAGGCCCACGTCGAAGAGCGTCTGCAGCTTCGGCAGGATGCGGGGCTGGTTCTCGAAATAGGTGAGCGCGTCTTCCACGGTCATCTCGAGAACGTCATAGATGCTTTTGCCCTTGTAATGAACTTCAAGGGTTTCGCGATTGTAGCGCTTGCCACCGCATACCTCACAGGGCACGTAGACATCGGGCAGGAAGTGCATCTCGATCTTGATCAGGCCATCGCCGCCGCAGGCTTCACAGCGGCCGCCCTTCACATTGAAGCTGAACCGGTTCTCCTTGTAGCCCCGCTGCTTGGCGTCGGGCGTTTGCGCAAACACCTGTCGAATCAGGTCAAACACACCGGTATAGGTGGCCGGGTTGGAGCGCGGTGTACGGCCGATCGGGCTCTGGTCAATGTCGATGACCTTGTCCAGGTGCTCCAGGCCGGTCATGCTTTCGTGGGCGCCGGGCTTGGTGTGTGCACGATTGAGGTCGCGGGCAAGGGCCTTGTAGAGGATCTCGTTGATCAGCGAGCTCTTGCCGGAGCCGGACACGCCGGTGATGCAGGTGAACACGCCCAGCGGGATCGCGGCATCCACATTCTTCAGGTTGTTTTCCCGCGCGCCGAGGATGTTGAGCCACTTGCCATTGGGTTGGCGGCGCACCGCAGGTGGCAGGATCTTCTTGCGGCCAGAAAGGTATTGGCCGGTGATGGAGTTTGGGTCATTGCAGATATCGGCAGCCGTGCCCTGGGCAATGATTTCGCCGCCATGGATGCCGGGGCCGGGGCCGATATCCACAATCCAATCGGCCTCGTGCATCGTCTCCTCATCGTGCTCCACAACAATCAACGTGTTGCCAAGGCTTTTCAGGTGCTGCAACGTATTGAGCAGTCTGCGGTTGTCGCGCTGGTGCAGGCCGATGCTGGGCTCATCCAGGATGTAGAGCACGCCCATCAGGCTTGAGCCGATTTGCGTAGCCAAACGGATACGTTGGGCTTCGCCACCGGAAAGCGACGCTGCTGCTCGGGAAAGCGTGAGATAATCCAACCCCACGTCAGCCAAAAAGCCCAGGCGCGAGTCAATTTCCTTCACGATCTGGCTTGCAATCATGGTGTTCTTCTCGCTCATCCGGATGCCCTTGAGGAAGTCGCGCACCTCCACCACTGCCATTTCCGCCATGCGGGAAATGGACGCATCACCAACAGTGACGGCCAGCGATTCGGGGCGCAAGCGCTCGCCGCGGCAGTCCGGGCACTTCACTTTGCTCATCAGCGATTCGTAATATTCCTTCATGCCCTGCGACTTGGTTTCCTTGTAGCGCCGCTCCAGGCCGTTGATAACGCCTTCAAAGGGCACTGAGTAGGTGCCAGAGCCGTATTCGCGGGTGTATTCGATCGTCACGCGCTTGTCACCGGTGCCGTAGAGCACGATGTTCTTCGCTTCCTGCGGCAGTTCGGCCCAGGGCAGCTTGATGTCAAAGCCGAATTGCTTGCCAAGGCTGCGCAGGAACATGCCGGCCATGCCGTCTGATGAGCTGGTTTGCCAACCGCCGGCCTGGATTGCGCCATCGTAGAGGCTCATTTTGGGGTTGGGGATTACCATCTCCGGGTCGATCTTCATCAGCGTGCCAAGACCAGCGCAAGTGGGGCAAGCGCCGAAAGGGTTGTTGAAGGAGAACATGCGGGGCTCCAGGTCGGGGATGCTCACGCCGCAATCGGAACAGGAATAGTTGGCGCTGAACATCATCTCCTCGCCGCTTTCCACGGCGATGAGCACAAGCCCTTCGGCTAGCTTCAAAGACGTCTCCAGCGAGTCGTTTAAGCGGGTGCGCATACCGTCGCGCACGATCAGGCGGTCCACCACAACCTCGATGTTATGCTTTTTTTGCTTGTCCAGCTTGATTTCCTCAGAAAGCTCCCGCAGCTCACCGTTGACGCGCACGCGCACATAACCATCCTTGGACAGCGCATTCAACAGTTTCTGGAACTCGCCCTTGCGGCCCCGCACGACCGGAGCCATCACGGAGAAACGGGCTCCCTCCCCCAGCGCCAGCACACGGTCCACCATTTCATCCACGGTTTGTTGGCGTATTTCCTTGCCGCACTTGGGGCAGTGCGGAATGCCGGTGCGGGCGTAAAGCAGCCTCAGGTAGTCATAGATCTCAGTGACTGTGCCCACGGTGGACCGTGGGTTACGGCTGGTCGTCTTCTGGTCGATGGAGATCGCCGGTGAAAGGCCGTCGATGTAGTCCACATCGGGCTTCTCCATCTGGCCCAAAAACTGCCGGGCATAGGCTGACAGGCTTTCCACATAGCGCCGCTGGCCTTCCGCATAAATCGTATCGAATGCCAGCGAGCTTTTGCCGGAGCCAGACAGGCCGGTGAACACAACAAGTTTGTTGCGTGGGATTTCTAGATCGACGTTCTTCAGGTTGTGCTCGCGGGCGCCTTTGACAAAGATGGTATCGCGCATTGGTTTATCTCCGGTAAATATAATTCATCATACTACTTGATCAGCAACCTCCCCACCCTCCCATAAGTCGGAGCGCTCAGCACCGACGGCCAAGGGGGGATGCCCTCCGCAGAGGGCAGGGGGGATTTCTTTGGGCGACGCTCTAGGGAGAGGGTTTCCGGGATGGGACGGGCTGGCCCCTACTAGGTGGGGAGTTGGGCGGGTACAGAGCTTCTCCCCTACATCGACCGCCATGACCATTCGGATCAATATCCCTTGGCTGGTGTGGGGGCGGGTATGGAACCCCGCCCCTACCAAATCTACTTCATCTCTTCCCTCAGCTTATAAATCTTGTCCCTCAATCTCGCCGCACGCTCGAAATCGAGTTCATCGGCAGCGGCCTTCATTTCCTTCTCCAGCTTCTTCATCAGCGCCTTCGGGTCCATCGTGGTCTCGCGGATGACCTCCAGGTTGTCCCTCAAGCTGTCCAGCTGTTCCACAGAGCTGGTGATCTCCAGGATCTCGTGAATCGTTTTCTGGATGGATTGAGGCGTGATGCCGTGTTCCTCGTTGTATTGCTGCTGGATTGCCCGGCGGCGGTTGGTTTCGTCGATGGCATATTTCAGCGAGTCGGTCATCACATCGGCATACATGATCACACGGCCATCCACATTGCGGGCTGCGCGGCCAATGGTCTGAATGAGCGACGTTTCTGAGCGCAGGAAGCCCTCCTTGTCGGCATCCAGCACGGCCACAAGCCCAACCTCCGGCAGGTCTAGACCTTCGCGCAGCAGGTTGATTCCCACAAGCACGTCGAAGTCGCCCTGGCGGAGCTCCTTCAGGATCTTCATGCGGTCCATCGTGTCAATGTCGCTGTGCAGGTATTTGACACGGATGTTGAGCTCCTTCAGGTAATCGGTCAGGCTCTCGGACATCTTCTTGGTCAACGTGGTCACCAGTGTTCGCTGCCCTTTGTCGGTGGTCTTCTTGATCTCGCCGATCAGGTCGTCCACCTGGTGCTTGACCGGGCGCACGGTGATCTCCGGATCAATCAGGCCAGTGGGGCGAATGATCTGCTCGGCCAGCCTCTGGGAGACGTCCAGCTCGAAAGGCCCCGGCGTGGCGCTCACATAGATGGTCTGCCCCACCCTTCCTCGGAACTCATCAAACTTCAGGGGGCGGTTGTCAAATGCCGACCGCAGACGGAAGCCGTATTGCACCAGCATTTCCTTGCGGGAGCGGTCGCCGGCATACATGCCGCGAATCTGAGGCACCGTGCGGTGCGATTCGTCGATGAAAAGCAAGAAGCCCTTGGGAAAATAGTCCAGCAGTGTGAAGGGCGGCTCGCCAGGCTGGCGGCCGTCGAAGTAGCGGGAGTAGTTCTCCACGCCGTTGCAGTAACCGATCTCCCGCAGCATCTCCATGTCGTAGCGGGTGCGCTGCATGATGCGCTGGGCCTCCAGCAGCTTTTCCTCGTCGCGGAAGGACTGCCATTCCTTCTTCAAATCATCCTCAATGCTTGCCATGCCGGCCTCGATGGCCTCTTTGCTGTTGGCGTAGTGCGTGGCCGGGAAGATCACCGTGTGTTGCAGCTGCGCCACGGTCTTGCCGGTGAGCGGCTGCACTTCGAGGATTCGATCGATCTCGTCGCCGAAGAACTCCACACGAATCGCGATGTCATTGCTGTAGGACGGAAAGATCTCCACCGTGTCGCCACGCACCCGGAAAGTGCCGCGGGCAAACTCCAGGTCGTTACGCTCATACTGAATGTCGATCAATTTGCTGAGCAGGATTTCCCGGCGCATCTCCATGCCGGGCCGCAGCGATACCGCCATCTCCAGGTATTCCTTCGGGCTGCCCAGTGCATAGATGCACGAAACCGATGCGATGATAATCACATCGTTGCGCTCCAGCACCGAGGCGGTAGCCGAGTGCCGCAGCTTCTCGATCTCCTCGTTGATGTCTGTTTCCTTCTCGATATAGGTGTCGGAGGCCGGCATGTAGGCCTCCGGCTGGTAATAGTCGTAGTAGCTCACAAAGAACTCCACACGGTTCTCCGGGAAGAACTCGCGGAACTCGGCGCAGAGCTGGGCAGCCAGAGTCTTGTTGTGGGCGATGATGAGCGCGGGCCGCTGGCATTGGGCGATGATGTTGGCCATCGTGAAGGTCTTGCCGGAGCCGGTGACGCCAAGCAGCACCTGGTCTCGGTAGCCCTTCTGCACGCCGTCCACCAAGGCCTCGATGGCTTGTGGCTGGTCGCCGGTGGGCTGATAATTGCTCTTTAACTTAAACTCCGGCATGGCGCACCTCCTGCCCGGTCCTTATCCGGTACAGTATACCACAATTAGTTTAATTTGGAAACACATGTTCGCAGAAAAAGCATGAGAATATGTATTATTCGCTATTGAGATAGATTATGCTATATTATGCCAATTGGATTGATTTATGCACCAGAAGATAATCATTTCACTGCCCGCACCGAATCGAGTATCTCCTGCCGACCGCCCATTGACATGTAAGTATCATATTCTGGCTGATCCTCTGAATAAGGTACATCAGTAGATGTGCCACTTATATACGTGACGCCGTCAATTGTGAATTCCTGCGCACCGTCTAGAAAGTCAGAATCATCTTCCGCCATCTTCCGACTAATGCAGAATAGAAAGCCATCGCCAGTATTTGGATCAAAAGGCTTTGCTGGATGGAAATAAAACAATATATCGTCTTCGCTTTCCACAATCCTACATTTCCCAATCCAGCTTTTTGGCAGGGTAAAAGCAATACCAAGCCCCATTGTCGTGGTATACTCAGTCTTCGTAGGAAACACCTCTATCCAAAGCCTCTTCACATTATCTGGTACCTGGCCAGAAATCGATCGAACTGTCTTAAAAATATCTGGGATATCTTTTTCCAAATTCGCATACGCTGAAAATTCCGGATCCGTCTGCCAATAAGTGAATTGCGCGTTTGAACCCCAAATATAAGTTGTATCGTTTATTCTAAATTCCCAGTCATTTCTGAGAAGCCCCTCGTTTGTATCTGTTATCTTAAGGATTGAGAAAAAAACTCCTTCATGGGCAGTGTCTATTGGTTCCGCTGGGATGAAGTAAACAGATAAGTAGCCTTCGCCATCCTTAACCCGGTACTTGCCAACCCAACTTTTGGGCACGGTGAAGGTCAAGCCAAGACCTATACTTGTATATACATTCGTATTTGGTATGATCTCCGTAGGTTCTGGTAAGACCTCGTCGGGGGTCGAACTTGGCTCGAACGCGACCGCTGATGTTGGACTGGGTGTAACGGGCATAGCAGAAGATGGCACAGGAGCTACCGTTTGCGTCGGCTGAGGTGTGATGGTTGGCCATGTGTTTACATCCATAGAGCAGCCTGACAAAGTGATAATAAGAAATAGAACTGCAAAAACGATCTGATAACTTCGTTTCATGCATAGTCTCCAGTTCTTTAGTCTCTATATTTTAACACACTTTGGCTATGTATGTAATTTTGATCTACTCACCCCTACTTGACCCGATACCGATCCCCCTGGTCAAAATACGTGATATCCGCATACCCAGCGAAAATCCTGCCCGAGTGAACCACACCAGCCGGGATAAAGTACCGGTCACCTTTTTCGTAGGTGCGTTTGGCCCCAGCAATCGTAAGCTCAATCCTGCCTTCCAGCACAATCCCCCACTGCCCTGCATGAGAGTGCTCCGGCAGGTCAATATCCTGAGTAAACTGCATAAACAGGATCTGATGCTCCTCCCCCTGGGAGAGCCATGCGCTGGCCCCGGCAAAAGGCAAATCAGCTTCCGGCAGGGAAGTGATTGGCCCAGGAAACAACTCGTTCATTTCAACCCTCCACCCGAACGCCCGTCTTTTCCTTCATATGCCGCTGCAGTTGCCCGTTGAAATATTCAATTTTCCACGACACCTTCTTCAGGTGCTCTTGCATCTGGGCAATTTGCGCCTCCACATCCCGCCGGTGCTCCTTCAGCAACCGGCAGCGCTCGGCCAGGGTGCCGTCACCCTGCTTGCTCAGCTCCACAAAATGCTTGATCTGCTTGATGGACATACCGGTGTTTTTCAGGCAGCACACCAGCCCCAGCCACTCCATGTCGTCATCGGAATAGGCTCGGATGCCACTATCACTGCGGCCCACCGAGGGTAACAGGCCTTCCCGCTCATAATAACGCAGCACATGGGGCTTGAGCTTGGTGCGCTCCGATACCTGCTTGATGGAATAATTCATCTGAAACCTCCGAAATTGCGAAAAACCCTATTGACTTCAAGTTTACGTTAAGGTTTACAATTCATTATAGACACAACTCACCATCAGGGCAAGCACAAAGGAGGGCGCTGATATGAACTCATTGACAGACACCTTTCGGTTGAGCAATGGTGTGGAGATCCCCTGTGTGGGCTTTGGCACCTGGCAGGCAAAGAACGGCAGTGAGGCCCGCAAATCGGTGGAATGGGCGCTGGCCGCCGGTTACCGCCACATTGACACGGCAGCGGGTTATCAAAACGAGGAGAGCGTGGGCGCCGCGGTGAGAAACAGCGGCATTGATCGTGCAACGCTCTTCATCACCAGCAAGCTGCAAAACGAAGAGCACGGCTATGACAAAACCATGAAGGCCTTTGAGCGCACGATGAAGAAGCTCGCCATGGACTATCTGGATCTTTACCTGATCCACTGGCCCAACCCCATCGCGTTCCGCAACCAGTGGCAGCAGACCAATGCCGGCTCCTGGAAAGCCTTTGAGGAGCTCTACCGCGCTGGCCGTATCCGCTCCATTGGTGTGAGCAACTTCCATCCCAGACACATCGATGAGCTTCTCAAGACCGCGGAAATCGTGCCGATGGTCAACCAGATCCGCCTCTGTCCCGGCGACACGCAGGACGACGTGGTAGACTACTGCCGGGCAAAGGGCATCCTGCTGGAGGCATACAGCCCGCTGGGAACGGGCAGAATCTTCGATGTGCCGGAAATGCAGGCGTTTGCAAGGAAATACAACAAGACCGTCGCGCAAATTTGCGTGCGCTGGAGCCTGCAAATGGGCTTCTTGCCGCTGCCCAAATCGGTGACCGAGGCCCGCATCCGGGAAAACGCCGATGTGTTTGACTTTTCGCTCAGTGACGAAGATGTGAAAGCCATCGCGGGCATGAAGGGCGTCTGCGGCTATTCCGCCAATCCTGACACCACTACCTGGTAACAAAAGCTGAAAGGAATGACCGACCATGCTGAATTATGATTTCCAGAGCCCCACCCGCTTGATTTTCGGCAAGGGTACCCAGAGCCAGATCGGCGCACTAATTAAGCCCATCAGCACCAAGGTGCTGCTGCATTACGGCAGCAACAGCATCAAGAAAAGCGGCCTGTATGATCAGGTCGTGGCATCGCTCAAGGCAGCTAAGGTAGATTTTGTAGAGCTGGGCGGCGTTGTGCCGAACCCGCGCCTGTCGCTGGTGCACGAGGGCATCGCACTGTGCAAAAAGGAAAAGGTAGATCTGATCCTGGCCGTGGGCGGCGGCAGCGCCATTGACTCGGCCAAGGCCATCGCCATGGGCGTGTATTACAACGGTGACATCTGGGAGGTCTACGAACAAAACAAAGCCATAGAAAAGGCATTGCCTGTCGCGTTGATCCTGACAATCCCGGCAGCAGGCAGCGAAGCCAGCCCCCACACCGTGATCACAAACGAGGCCAATCAGAGAAAGATTGGTTATGGCAACGACCTGCTGCGCCCGGTGATCAGCATACTAAACCCGGAGCTCTTCACCACATTGCCAAGGAACCAGATCGGCAACGGCGTGGCAGATATGATGAGCCACATCTTCGAGCGCTACTTCACCAACACCACGCACACCGACCTCACCGACGGTCTGTGCGAGACGACACTCAGAACGATCCTGAAGAACGCCCCAATTGTCGCCGACGACCCCGCCAACTACGACGCCTGGTGCGAGGTGGGCTTTTCCGGAATGATAGCTCACAACGACCTGCTGGGCCTGGGCCGGGCGCAGGACTGGGCCTGCCACGGCATGGAGCATGAGCTGAGCGCCATCTACGATGTGGCCCACGGCGCAGGCTTGGCGGTGCTCACACCGGCCTGGATGAAATATGTTTACAAGACCAATATCAACATGTTCGTGCAGTTCGCAGTGAATGTGATGGGCGTGCAGGGCAGCTACCGCGACCCCGACGCCATCGTGCTGGAAGGCATCAGCCGCCTGCAGACCTTCTTCCGCCGCATCGGCCTGCCCCAGACTCTCAAGGAGTTGGGCATAGACGAAACCAACCTGGAGCTGATGGCCAAGAAAGCCACCGGTGAGGCTTACGGCAAGGAGTATGGTCTGGGTGGGCTCAAGAAACTTTATTGGCAGGATGTGCTGGAGATCTACAAGCTGGCGAAGTAAGATAAACAGAAAACATGCCCCGGGCAAGAGCTCGGGGCATTTCTCATACTTTGAATGCTGTTTGATACGTGGAAGCACAATCCTCACCCTTCCTTAAGTCGGTGCGCTCAGCTCCGACGGCTAAGGGGGGATGCCGCCGCAGCGGCAGGCCTTAGCCTCCGGCTTTGCGTAGTGTCGGCGAAGCCGATACAAGAGCAAAGCCGAGCATTGCGATACAATGCGATGAGGGGGGATTCGGGCCGGCGCGGAGCCCGGCCCCTACTGGGGGGATTGGGGCGAAGCCCCAATAAACAAAACAACCCCCTCTCCCAATGCTCTGGGAGAGGGGGCATGGGGTGAGGGTTATAGCACCTTAACCGCCCTTGTAATCTCATCGTCCATCATCACAAGCGTTACCATCTTACCGGTTGAACTGAGGCTTTCGATCGCAACAGCGGCGGTGTTCAACGTTGTTTCCATGCCGCTCTTCTGGCCGATCAGCAGGTCAAATGGCTGGTCAACCAGCAATGCCGCGTGGATGCGGCTGCCATTGGAGCCGTTCTTGGTGAAGCTGAACGCCTTTCCACCTTTGCCTGCCCTGCCCTGCACCGGGATATCGACAGCCAGTACACGTTTCACATAACCCTTGTCTGTCAACAGAATGAGCTCGCTGCCAGGGCTGGCCAGCGCTGCATTAACCACGGTGTCACCTGGGTTTAGCGTGATCGCCTTCACACCCTTGGCGGCCCGGCCCATGGGCTCCACTTCGGTAGCTTTGAAGGAAATGGCAAGCGCACCGGCTGTCACCACGACGCAACGCTGGTCTTTCTCCTCGGCAACCCACTCGGCATACAAGATGCGATCGTCTTCCTTCACACCACAGGCCTGAAGCTTGCGGTTGCGTGTTTCGTATTCAGCCACGGCGGTCTTCTTGACCATGCCGCCCTCGGTGAAGAAATAGAAATATCCGGTATCCGGTAACTTCTCAGCGATCAGTATCCATACCAGCTGCTCTCCCTTGCCATACCCGTGGATGATGGAGGAGAGGTGCTCGCCCCGGTCCTTCCACCGAGCCTCTGAAAGCTCACTCACAGAAAGCTGATACATACTGCCCATATCCGTGAGGAAATACGCCCGCTGGGCAGTGGTGGCTGGCCTGGCGAACAGCACCACATCGTCGCCCACCAACCCGTCAGGTGGCGTGGCGCGGTTGCTGCGGCCATAGGCATTCACCTGCATGCGCTTTAAGTAGCCGTCCCGGGTGGCGATCACCATCGTGTCTTCCACGACGATGAAGTCTTCCGCCTTGAATTCCTTCACAGCCTCCGCCGCCACAATCACAGTGCGGCGGGCGTCGGCATAGTTCTTTTTGATCTCGTTGAGCTCGCCCTTGATCACTTCCATCAGCTTCTTTTGGGAAGCCAGGATGGACTTCAACTCCTTGATGAGCTTGCGTACCTCGCGGAGTTCCTCCTCCAGCTTGTGCACTTCCAGCGCCGTGAGGCGGGCCAGGCGCATGTCCAGTATCGCCTGAGCCTGCACGCCGGTGAGAGCAAAGGTATGCATCAGGTTGGTCTTGGCGTCTGGCACCGACTTGGATGTCTTGATGATGCGGATCACTTCGTCGATGTTGGCGATGGCGATCAGCAGGCCTTCCAGGATGTGTTCCCGTTCCTCAGCCTTTTCCAGGTCATATTGCGTGCGCCGCGTCACCACGTCCTGCTGGTGGCGGATGAAATGGGCGTTGATCTGCTTGAGGTTCAGCAGCACCGGCTTGCCACCGGCGATGGCGACCATGTTGACGTTGTAGTTGATCTGCAAGTCGGAATACTTATATAGATACTCCAGGATCTTTTCGGGGTCAGCGTCTTTCTTAACCTCGATCACAGCCCGCATGCCGTTGCGATCAGACTCGTCGCGGATGTCATTGATTCCGCCGAGGATCCCCTTCTGCGCCTCTTGTAGCGCCAGGATCGCCTCCAGAAGCTTGGCCTTGTTCACCTGATAAGGCAGTTCGTGGATCACGATGGTCTGCTTGCCGCCGCTGGCTTTTTCGATCTCTGTCTTGGCCCGGACAACAATCTTGCCCTTGCCTGTCTCATAGGCCTGACGGATCCCTTCGCCGCCCACGATCGTGCCGCCGGTCGGGAAATCCGGCCCCGGCAGCTTCTCCATCAGACCATCCAGCGTGATGTCGGGGTTGTCAATTTGAGCAACCACGGCATCGATGGCCTCGCCCAGGTTGTGGGTGGGGATGTTGGTAGCAAGGCCCACGGCAATGCCCAGCGCGCCGTTGACCAGCAGGTTCGGGAATCGGCCGGGCAGCATGTCCGGCTCCTTCATGGAATCATCAAAGTTCAGGGAGAACGACACGGTGTCCTTCTCAATATCTCGCAGAAGCTCCAGCGCCAGCGGCGTCATGCGCGCCTCGGTGTAGCGCATCGCTGCGGCAGGATCGCCGTCCACCGAGCCATAATTACCGTGGCCGTCCACCAGCAAGCCCCGCATGTTAAAGTCCTGCGCCATGCGCACCATCGCCTCATAGATGGACGAGTCACCATGGGGATGGTATTTACCCATCGTGTCGCCGACGATACGGGCGGACTTTCGGTGGGGCTTGTCCGGTGTGGTGCCCAACTCCATCATTGTGTAGAGGATGCGCCGCTGTACGGGCTTCAGGCCATCCTCCACCCGGGGCAAGGCGCGGTCCAGGATGACCGATTCGGCGTAGGGAATCATCGAGTTATGGATGACTTCCTCGAAGCCCTGCTCGATGATTTCTTCGCCACGTGAGGGCTCTTTGATATCGTCTTTTTTCTTTGGCATGCTGGACCTCCTACTGGAAATCCCCCCTGCCGCCTGTGGGCGGCATCCCCCCTTATCAAGGGCGGGTAGGGACTGTTTATTCAAACTAAGGTTCTTAATCTATACCCTCCCTTATGAAGGGGGGATGGCCCGGCAGGGCCAGGGGGGATTTGATCGGATGCAACTCCCTCCGCAACTGTCAGTTGGAACGAGTACAACTTGCCTCCCTCTTGAGGGAGGTGTCGCCGAAGGCGACGGAGGGAGTTTCCAGAAATGTCAGCCTGATCTGTTGGATTACACCAACCTCGCGAAACTGTCTGCCTTATTGAAATACGCATGCTCGCTGATGTAGTCGCGGCGGGGCTCCACCTTGTCGCCCATCAGGATTGTGATCATCCGCTCGGCTTCGGCGGCGTCTTCCAAACCCACACGCACCAGCTTGCGGTTGTCGGGGTTCATCGTGGTCTCCCAAAGCTGTTCGGGATTCATCTCACCCAAGCCTTTGTAACGCTGCAGGTCATACCCCTTGCCGGCTTCCTCGATGACTTTACTCAATTCTTTGTCATCATAAGCATAAACCGTTTTGCCGCCTCGGCGGATGCGGTAAAGCGGCGGCTGGCCAATATAGAGGTGTCCGTCAGTGATCAAATCCTTCATATAGCGGTAGAAAAATGTGAGCAGGATTGCCCGGATGTGGGCGCCGTCATAGTCTGCATCTGACAGTATAATCACCTTGTGGTATTTGAGGTTTGTGATATCAAAGTCCTCGTCGATGCCGGTGCCCAGCGCAGTGATGATGCTGCGGTATTCCTCATTGGCCAGCACCTTGTCAAGGCGCGTGCGCTCGCAGTTCAATGGTTTGCCCCTGAGTGGCAGGATCGCCTGGAACCGCCGGTCACGGCCCTGCTTGGCCGACCCGCCAGCGCTGTCGCCCTCCACGATAAAGAGTTCATTTTCCTCCGGTCTCCTGCCGGTGCAGCTGCTCAGCTTGCCCACCAAAGGTGCGCCTTCCAAGCTGTTTTTCTTGCGAGCCAGGTCCTTGGCCTTTCGGGTGGCCTCGCGCACGCGGGCGGCGTGCATAGCCTTTTCCACAATTTTCTGGGCGGCCTCGGCGTTTTTCAGGTCACTCAAATAGATGGGCAGTTTCTCCCCTACCAGTGACTCCACAGCCTGGCGAGCTTCGGTGTTTCCCAGCTTGGTCTTGGTCTGACCCTCAAACTGCACGTTGTGCATTTTCATGGAGATCACAGCGGTCAGGCCTTCGCGGAAATCCTCCCCGGCCAAGGCGCTGTCTTTTTCCTTTTGTAGGTTGTTCTTCTTGATATAGTCGTTCATGACTTTTGTCAGTGCGGCGCGGAAGCCAGTTTCGTGCATGCCGCCCTCGCTGGTGGGGATATTGTTGACATAGCTGAACACGCTTTCGGTGTAGGAATCGGTGTATTGCATGGCGATGAGGATCTCCATGTCATTCACCCGGCCCTCAATAAGGATCGGCGGCTCATGAAGCACGCTCTTTTCGGCATTTAAATAGCGCACGAAGTCGGACACGCCTCCGTCGAAAAAGAACTCAGCACGGAAAGATGCCTCTTCTTCCTGCTCCATTCTTTCGTCTGTAAAGATGATCCGTATGCCGCGGTTCAGCAATGCGATTTCCTTGAGCCTGCGCTCCACAGTGTCCCGGTTGAACTTGGTAACCTCAAACACCGCAGGGTCGGGCTTGAAGGTAACGCGACTACCCTTTTCAAAGGTCTTGCCAAGCTCCTGCAAGCCGCCTTTGGGCTTACCAGGCTCCACCTTTTTCTTGCTGGGGGAATAGATGCTCTCAAACTCCATCCGGTAGATGCGGCCTTCTTTATGGATCTCCACCTTCACCCATGAGGAAAGAGCGTTGACCACTGATGCGCCCACGCCATGCAGGCCGCCGGAGTAGTTATAGGCCCCGCTTTCAAACTTGCCGCCGGCATGCAGCTGCGTGTAGATCACCTGCACACCCGGCACCTTGAGCTTGGGGTGGATATCCACCGGCATGCCACGGCCATTGTCCGTCACGGTTGCGCTGCCATCGGTATGCAGCGACACAGTGATCTCGTCGGCATAGCCGCTTAACGCCTCGTCCACGGCGTTGTCCACGATTTCCCAGAGCATATGGTGAAGGCCGCGCACACCGGTGGTGCCGATGTACATGCCGGGGCGCATGCGCACGGCGTCCAGCCCTTCAAGAACTTTGATTGCACTGGCATCGTAACGTTCGGACATCGGGTTCCTCCTTGGTGAATGGGGAAATTACAATATATGGTACCTGACGATTAAGCATACCATAGTTTTACACTAAATCAAGTTTTTTTGGTGCAGAAGCATTATGATGGGTATGATTCTATGCCTGTTGAATCGCATCATGTAAAATGTTAGGGCATGCAGCCATATACAACAATTCCAATGTCTGGTATAATGCTAGAAAGGTTGGCATTAATGGCAATTATCAAATGAATCGGTAACCTAATTAACCCAAAATCGCATATGGAGGCTACCATGAAAAGGAATTGTTCCGTGATAACATTTCTCCTAATCATCCTTACTATCTTTTCCGGCTGTACTGGTACCGGTTCACCAGTGATGAGTACGCTTCCCACGCCCAGCCTTGCAGAATCGCAGGCGGCATCTGCTACGCCGTCGCCAACCCCCTCCCCGCTGCCCACCCTGGCTCCTACGCTGACTCCTACGCCAATAGCTACGCTTGAGCCCACGCTTGAACCCTCTCTAGCGCCTGAACCGGAAGATCCCAAGCCTGAGACGGTGATGGCAAGCAGCTATGGAGATAAAACTGTGATAAAGTTCGCCGATGCCCAGGTGGAAGCGGCTGTTCGCAAGCTACTTGGCAAAGCGAAAGGGAAAATCACCGCTGCAGACATGCTTGACATCACGGAGTTCAAGTATGATGCAAACAATGATACGAGTTTAAAGAAAAAGATCAAAACATTGGACGACCTGCGTTATTGCGAAAATCTTGAAACTATAAACATATCAAACCAACCGTTGATCAAAAACATAAAGGGCCTGCAGAAATTGAAAAACCTCACATCCGTTACCTTGTTTTCCTGCGGCATTTCCGATTTAAAGCCGCTGGCGGGCAAGCAGTTCCTGCGGTCGGTGTGGATCAGCGGCAATCCAGTGTCGGATGCCTCCCCCGTCCTCAGTCTACCGAACCTTGAGGAATTCAACGCCTGGTGGGGAACCAACATCAGAGACATCTCCGCCCTTAAAAAGACACACAATCTGCTTTCGTTCTATTGCCAGAATAAGTTGAAAGATTACTCGCCTTTGCTCGGACATAAAGACATGATGGATATCAGTCTTCTTGGAATCACAAACAAGGACTTTGTTGCAATGCTTGGCAGCTTCAAATACCTGAGGAACATCATACTGGAATCTTCGACCATTAAGGATTCCAGCCTGAAGCTGCTGAAGGGCTATAATCTCTACGGTTTGACGCTCAACAGATGCGGCATCAAGGATATCTCTGCACTCTCTTGCCTTACCACCGTGCAGGATTTGCGGCTGACCGACAACAAAATCACGGATGTCAGCGCGCTTTCCGGGCTCACTCAGATCGGGTATTGCCTGGACCTTCGCAATAACAATATCAAAGACTTCAGGCCGCTTAAAGGTATGACGGTACTTCAGAGTCTCTGGGTCACTGGCAATCCCTACAAGGATGACAGAGTATTCAAAATACTAGAGGGATATGGCTGCAGTGTGACTAGATGACTGTAGCAATCATTATACTTGGAGGCTGACATGATGAGGAATTACGCCACGATAACATCCCTCGTTATCGTCCTTGCATTATTATCCGGCTGCACCGGTAGCGTCGCCAGCGCAGCGGTATCGGCTAAGGTCTACTCTTGAATGCTCGCAGAGCTGCCAGCAAAACCAACCATACTTCAACAACAAGGGGCGCCGGCAGGCGCCCCTTTTGATCGATCGGAATTTGGGCAGGCTAAGTAATCACGATCCTTATATGACCCCGCAATGCTTTTCGGTATCATTCAGCATCGGTTATCCATGACGAATCGTGAAAGAGCACACGACCTCCACATTCCCCTTAACCATCGCCCACACCGGGCAATACTTCTCCTCTGTGAGTTCGATGCAACGCTTCATGTCCGCATCGGTTGCATCCGGCGATATAAGCTCAAAGTGCATCTCCACCCGCTCAAAGATAGCGGGATGCTCTTCTCGCTTGTGCCCCTGGGCGCTGACGGTGAACGATACAACGGTCTTTCGCTTCTTCCGGAGCAGTGACACAATTGTGCTGCCGCTGCAGGTCATCAGACTGATTAGTAGCAGCTCCGTTGGCAAATACCCCTGACCCGCTCCATATGGCGGCGCACTGTCAGTAAAAACCGGAGTGTTGTCTCTTGTGGTGCTGGTAAACCTCAGTTTGTCATCAATTAGTGCCGCCTTGATTTCCGTGACCGCCATATCACATTACCTCCCTGCCCTATGATGCCAGCATGATTATATCACGAAGACCAGTATTCGTAGAAAAGAAGGCGCCCAGTGAACTGGACGCCCCACTCTCTTACTCCTGCAAAGCCCGATACATTGCTTATTGGCTACTTGAACACCCGCCTGCCCCAGGCGAAATCGCGTGCTTTTGTGATGCTGCCAACACGCACAACCGTGCCGGTATAGGGCGCGTGGATGAAATTCCCGGCGCCAATATAGATACCGGCGTGGTGTGTGGCAGCGCCTCCCTTACGGAAAAACACCAAGTCGCCAGGCATCAGTTTTTTGCGGTCCGTGATCTTGATGCCATAGTTTGTCATACCCTGGTTTTTGGCTGAGCGGGGCAGCGATACGCCGAACTTTTTGTATACATAGCAGGTTAGGCCCGTGCAATCGAAGGTATTGGGGCCGTTACCGCCGTAAACATAGCGCTTGCCCAAATGCTTCTTCACCTCGGCTACAATGGCCTGACCCTTCTCCTGACCGGCGGCGCTCTGCCCCGGCGTGTCAGTGTATTTAGGCGTGGGTGTGGGCTTGGGTGCAGTGGGTTTGCGGCGGGCTTCCTTTTCCGTCTTCGCATTCTTGGCGAACACTGCCTTATAAGTGGTGCTGCCGCAAATACCATCCTGTTTGAGCCCATTCAGCTTCTGAAAATAGGTTACCGCTTTCTCAGTGAGCTGACCATACAAGTCGCTTACGGTGCCGATAAAATAGCCGAGGGCCTTCAGCCGCGTCTGCAGCTTTTTCACATTCTCGCCCTTCATGCCAGGGATCATGGTGCTGGAGTTATATTTGGTGTTAAGTGCAGTGCGGGTTTTATCTCCCACAATGCCGTCCGCCGTCATACCGGAGGCTTCCTGAAATGCCTTTACCGCCTTTTCAGTGATGGGGCCGTAATATCCGGTTATCTGCGACTCAGTGTATAAGCCGAGCTCCTTCAGGCGCCTCTGCACTTCCTTGACCTTGTCACCTTTCATGCCCAGGCAGAGGGAGTTGGGGTTCTTCAGCGTGGTAGCTTTGCTTTCCTTCAACTTCTTGATGGTATCTTCACCAGCAACGCCATCCACTTTTAAGCCGTTTTGCGCCTGGAATTTTCTCACGCCATTTTCGGTGACAGTGCCATAATAGCCGGTGATCTCGTCGAAATCATAACAGTCGTGTTTCTTCAGGAGCTGCTGCAGCTCCTTCACCGCTTGCCCTTCGTCACCGAGCCGCAGTGAGCTGTCAGCATACGCCTTGCCCTGCGGCAACTGGGCACTGCCCAGCATCAGCGCAAATGCTGTCGCCAATGCCAGTACAATTGCCACTCGTCTAGTTTTGAAAAGCATCCAACCACCTCCTTGGTATGGGTCCAGTGACGCCCACATTCCGTCTCTATGCAGGCTCATAGTATAGCATATTGTTGAGATGTCAACAATTCTATGACTGTTCTTACAAATCGTGCCAGCCTTATTTGTATTTGTTGCTGACGGTTTCAGTATACCCGTGAATTATGAATAAACTGTTAAAAAACCTTGAAGCTTACAGATTTTCAACAAAAAAGGTATCGATATATTACCATGTTAGGTGTAAAAAAATGGCAAGTACGAATACTTGCCACTTATAAACATTCACCCGTAAATCAGGATCCATCCTCTCCCATCAGCACATGTGCATAATGGGTGGCTCCATCTTTGGAAAGCGGGATTGCCTTGTCCGGCAAGTCCCTGCCATCCAGAATGACCTGGCGGACACCCCCGCACACACCCTTGGAATTTTCCACCCGGATAATGTAGAGTGTGCCGTTGTGACGGTATTCCATGTTATACTCACGCCAGGAGGCAGGAATACATGGCTCGACCAACAGCTTGTCGCCATTGAGGCGAAGGCCCAGCAATGCCTCCACCGCCACGCGGTACATCCACGCTGAAGAACCGGTATACCATGTCCAGCCACCACGGCCGGTGAGCGGTGCCATGGAGTAAACATCAGCGGCTGTGACATAGGGCTCCACCTTATAGCGATCCTTTGCCATAGGGGTGTTACCATGCTGCACCGGATTAAGAAGATACATGAGCCGCCAGGCCATGTCGCCCATGCCCATTCTTGCATAGGCCCAAACTGCCCAGATGGCAGCGTGGGTGTATTGCCCGCCGTTTTCACGCACACCGGCCAGATAGCCCTTGATGTAGCCAGGCTCCATAGCTGTGTTGGCAAATGGCGGCCACAACAGGCGCAGCACGCCATCCTCCCAACTCACGAGATGCTTCTCAACAGCCTGGAGTGCGCTTTCGGCCCGCTGACGGTCTCCTGTGCCACAGATGGCTGCCCAGGCTTGCGAAATGCAGTCAATACGGCATTCATCGTTGATCGCCGAACCCAGCGGCGTTCCATCGTCAAAGAACGCCCGTCGGTACCACGCGCCGTCCCACCCATGCTCCTCCACAGCTTTCTCGATTTCTTCCGCAGCCTTCTCGAGTGAGTTAGCCTCCTCGTTTTGCCCAATGAGCCGGAGTGTAGCGGCAAACCGCCTTTGCGTGTTGCTAAGAAACCAGCCCAACCACACGCTCTCCCCCTTGCCCTCATCCCCCACACTGTTCATCGCGTCGTTCCAATCACCAGTGCCGATGAGCGGCAAGCCGTGGGAGCCTTTTTGCGCGGCGCGGTTCAGCGCCTGCAGGCAATGCTGATACAGCGGCTCCCGCAGCACAGCGGGCTCAGCCACGCCATACCAGTCCTCCTGACCTTCCGGAATTGACACATCCTTAAGGTAATTCACCTCTTCTGACAGAATGCTGGTGTCTCCGGTGTGCTCCACATAATCCGCAGTCACATAGGGAAGAAACACCAAGTCGTCAGTGATGTGGGTGCGTACTCCCCGAATGGGCGGGTGCCACCAGTGCTGCACATCGCCGCTTTCAAACTGATGGGCAGCGCAGTCAAGGATGTGATCCCGGATGAATGTCGGATCCGTCCAAATGAGCGCCAGCATATCCTGCAATTGGTCACGGAAGCCGATGGCACCACCGGCCTGATAAAACCCTGCCCGGCCCAAAATGCGGCTGGCTTTGGTCTGATAAAGCAGCCAGCGGTTCACCATCAAATCCATGGCCGGATCCGGTGTTTTCACTTTGAGCGCAGTAAGGTCATTGGCCCATTGCTTCGTTGTCTTGCGATAAGCTTCACGGGATTTTTCCGCAGTGTCATACGACCGCACAATTGAACGCACAGCATCCAGACCCTGCGCAGAGCCCAGCACAAGCACTGCCTGTCGTGACATCCCCGGTGGGATCTTCAACTGCGCCCGCAGCGCGGCACAACCGCCCAACCCTGACCCAAGCGCACCGGAAAACTCAGTACGCACCATGCCGGCAGGGTTCTCCAGCCCCCCAAGCACGCCGATGAACTCGGTGCGGCTTGCCGTGCAAGTGGTCTCCACGCCGGGCATCGCCATAAAGGCCAGCTCGCCCCGAAATTCATCCCGATAAGAGTTTTCCACCCACAGCGCACCGGTCTGCGGATCTTTTCGCACGGCGATAAACGGCGCGGTGCGCTCCCTGCCATCGCCCAGCACAAAATCACAGAACCAGGTAATGTCGATATCACGGGCTTTGGGGCCGGGGTTGAATACCTTGAGCATCTGCACGCGAACCCCGCCGCCGAAGGGCACAAACACCGTGTTCTGCTGCAGCAGCCCGTAGCCGCCGTACTCATAGCAGGTCCATCCTTGCCCGTGGCGGGTGCGATAGATGCCCCTGCCTCTGGCCGGCCAACAAGACGGACTCCAGAAATCGCCGGTTTCCCGGTCTCGCAAGTAGAGCGCCTCGCCTGCCCGCCCGGACACAGGGTCATTGTACCAGGGGGTGAGCTTGTTCTCCCGGCTGTTTTTCGTCCAAGTGTAGCCGAGTCCGCCTTCGGTGGTAACCATGCCCATATCTCCGTCGGTGATCACATTGCACCAGGGCATCGGCGTGTTCACGCCCTCCGGCAACTCAATCACATATTCGGAGCCGTCTTCCACAAAGCCACCAATGCCATTGTGGAAAACCGTCTCCACCGTTTGTAAAGGCACTTCTTCCCAGTGCTCCGGCTTTTTTCGCTCAAAAGGTGCTAGCACCGCCTGGGCTGCGATGGGCTTCAATTGCGCCGTGAGGGGCTGGCCGGCCTTCAGCAAGCAGCGTGCTGCTGCAAGCAGCGTGCGCAAGGTGTCTGCACCCACCTGCCCGGCAGTAACCAGAAATACACCGCCCTTGCGGTTCAGATGCTCACGCTCGTGGCTGGACATCACAGTGTCGTGCAGCCTTTCGTGAAGAGGCCTGCGATAATCGTTGCCGTATTCATTGAGCAGCACGAGATCCACAGGCAAGCCCTTGAACCGCCACCAGGCATGGGCAAGCAGCAGATGGCGGGCCGCCTCAATGTGCTCCATGTCGGAAATTTTCAGCACGATGATGGGGTTATCACCGGAGATACCCAGCTCCCACAGTGCACTTTGACCACGCGGCACCGTTTCCAACGCCGGCAGGCGTGCGCGCACCACCGGTAGATTATAAAGCACATGGCTGGTCATCGCCGAGAAAAAGCGCAGTTGGTTTGGCTTGACGCCCAAATAGCGCATGTTGGCCTGTTCCTGCGTCCATGCCATCTCAAACGCCCGTTCCACCGCGCCTTCCGACGCCAGCGCATCGGAGACGGCAAGAGCCTTTTGCCTGTCCCACCCGCAGGAGATCAGGAATGTGAGAGACACCGATCCCTTCTGCGGCAGCACCACGGTGGTGCGCATGCACACCGCAGGGTCGGTAATGTTACCCTCTGTGCTGCCCAATGCCCTACCGCCCACCAAGTGCAGCGGCGCACGCACACTGCGGCCCCGGCCCAGGCAAGCCTCGCGGGAAGTATCAAATTGCACCGGCTTCACCGGCCCGTCTGGCCCCACAAAGCGGCAGGCCAAGTGGGGCATGTTCTGTTTGGGATCACGGGGGCGGCGTCGCACCAACACCACACCACTGTCGGGCAGGTATTCAGTCTGCACAAACAGGTTTTGAAAGGCCGGGTGGGCTTCATCATTGGCCTGGGTGTTGAGCACCGCCTCGAAATACACGGTGACCTCCAGCCGTTTCTCCTCATCTGACCGATTCACCAATGTGATCCTGCGCATCTCAGCTGGGTTGTCGGTGGCGATCGCCACCTCCAGCGTGGTTGCCACATCGCCGTCTACCCGCCTGAATGTGGCCATATGGGGTTCAAACTGCGCCTCGTATTCCTCCGCCCTGCCCAAACCCGGCTGCAACGCCGCGCTCCACTCCCGGGCTGCGGCTGTATCCTTGACGTAAAAAAAGATCCCATGATCCTGTGTCACAGCGTCGTCGCGCCAACGGTTGAGCGCCAGCCCATCCCACCGGCTCTGGCCGGCCCCGGCTGCGTTGATGTGAAGCAGATAGGCGCCGTTGGAGAGAACGTGCACCTCCGGCGGCCAGAGCCCGTCAGTGCCCCGCACGGTGCGCACCATGCGCACCTCGTGGGGCCGGCGGCTGCGCTGGGGGGCATCCTCTCCGGTGAACTTCTCCAGCACCGCACCCTGTGTGGGGGCCCGTTCCTCCATCAGCAGTTCCACCGCCCGCACCTGTGGGATGCGGTGAAACCGCTCCACCAGCGAGTTGTTGCAAAGCAGATTGGTCATCGCCGCCAGCGCCATTCCCTGATGGTGCACCATGTAGCTTTTCACGATCTTGTACGGATCCCGGTCCAGCCGCCTGCCAGGCGTAAAATCCACCGCTTCATACATGCCATACTCGCCAAGCATGCCCATGGAAACAAGCCGGCGGATGTTTTCCAATGCCGCCTCCGGTGCAAAGGGCAACGCCATCAGCGACGCATAGGGAGCAATAACCAGGTCTTTTGAGAGACCGGAGCGCATGCCCATATCGGGCACGCCGAAGGAACGATACTGATAGTTAAGGTTCAGATCAAACTCATGGTAGCCCGACTCGGAAATACCCCATGGTACACCTTTGGCCTTGGCATAATCCTGTTGGGCCTGGATGACCGAGCGCACTGTTTCACCCAGCAGTGTGCAGGGTTCGTGCCGCAGCACCAACGCCGGCATCAGGTATTCAAACATCGTGCCGCCCCAGGATAGCAGCGGCATGCCGCCGCCAGCCAGCGCCAGCGCCCGCCCGAGTTTTCGCCAGTGCCGCGCCGGGATACGCCCGTAGGCGATGGCCAGCAAGCTGGTCACACGGGCCTCGCTGGCCAGCAGGTCATAATAGGAGTTGCCGTGCTTGCCCTGCTCCAGCGACGCGCCGATGGTGAAGAGATCACGGGTCTGGTCATAAAGCGCGCCCAAATTCATCTCCAGAGCTGCTCTTTCCAACATATCCGCCAGCTGCTGCCCCGACTCCCTCCTGCTTTCAAACTCATCGGACAACCGGTCGGCAAGCTCAGTGAGCCGGGCGTTCCCATTGGCTTTCAACGCGGTATCCACCGCCTCGCGGGCTTTACCGCCATGGCACCATGCCGCAGGTGAGGCATACTCTTCCCACGATCCCTCCAGCATCACGCGGTATTCGTTGGGCAGCAGGTCCAGCGTCTCCAGCAAGTCCTCCATGTCCTCAATCATATCATCAATGAGATCGATAGCCAGGCTTGCCCACTTGCCGCCAAGTTTTTCGGCGGCCTCCGCCGCCCGGTCAGCAAGCTCGGCCACAGCCTTCATATCGCGGCGGTCAGCAGCCCGTTCCAGCGCGCTTGCCAGCTCTTCCACACCGGCGTCAGTTTTCTTTTCCGAAAGCACCCGGAGCGTGTCCGCCAACCCTGACACAACCCCAAAAGAAACCAGCGGCCCAGCCGCGCACTCCTTTACTGCCTCCGACGCCAGCAGCAGGTAAGCCATCAGGTTGCCGCTGTCCACCGCCGACACATACAGCGGGTGCAGCGGGTCGGTGGTGCGTGTGTCATACCAGTTGTAGAGGTGCCCCTGCCACTTTTGCAGACTGCCATAAGCGTCCATGGTGGCGCTCATGCGCTCCAGCATCCTCCGCGGCGTGATGTAACCCAAGTCGCAGGCAGAAATGTCCGCCACCAGCGACAGGCCAATGTTGGTGGGTGATGTGCGGGACGCCACACCCTTGAAGGGGTATTCCTGAAAGTTGTCCGGCGCCAGCCAGTGCTCCTCAGCGCAAACGAACCGCTCGAAATAATGCCAGGTTTTGCGGGCAATCAGGCGGATCTGGCGGGTGTCTTCCTCCGGCATCGCACAGGATACGCATGGCGGCGGGCGGCTGATCACATGCGCCACCTGCGGAGAAAGAGCCCATACAAGCGGGATGATTGCCCAAAGAGCCCCCGATAGAGAGCCCGCTCCGGCTACGGTGACTGCCGCCATCAGCAAGCACAGGAGTGGTGCTGCCGCCATATATTTCCAGTAACCGGCAGAAGTCGCCGGTTTGCCCTTTTCGGCATCGGCAGCGGTTGTCCACTCCAGTAGGCGCTTTTTGGAGACTGCCATACGATACAGGCTACGGACAGCTGCATCCAGCGCCACCCATGCCTCAAAGGGCAAGAAGAGCAGATTGAGCACCGGGCGGATGAGGTCCGAGCGGGACGATTTCACCGTCATGGCAAGGCTGCCGCCGGCCTTCGCCATGATTTTAATCAGCATGGAAAACAGCACCGGCAGAAATTCGATGAGAAGAACAGCAATGAGCCCCAGCCACAGCCGCCCGCAGGCAGCGGAGGTAAACAGAACCACCAACTCCGCCGGAGCCGTAAGCGCCCGGCGGAGGTTATCGGCAATCTTGTATTTGGACAGCCGGTTGATCGGGTTGGGCAGGCCCTCAGGTGTTTTTTTCCCAAGCCAATTCATGATCTGCCAGTCGCCGCGCAACCACCGGTGCATGCGCTTGAAATAGGCATAAGCACTGGATGGGAACCCGTCCACGACCGCCACGTCACTTACAAACCCCACGCGGGTGTAGCTGCCCTCCAGCAGGTCATGGGAGAGGATGCGGTTGTCCGGCAGCTTCCCCTCCAGGCACTCCATAAACACCCGCACATCATAAAGGCCCTTGCCGGTGAAGATGCCTTCTTTAAACAGATCCTGGTAGGCGTCGGCAATGGCGCCGCTGTAATGATCCAGGCCGCATTGACCCGTATAGGCCGCAGAAAACTCCGACTGCCTGGAGGATCCGGCAGCCATCTCCACGCGGGGCTGCAGGATACCATAGCCCCGGCGCACAGCACCGCCGATCACCTCCGGGCGGTTCAGCGGGTGCAGCATAATGCCGATCATGCGGGCTGCTGCCTCATGGGGCAGCTCCGTGTCCGCATCCAGTGTGAACACAAACCGAACAGCGTCCAGGCCGGCAGGGCGGCTATCCAGGCCGTCAAATTCAGAAACATCTCCATGGAGCAGCAGGCGGTTTAGCGCCATGATTGCCCCGCGCTTGCGCTCTGCACCCATGTAAACGCCCTCAGCTTCATTGAAGGCCCGCTTGCGCACCAGAAAGAAAAAGGTTTCCGGCGCATACTTGCGGTTCAACTCCTCCGCCTTATGTGCCCCCAGTGCAGTCAGTGCGCGATCACGCTCCTCATCAGGTACCCGCTCGTCCTTATGATCCACCAGCAGGCAGTAGCGAGTGTTGCCGCCGCCATGGCGAATGTAGAGTGTCTCCAGCTGCTCCATCAATTTCTTCAGGCGTTCGGCGTTGGGCAGCAGCGCTGGGATTGCTACCAGCGTGCGGCCCTCATCAGGCACACCGTCTTTCAGATCGATCGCCGGAATCACCTCGGAGCGCACCAGCCGCTTCACTGCCTCGTCCACCACAAACACACCGGTCTTGGTAAATGCCACCAAGGCTGTGAGGAAAAGCAACATCCGAAGCAAAACGCTGCCCGGTGAAAGCCAGGTCAGAACAGCTGCCAGTGCCAGGCTCACCACCCAGATTGAGACGCTGTAGAGCAGCAGCTTGGTCTTGCGCTTCATTGTGAAAGGCCGACCCTTCACCTTTTCAGCCAGCAGATTGACACCGTCTTCGGCCAGATACCAACCAATATGGCGTTCCTTCTCGTTCTGGCTTCCCGCATGCTCAGCGGCACACTGCACAGCAAGCCTGGAAAGATGCAGCTCAGAAATGTCCCACCGCTCAGCCAGACGTTCAACCCGCCTGCGGTACATTCCCCTGCTCAACTCATCCATTTGCTGGTAGACACCGGTGGGATCATCCATCAGTGTGCGCTCCACCACGCTCACCATGCGGAATAGGTCCAGCCAATTGAGCGCGTCCAAATATCGCAGGCTGTCCATGCAGTTGCTGATCAACAGCTTGTCGGCGCCCTGCCGGTGGTGGGAACTGGCGATCTGATCCTCCAGGATAAAGCCTCGCTCAGAAAGATACTGATCCAGCCACTTCAACTGTGCTCCGGCATTTTCACCCTGCTCCATGAGCCGTATGGACAGCCGCTCCAGAAACGCGCCGCCGGTGTTGTCCTTTTTGAGCCATGGCACCTTTTTGCTGCGGTTGTTCCATTCCTGCTCGTTACCCGCTGTTTCGGCCATGGTTTCGGCAAAGGCCTCGGCGCCATCCCATTGGCGGTGGGTATCGGCACAGGCGGCGGCCACCTCTGCCACGCGCTTCAACACCGATAGCCGCAAAAATGCCGGCAGGATCCAAAGCTCCTTCAGTGTCAGCGGCGTTTTCTTCTGATACTCATTCAGATACATCACCAGCGTCTCGGTGCAGACGCGGCCATTGGTATAGCTTAGGAGGTTGTCGGAGATGGAGCACGCCCTCGGCACGCCCTCGCCCTTCATGATAGGCAGTCGCGGCGGACCGGACCGCAGCATGTTCTGCACACGGTAGATTTCCTGCTCAACCATGTAAAAATTGTCCAAAATCCAGCGGCCAGCCGGCACCAGGTCTTCATCCTCAGGCACGGCGGCCAATGCCTTGCGAGCGCGGCGAATCTCCTCCGATGCGCGGTTCAGCATCGCAAGCGAGGTGCGGTCGCGGCCTTCCACAGACTTTTGGGTGCGTGCCAGGCTGCCGGCCACACCGCGGATGCTCTCATCATCTAGCTCCACCGCAGCTTTTTGCGCGCCGATAGAAGACCGCCGGCCAGCCACCAACACAGCCAGTACAATGGAGAGAAAGAATATGGAAAGCAGAACGGCAGAGACAATATCCATACAACGCTCCGTATGCGCGGGTTCAAAGTTTCCTATTCATTTTTCCTGCCCATGGCAAACGCTATACCAGACGCTTTGTCGAAAAGGAGCTTGAAAAGGGGTTTGGTAACAGTTACTATAAGAAAAAACTTCGGGAGAGCAGTATGAACGAAGTCAGAGCTGTGTTGTTTGATATGGATGGCGTGCTGGTGAATAGCGAACCAGTCATCACCGAGGCGGCAATCCGGGCTCTCCGCGAGTTTGGGGTGTCGGCTGCCGCAGCTGACTTTCACCCTTTCACCGGCATGGGCGAAGACCGTTTCATCGGCGGTGTGGCGGAGCTGCACGGCAAGCCTTATGACAAAGCGATGAAAGCCAGAGCCTATGCGATTTATCAGGACATCGTGGGCTGCATGATCGAGGTTTATCCGGGCACACTGCCGCTGTTGAAGCTGCTGAAGGAAAAGGGCATCCCAACCGCCCTGGCCAGCAGCGCCGACCTCATCAAGGTGAAGGCAAACCTCCATGCCGCCGGCATCGACATGGAGCTGTTTGGCGCCATCGTGTGCGGTGATGACGTTGAGCAAAAGAAGCCTGCGCCAGACATTTACCTGTTGGCTGCCGCGCGCCTTGGTGTGGAGCCATCTGCCTGCGTGGTCGTGGAAGACGCCGTGAGCGGCATCCACGCGGCCAGCACCGCCGGTATGCGAACTGTTGCGGTGATGACTTCTTTCAGTGAGTCTGTTTTGAAAGCCGAGGGCGCGGTCGCCGTCTGCCAGGACATCTCCGGTGTGTGGGGCTGCCTGGCCTCGCTGTAGCATGTCATTCCCCTCCCCCGTACAGAAAGCTTCTCAGCGCGTTTTTGTTTTTGTCAAAATCGATGGAGATGATAGACATCCCTTTATATTTCTTGTCTGAAAAGCTGCCCGCCACAGGCACTGCCATTTGCTTGAGCTCATTGCTTCGCATCGAAAGCACCTCGCGGGCCAATAGGATGGCTCCGCCTGTGGTAATGTTTGTCTTCACTTTTGGCAACAGGGTGTTCATCAGATCAATCGCCTTGATCACACCCATGCCCTTCACCTCAGCAAGCGCCGCCATCATCACGTTGCGCTGCCGCTGGGTGCGGCGGAAATCGCTGTCTATCTTCCGGATGCGGGAATAGGCAAGCGCGGTGTCACCGTCCAGATGCTTTCTGCCGGCACCTTTGGATACCTTGTATCCGTAGGAGCGCAGATAGGTGATCTCCTTGTCGGTCAACTCAATGTCCACACCACCCACCGCGTCGATGATGTCGCGGATGGCACTGAAATCCAATCGGATATACCGCTGGATATCCAGCCCGAACACCTCGTTGACCGTGTTGATGGAAAGGCCCGCCCCACCAAAGGCAAACGCGGCGTTCAGCCGGTTCCAGTCATGGCCCTCAATGGGCACCAGTGTGTCGCGTAGAATGGAGGCTAGCTTGATTGTGTTGTTCTTCTGGTCAATAGACACAATCATATTGAGATCTGACCTACCGCTGCCACCGGCTTCCCAGGTATCCACTCCCAACACCAGGATGTTGATCACGTTGCTGTTGATTGGTTTTACTGCATACACCGGTGTCTTGCCGGGAGTGCCGCCTAGGCGAGGTTGATCGAGCTCTTCCTGGCTTTGCTCCCCTGGTTCCAGCCCCTCCGGCTGCTCGATCCGGTTGTTGCTTTTAGCTCTCTCCACAATGGGTAAACGCTCAAAATAACCAATTGAATTGAGCTTCCACACAACTACCGCCAGCAAGCACAGTTCAGTAAAAAGCATGATGACCAGCAATCGTGTCAAAACACGAAAAGCAGGTCGCATTGGCCTTGGTGTGACACTTTTTATGTCATGATCCACATTTTGATTGTTTTTGTCCAATCGATGCCTCCGAAACGCTGTCTAGCATAGATTCGCCATCACGTCAGGATGTATACGCCGCTCAGGTAAGCATAGAAATGTCGCCGGGAATCGACAAAACCAAACAGGATAAACTAACCTTTGTGTGGAGGGATTGAAAAGATGAAAAAAATAAAATGTATCATGCTTGTTATCTTCTTTATACTAACGTCTGGTTGCGCTACAGGTAAACCTGGCGGTACCGACCAACCCGAAGCCACCCGAACGCCGGCAGCCACCGCGACAGCTACACCATCAGCCACAGTGACACCACCTGTGCCAACCGGCTCCATTGATGCAATAAAAGCGCTTTTACCAAGTGAGACCGGTTTTGTTTGGCAATACTCCGGGTTTGCCGAATATGCTATGACAATGAAACTCACAGGAATTGACAAGCCGGGTGGCGTGTTGACTCTCCGATGTGAAGGAGAGGTTGCAGATATGTCCGGTGGAGAAGCGACCGGTGATTTCAGCGTGAGGGTTGCCTATCAGATCAAGGATGGTGTGCTCACGCAGCAATTGCAGGGACCAAAGGCTTTGGATAACGTTTATCCCAATCTTGAGCTGATCCGGGAACCTCTGGGAAAAGGAGCCAAGTGGCTGCAGACTGTTATAGACGCTGATGGGAAAGAAAAAAGACTGAATTGTACAATTGATGAAATCCGGCAAGTGAATGGGAAAACAGTTTATTTCCTCACCTATCAGGCGGAAGGCGACAGCTACTATGAGAAACGTGAGATTACAGAAGGCATGGGCGTAACTGCATTTGACCGCCTGTATCAGTTTGAAGACACAAGCGAACTGATCGGCTACAGGCTACATCAGCCCGATGAGCAATCACAGACTGCAGCCTGGGAACAGTGGCTGCCGCGGCTGGATCAGGAATATATCTATTTCGGCCTGGCCGAATACGGTCATAAGGGTATGTTGAGTCAAACAAAGTCCGGCGGAGCTGAAACAGTGCTGGAATATCATGGCACCTACAGCGACGGCACAGGCAGAGATGACCGCTTTGTGGTGCGTTACCATGTGAACCATGCAAGAGGCACCGTGACTGAGGAGGTTATTTCCAACGAGCGTGGGAAGAAGGAAGTGAACTCTAAGCTGCACAACCTGGTGATCCTGAAATTCCCGCTACACAAAGGGAGTCACTGGAGCCACGAAGCAAAGCTGGACGGCAAGCCGGTTACGGTGCAGGCTGAAATCAAGGAGTATGATCAATTGGCAGGCATGGTCAAAGTGCAATACACCGCAGGGAACGCAGAAGGTTATTATAACAGCACTTACCTAGAGGAGCGCACCTTTGAAAAAGGTTATGGTATGACCGGATTCGGCAAACTGATGCCGGGCGAAATTGGCATAAAAGATCAGGATACAGCAAACCCGAAAAAGGTGGAGGAAGCCATTGTGCAGCATATGTTCGGATATTCGCTGAACAAGCAATCTCAAACAGAATCGGGAGCGACGAAATAGAAGGAGGCGGAGCTCTCATCACCTCGCCTCCTTGAATTCCACCATAACATCCGTTACCGGGTAGTATTCTTCCTACGAATTTTGTCGGATATGATCATTACGATCAATACGATAATCGCAACAATGATCAGGCCACCTAATACGATCATCGCCCGGAAAATGTCACCGATGCTGCCTGCCGGACTGGTGACAGTCTCTACTGTTCCCGGTGTCTGATCAGTCGCTTCGCTCGCGCTGGGCACTGTGGTTGTCGTTGGCTCAGGACTGGCAACCTTCACTTCATAGGGATCGGTGGAGCGCAGATAACCGCCCTTGCCATCAGCCACAGACAATGTGAATGTGAACGCAGTGGTTTTGTCAATGATGCGGGAAACCCATGTCCATTTGGAGACTCCCACCGGTAATGTGAAATCCTCACCCAGCTTCTCGCCGTCCTGGCTGGTGATTGTGGCGTGCTCCACTGGTACAGCCCCTTTGTTAGTCACGGTGATCTCAAAGCTGACAATACCGGGTTCCGCCAATTGAATCAAGTCTGGGTTAGCCATAATTTCGATGTCGTACTGGTCGCTGCCTGCGCTCACAACAACTTGCAGCTGGTTCGTTGTTACTGTGACCGGGTTACCGGAGTCATCTTTGGCGGTGATGGAGTATTGAAACGTGGTGGTGTGAATCAGCATCACGGTCTTGGAAAATTGTATCGACTCGCCCTTGTCAAGCGATTGGGCGGTGAACAATTTCCCCCCCAGCGTCGGCTCATTGATGGTGATACCTGAGATTCTGACACTTCCAGCGTTTTGCAGTTCACACACCAGCGTTACTTGCCCGCCGGGTTCCACGGATTCGGGGAGGATCGCACGGAGCGTCGCTTCCAACTGCACCACCTTGAGCTTTACAGTCTTTTCCGCACACTGTGCCGAATAGGTTGTGCCATTGGCCTGATAAGTGAGTTTGGGTGTCGATGTAAAATCGGCTTCCACCTTGTAATTTAGCGTCTTGGTTTTTGTAGTACCTGCCGGCAGCGAAGGCTCGGTAAGCTTGAAATCATGCCCGATGCCTGCATCTGTGATCACCAGGTCGGTAATGTCCACGGTACCGGTGTTTTTCACAGTATAAGTGATCGCCACCGTCTCGCCGCTTTCCACCGATGCTTTATCAATGGTGCGCGTGAACGAGACAGCTGGATCAACAGACACCTTTGAGGGAATCGTGATATGAAACGGCAAACCCGATTGGTTGCCATCCCAAACAAGTGCAAAAGACAGCGGTTGGTTGAGGTCGCCGCTCTTGACAGAAATTGTAAACCTGATGTCGGAGTTTTCTCCGATGGTAATGTTGCCCACCGTTTCAGACGACTTTACAGCATTTCCGGTCACACGTACATTATCAAGGCCACCTTCAGCCCTTGATATATCCACCGAGATGTTTGCTGTTACATCCACTTCGCCATCGCCTGAAAGAGCGTTGGGGTTTGTGCGGATGTTGGACAAGATGACTCCATCGGACGAAAACGTATCAATCGCATAGGCTGTGCTCCCGAACGCCGATGAAGTTAATAATAATATAGAACATAATAATATCGCAATACTGCGAATCCGCATGAATTCAACCTCCTGAAAAACGGGTGGAAAACCCGAAAAACAACAAACACATTCTATCTGATTGCATTCGGGCTGTCAAATTATCAGAGCGCTGAAACGCCAGTAATTATATGGGTTTGAGGGTATATCTGACCAAGCAGCCCATGTGAATATACATCTCTGAAAGCTCTGCCAATGGCTGCAAAAGCGATCCATCCTTCACAATGGGTGCAGTTTTTGATATAATCATATTGCTTTTTGAAATATTGTCGGAAAGGTTTTGTTTGATGAGGAAATTCCTACTGCCAGTTCTTGCGGCAATGCTGGCGTTATCAATACAATTTGCACCCATATCGGCGCGGGCTGAAGGCGCAGCTGCAGCCATGCCATATGGCACCGCTTCGCCCAGGGATTGGGATAAAAAAGCTCCCGAAGGTGAGTTGCTTGGCACGGCGGTGAAGGCCGAAGCGGCGATCCTCATGGATGAAAAAACTGGAAAGATACTATTTGAAAAAAACGCCGACGCACACCTGTATCCGGCCAGCATCACAAAAATCATGACCTGCCTGTTGGCGGTGGAATACATCAAAAGCGGTCACAAAACGTCTGAACTGGTCACAGTGGGCACTCTTCCGAAATTACCAAGCGGTTATGTTAACATCGGCTTGGTAAGCGGCGAAACACTACCGCTGGAAACCTTGCTCTATGCGTTGATGCTGCCTTCTGCAAACGACGCCGCCAACGCCATTGGTGTGCATGTGGGTGGGAGCATAGAGGCTTTCGTTCAGATGATGAACGACAAGGCTCAGGAGTTGGGTATGACCAACACCCATTATACAAATACCTATGGTCTGCATGATACTGAGCACTACACCTCCGCGAAAGACATGGCAATTCTTGCCAGAGAAGGCAGAAAATATCCGGAGTTTACAAAGCTGGTTTCCACGTACAAATATACTGCACCGGCCACAAATAAGCATGAAGCCAGGACATGGGAGAACCATAACAAGCTGATCAATCCCAACAAAGATGAGGCATATGGATACACGTATGCGACAGGTGTGAAAACCGGTTATACAGACCCAGCCAGATACACCCTCGTATCTTCTGCAAAAAAGGATAATATGAGCTTGATCGGCGTTGTGCTAAAAGACGGCAAACCCGATTACTGGGTTGATTCGGTTACGATGCTTGAATATGGCTTCCAGTTTTTTGACACACTGGATCTAAAAAAGCTCTTAAGCAGCCAGACAATCGATCCTCTGGAAGTGAAAAACGCAGCAGGCACCGACCCAGGCCAGGGTGTGCTGCAACTCACGCTGCTGCCCAAAACAGTCAACGCCTACATTACCGATCAGAAGGAAATCATCGACAGCCTGCGCGCCGATCCATCGCAGTTTGTGGCCAATGTGCAGATCACTAAGGACGCAGCCCCGATCGCGCAGGACGAAGTTATCGGCACTGTGACCTACACCTACAAAGAATCAATTGTGTTTGAATGCGATCTGCTGGCCTCGCGGGAGGTCAAGGAGATGCCCACCCCCGCGCCAACTACCGCTCAAGCGGGGAACAACTCCACAGCCAACGGCTCCAGTCAATCTGCTGGTGGTGTTGCCCAATCAGGCAAACCGTCAGATCTTGATGAGGCAAACGGAGGTGGCAGCTCGATCTTGGTGTGGATCGGTGTTGTGGTTTTGGTGCTATTGTTGGCAGTGGTTGCGATCCGGATTGTCAACATGCAGAAGCGAAATCGAAAATACCGTCAATACAATTACCGCAGTGGAAGCGCAAGGATGAAACGCTGATTTGTCAGGAGGTACGACATGAAAATTCTGGTGACAGGCGGTGCCGGCTACATTGGATCCACCACCTGCTCGGCCTTGCTGGACGCTGGCCACACGCCGGTGATCCTGGACTCTCTTGTGAACGGCCGCAAGGCTTTCACAGAAGACCGGATCTTTTATCAAGGCGACATCGCAGATAAAGCACTTGTTCAGCGGATCTTTGCCGAGCATCCTGATATTGCCGCAGCAATCCACTTCGCAGCCCTGATTGTGGTGCCGGACTCGGTTGCACGCCCATATGATTACTACGCAGAAAATGTGGTCAAGTCGCTGGGGTTGTTTCGGCAACTGAACGAGCTGGGATGTAAACGGATCATATTCTCCTCCTCTGCCTCCATCTATGACGCGGTACCGGGGTTCATGGTGAGGGAGGATTCTCCTTTGAAACCATCCAGCCCTTATGCCCGCACAAAATATATGATGGAAATGGTGTTGGAAGATATGTGCCGCGCCTATGGCATGAAGGGCATCGCACTGCGCTATTTCAACCCCATCGGCGCCGACCCATGGATGCGCACCGGCCCTTATGACCCGGCCCCCACCCATGTGCTGGGCAAGATGGTGAGCGCGGCGCTGGGCCGAATCGCTAAATTTCAACTCACCGGCACCGATTGGGCCACCCGCGACGGCACCGGCATCCGCGACTACATCCACATCTGGGATTTGGCCCAAGCCCATGTGAAGGCCTTGGAGCGGTTTGACAGCGCGTTTGTGCAAGCAGGCGGCAGCTATATGCCCATCAACTTAGGCACCGGTCTGGGTGTGACGGTTCGCGAGCTGCTCACGGCATTTGAGGCAGTCTATGGCAAAAAGATCAACACGGTAACCGCTCCCCCCCGCCCCGGCGACGTGGCCGGCGCCTTTGCCAATGCTGACAGAGCATTGGCACTGTTGGGCTGGAAAGCGGAGCGCACTGTAAAACAGGGCATTGAAGACGCGTTGAAATGGACCGATGAGGTGCGACCCGGCAAGTTGGGCTATTGATCTAGCTGTAAATAAAGCGTCCGGATCATCCGGGCGCTTTTTTCGACCTGTTTTGCCTTGATTTACCATCTCTCGATGTTATACTGGAGAAGTAAGTGAGACACATGCCGGTCAGGAGGGCACAATTGATGAAAATAGTGGTGAAATTCCTCGCCTGTATGCTGGTTGCGGTAACTGTTTTTGCGCCGCAGCCATCCATGGCTGCCGCCAGTCAGGCCATCGGCGAGTGGGCATACACCGTGGACGGCGCCAGTGCTACCGTGACAGGCTATTCAGGTCCCGGCGGAGATGTGGTTGTGCCGGGCACGCTGGGCGGCGCGGCAGTGTCGGCCATTGGCTCAAGCGTGTTTGAGGGCAAGACGGGCATCAGGTCGGTATCGCTGCCGGCTAGCGTATCCGTGATCGGTGACAACGCCTTCAAAGGCTGCGTGGGCCTGCAAAGCGTCAAGCTTCCGGAGTATTTGCTGGGCATTGGCGATTCGGCGTTTACCGGATGCACCGCCCTTGCGTCAGTCACCATCCCCAAATGGGTGAACAATATTTCCTCCGCCGCCTTTGAGGGCTGTACCGCCCTGGCTGCCGTCTATTTCGAAGGCCAGCCGCCGGCCATCAGCGTCTCAGCGTTCAGCAATACTGCAGAAAAACTTCGCTTTTTCAGTCACGCCACGCAAACCGGCTGGAGCGGCTATACCGACCGGCCTGTCACCACCTATTGCATGGCCTTACTTGAGTTTATGGACGGTAAAGCTCCCACATCGATGGTTCTGACGCTCTCCGGAGGCAAGGCTTCCCCCACCCCCACCGCCCCAACGCTAGCTGGTTATCAGTTTGTGGGTTGGTATCGGGAAGCCTCCTGCCTCAACAAATGGGATTTTTCCACCGCCGTGATTAGCAACGATGTGGTGCTCTATGCCCTATGGAAACCGACGCAATGCAAAGTCACCTTTGACAGCCAGGGTGGCAGCGCCATATCCCCTGTCAACGCGGCATACGGCTCCCCCATCCCTGCCCAGGTTGACCCGGCTCGCGACGGGTTTGTGTTCGGTGGTTGGTATCGTGACGCTGCTTGCACAAAGGCTTGGAGCATCGCAACCGAGCCTTTACAGGGTGACGTCACGCTATTTGCCCGGTGGGTTGTACCAACTGCGCCGCAGGAACCAAAGGCGGTTTCTGTCTCGTCCTCCGCCATTACGGTGCGCTGGAAAGCTTCTGAATACGCCTCAGGATATGAGGTATACCGTGCGCAGTCCTCGAGAGGTGAATACAAGCTGGTCGCTACTGCCTATACCAATTTCTTCACAGATGAGGGATTAAAGCTTGGTGCTCCTTACTATTTCGTGATCAAGCCCTTCAAGCAGTTGGAAACAGCCCGTGTCTATGGTGACGATTCCATTGTGGTCTCCGCCAAACCGGTGCCAGCAGAGCCGGCAGTACAGGCTGTTCATACCGACCCCGTAACCGTCAAAGTCTCCTGGGGGGCGGTGTCCGGCGCGACCAAGTATGAGGTGTGCCGGGCGGAAAAGGCTGGCGGGCCTTTCATGCTTGTGAAAACCCTCACCTCCACCGCCTGGTGGAACGGCGGCCTTGCCGTTGGCACGGAATATTATTACATGGTCAGGGCATACGCGGTTGTGAAGGGCAAGAAGGTTTATGGGCCATACAGCAAGCCAATTCTCGTAAAGCTAGAACAACCGGCGGTCAATTGAGCATGATAACACCCTCAGTAAAACCAAAGTTATGCAGGCTGCTCCGCATCGCCGAGATCGTGTCAGCCATAGCGATTGCACTGTGGCTTGTCCTGTGCCTCCTTCTTTATGGCGCGCAGGACAAGCTTCTGTTTTACCCCAAAAAGCTCTCCGTCGAGGCATTTGCACAAGCCGGTGACCCGCCCGGTGTGGACACTGTGGAACTTGCCATGGCCGATGGCACGGTGGTGCGCGGCTGGTTTGTTACGAACAAAGCCAACAAAGAAAACAACCTGTTGTTTTACTTCGGGGGGAACGCCGAGGAAGTCTCCCGCCTGATCGAGCGGATGGGCGAGCTGGAAGGCTGGGCTGTCGTCCTCATGAACTACCGGGGGTACGGAGCAAGCGACGGCACAGCCAGCGAAACCACGATGTACAGCGACGCGCTGGAAATCTATGACCACTTTACCCAGATGGATGACTACAGCAACGGCAAGGTCGTTTTGATGGGCAGGAGCATTGGCACCGGCGTGGCAGCCTATGTGGCCAGCCAGCGGGACACATCCTCTGTGATCCTGGTGTCTCCTTACGACAGCATGACCAGTGTGGTGCAGGAAATGATCCCATTTGTTCCCGTCAATTTGATACTGCGGCACAAGTTCAATACCATTGAGCGCGCGCCAGGGATTACATCTCCCCTGCTCATTCTCACCGGGTCGGAGGATACCACGATCCCGGTTTGGCATTCCAGGCTTGTAGCGGATCACTGGGGCGGAGATGTGAAGATGGTGGAGATTGTGGGGGATCACAATTCGATGAGCAGGCAGGAGGGTTATTGGGAGGAGATTTATATGTTCCTAGACAAATAACAAATAACGTACTATCATATCCAAATATTGTCTTTTAGTGGAAGAATATATATAATAACGATAAGGATGTGATAATATGCCAAATACTTCTTGTTATTCCGCAATTAAGTGTACCCAAAACAGATATACATTTTATCTTTCAGTCATAAAGAGTGAAGAACTAAAGAATATTTGCTTTATTTCAAGACGCTCTGAAAATAAACTCAAGGGATTTCAACGATTGCTAAATGCAAGCAGAGCTAATGATATTGCAAAATATCTTGATGAGAATAAAGGTGTAATCCCTTCACCAATTATTTTGAGCGCTCAGCATAAGGCAAGTCTTTTATATAACCCCGAAGATAATACAATTCAATTTAATCAATTAACTGATTGTTTTCTAGTTATAGATGGCCAACATAGGTTATATGGATTATTTGAATCAAAGAATAATTACGATGTGCCAGTAGTTATCTTTGATAATCTAGATTTGTCTTCTGAAGTTAAGTTATTTGTTGACATTAATACAAATCAAAGAGGAGTACCAACCTCGCTTCTTCTTGATATTAAGCAATTAGCAGGTATTGAGACAAGTAGAGAGAATAGGCAGAGAAATCTATATGATAGTCTCGATAAAAAGTCACCGCTTTCTGGATATTTATCATCATCTACTAGTGTCCAGGGAAAAATTTCGAGGACTGTATTGTACGATGCAACTACACCGATTTTTGATAATGGCCCATTAAGTGATAAAGATGATGAAATCATCTATAAATCTGTTAATAGTTACTTACTTGCTTTTGAGCGCGTGTTTTCTGAAAGTGCAAGTAAAGGAGCACGCATAACAAAAACAGCCATATTTAAAGCGATATTTCTGCTATTCAATGAAATCATCTCAAAGTGCTTAGGAGAACATGGAAATGCAAAAAGTGAAACAGTATACCAAGTGATAAAGTCTTTATCGAATCTTGATTATGATACCTATACTGGAACAAATAATGCTACAATTCTGCGTATCGCTAAAGACATGAGAATTGAACTCAATAAGTACTATATTAATGAGGATATGTTTGACTGATGATTATATATGGGTCAAAATATATAAAGCTACAAAATGATTATATACCTGAACTAGTGCCATATAAAGTGATATCAAGTAGCTTACCTTACAATAATATAAAAGCTATTCTAATGAATGATATTAAAGATGTAACAAATATAGGCACTAATTCATACAAAGTTTTATTCGACCGTGATGTATTCTATAAAGGTATTCTTGGTGATATCGAGTGCTTTTATATAAGAACTCTGATGCAATACATAAATATAACTAGGTCAAGGGATTTGATGTCTAATTGTTGGAATATAGTCTCTCAATACTATTTGAATTTCTTTGCTGTTACGTCCTTTTTACGGTTTCTTTTTACAGGAAATATATACTTAACTTCAGATGAAGCTAAGTGTATCGAATCAGTTATTATGACTATTACAACGCAACCCATAAGTATTAATAGTGGGAACTATTTGTTTATGACCAACGAAACTGCTTGGGGGGATATTGAAGTTGAGATAACAAAATCAAGTAGAGACTCGCATGAGCAGACGTGGATATCTTTATCAAATTTTATTAATCAAATTGCATTGCATCCTAATAAGGACGATGAGTCAACAATCTATGAATCATTAAAGCAGATTTGCATCTCATACAAACCGAATTTCGTTTCCTCCCTAAGGAATATGATAAATTATCAACCGATCTATGGATATAATTCATTGTGTAATTCATTTAGGTATTATGCACCGAGATTCAATCTTGAAGATAATATTAGTGAGCTCCTATGCTTTAATAATGATGCTGATCTAAATTACAAAATAAAGATTTCATCTATATATGGAAATTTCTTTTTCCATCTAGTTAATAAGTTATACTCGAACTATATTGAAAGAAGTAGACCTGATTCTTATCTATTACGCCTAAAACGACAATATTTATCAAATAGTGGGATCAATGTTCCCGAAACAATTACGTGGCATAATAAATGAGAACCGCAAATATGCGGTTCTCTTAAGTCCTTAATACTATTAGTTATGCAATCGGCTTGTCTATCACATTCTCTTCCAGCAGCGCCTTCTTGATCTTCTTCGGCGCCAACCGGATCTCCGGCATGCAGCTGGTTTGCTCCACGCACTCTCTGGTAACGCGGCACATCTCCACATCCTGCCTGGACGGGATGTCAAACATCACGTCCATCATCACCTTTTCGAGGATCGCGCGCAGGCCGCGGGCGCCGGTTTTGCGCTCAAGCGCTTTCTTCGCCACCGCTTTCAGTGCTTCTTCCTCGATCACCAACTCCACATTGTCCATCTCAAACAGCCGCTTGTACTGCTTGACCAACGCGTTGCGGGGCTCGGTGAGGATGCGCAGCAGTGCCTTTTCGTCCAGGCCGTGCAGCGTGACGATGATCGGCACGCGGCCCACAAACTCGGGGATCAGCCCAAACTTTAGCAGGTCTTCCGGCAGGATGTTTTTGAGGATCTCGCCGATGTCCTTGTCTTCCTTGGACTTCACCTCGGCGCCAAACCCCATCGTTTTTTTGCCGGTGCGGTTCTCGATGATCTTCTCGATGCCGTCAAACGCGCCGCCGCAGATGAACAGGATGTTCGTGGTGTCAATCTGGATGAACTCCTGATGCGGGTGCTTGCGGCCGCCCTGCGGAGGCACGCTGGCCGTGGTGCCCTCGAGGATCTTCAGCAGCGCCTGCTGCACACCCTCGCCGGACACGTCGCGGGTGATGGACGGGTTCTCCGACTTACGGGCGATCTTGTCGATTTCGTCGATGTAAATGATACCCTTTTCGGCCTTCTCCACATCATAGTCGGCAGCCTGAATGAGCTTCAGAAGGATGTTCTCCACGTCTTCGCCCACATAGCCTGCCTCTGTGAGGCTGGTGGCATCGGCGATGGCGAAGGGCACCTCCAGAATGCGGGCCAGCGTCTCGGCCAGCATCGTCTTGCCGCAGCCGGTGGGCCCCAGCATCACGATGTTGGACTTCTGCAGCTCCACGTCTTTGTTCTTGTCACCGTGGCTGATGCGCTTGTAGTGGTTGTATACCGCCACCGCCAGAGACTTTTTCGCGTCATCCTGGCCGATCACGAAATCATCCAGGATTGCCTTGATCTCCTTGGGTTTGGGAATGTTCTTGAGCTCTGTGGTGGCCGGCGAGGTGAAGTCCTCGTCGATGATCTCCTGGCAAAGCTCGATGCACTCGTCACAGATGTAGACGCCGGGGCCTGCCACGACGCGCCGCACCTGGTCCTGGGCCTTGCCGCAGAACGAGCACTTCACTTGGTTCTTGTCATCATTTTTCGGCATGTGGTCTCCTTTGCCGGTCAGTGGTTGGTGAGCACTTCGTCGATCAGGCCATACTCCAACGCCTCGGCGCTGGCCATGAAGAAGTCGCGCTCCACATCCTTCTCGATACGGGTGATTGGCTGGCCGGTCATGCCAGCCAGGAGCTCGTTCATCTTCTTCTTTGTTTTCAGTATATGCTCCGCGTGAATGGCAATGTCCGTGGCCTGGCCGCGGGCGCCGCCGCTGGGTTGGTGGATCATGATCTCGGCGTTGGGCAGCGCCTTGCGCTTGCCCTTGGCACCGGCTGCCAGCAGAAACGCGCCCATGCTGGCCGCCATGCCCACACAGATCGTGCTCACGTCGCACTTCACATATTGCATGGTGTCATAAATCGCCATACCGGCAGAAATCGAGCCGCCGGGGCTGTTGATGTAGAGGAAGATGTCCTTGGCGGGATCCATCGCCTCTAGATACAGCAGCTGAGCGACCACGAGGTTGGCCATATGGTCTTCCACCTCGCCGGTCACAAACACAATGCGGTCGTTGAGAAGCCTAGAATAGATATCATAGGAGCGCTCGCCCCTGTTGGTTTGTTCCACAACAATCGGAACCAATCCCATTGTTTTCTCCTTTCCCCAGGATCAATCAGTTGGCAGCGTTGTCCGCCAAAAGCTTGATGGTCTTCTGCATTATTATATTGTCCTTGAGGTAGTCCTTATCCTCATCGGAGAAATTCTTCTTGATGTCTTCCACGGTTTGCTTGCGGGCCTCGGCCATCTTGGCAAGCTCCTGCTCCACTTCCTCTTCGGAAGCCTCAATGCCCTCTGCCTTGCGGATGGCCTCCAGCACCAGCGAAGTCCTCACCGATTTGGCGGCTTCTTCCTTGTAGCGATCCAGGATGTCGGAGCGCTGCATGCCGGTCATCCGGAGATAGTCCTCCATTTTTATGCCCTGATAGGCCATGCGGTATTCAAACTCGTGGGCCATACGGTCAGCCTGGCGGTCAATCATCACCTGAGGGATTTCCACGGCTGCGTTGGCAACGGCCAGCTCCACGAGCTTGTCTTCAAACTCATGCTCGGCGCGGTGCTCGTTGCTTTCGGTGAGTTTGGTCCGGATGCTGGCTTTGTATTCCTCGAGCGTGTCAAACTCGCTCACATCCTTAGCGAACTCATCATCGATGGCCGGCACTTCTTTGCCCTTGATCTCACGAATCTTCACATGGAACACAGCTTGCTTACCGGCCAGCTCCTCGGAATGATACTCATCGGGGAACTTCACTTCGATGTCGCGCTCCTCATTCAGAGAGACGCCCACCAACTGCTCCTCGAAACCGGGGATGAAACGGCCGGAACCGATTTCCAAAGGCTGGTTTTCCGCCGTGCCGCCGGGGAACTGCACACCGTCCACAGAGCCGCTATAGTCCAGCATGATGCGGTCTCCGTTCTGGATGGGCCGGTCGGCCTCTACCCAACGGGCTACGCGCTCCTGGGCGGCTTTCAACTCCGCGTCCACGCTTTCTTCGGTCACCGGGTATTCTTCCTTCTTGGCTTCCAGGCCCTTATACTGGCCCAACTCCACTTCAGGCTTCAGCGTGACCACGGCGGTGAAGGTGATGCCCTTGCCACTGCCGATCTCCGTCACGTCGATATCAGGCTGGTCCACAGCAAACAAACCCTGCTCTGCAATGGCCTTGTCATAGGCCTCGGGGATTGCGATGTTGCATGCATCGTCATAAAAAACAGCCTCGGAATAGAAGCTCTCGATGACCTGCCGGGGCGCCTTGCCCTTGCGGAAACCGGGGAGGTTCACCTTGTTGCGGACGATCAGATAAGCCTTCTGCATCGCCTCGTTGTATGCATCATTGTCAATGGTGATTGTCAGTTTTGCCTGGTTGGCGCCTGTCTTTTCCATGGTTACGGTCATCTGGGTCTTCCTCCTGTGAAACTCAACAAAGTTATTGTATTTCTTGGCTATGCCATTTCAGGGAATATCCAAGATACTATATCATAACAACCATACAATTTCAATCCAGATATTCCTTGTAAACGGCGGTTTCACCCCTTTCTGAACTGCTTCCACCGCGAAAGCGGCGGCGCTCCCTATCCAAATTGTACATCATTGGTCAAAGTAAGTCAATGTTCTATACAGCTAATGTACAACAAAATTTTGCCCTGGTAATATGCTCCGTTGCAGGAGCATCGCAAGGATTCCCCTACCAGCCTGTTACTTTTGCATGCCGTTGATGGACATGCGATTCTGAAATGCTAGATCCTCCAGCATCAGGTATAAGGCAGAAATGTTATACTTCTTTGGGAACTCGAATTTCCTGGCAGCATATGAAGGGTTGTGCGAAGCTAAGAATGTGTTGGTCATATAGATGATAGTTATCTCGCTGTCATCCAGCCCGAATCCCGCTGTTTCCGCAGTGACATCCACGATCGTGTGAAGGTAAATGGAAGCCACACGCATTTTTTGGCCCGTCGCTCCTTGCTTATCAAAGAAAAGAATGCGGCGATCAGTAATAATCATGACATCCCGAATCAGCTTAAAGCCTGTTTGAATGCTCTCATTTTGAGACAGGTATGCCCCAAACTCCTTGCGCAGCGAATCCGGTGTCTGTTCGCTCAAATTACCCAGTAAACCATTGAGAAAGCCCATTGTCAGTCCTCCCAGACTCTTTTTTTGTAGTGTACCAAATAATAAAATATCAGTAAATCACTCAGACTGTGGCGAGATGGTTTTGCGCCAGAATTGGCACATAAAGCTTTATATATCAGTGGGCTTCTTTTTTGATTAATTTGGGGTAAACGCACAACTTTTGTTTTCTCAACAAGGGTTATGGTATAATAATGCAAAACACAAACGCCGAGGGTTCCATGCTGATCAACTATGATTTTGTAAGGGTTGCCGCAGCCTCGCCGAGGCTGAAGGTGGGCGACACTACCTATAACGTGGAGCAGATCATTGAAATGGCCAACCAGGCAGCAGTGGCCGGGGCCGCTGTGGTGGTGTTCCCGGAGCTATCCATTACCGGTTATACCTGCGGAGATCTGTTTTTGCAGCCAGCGCTCCAGCGGGCGGCGCTGGATGGGCTGATCCGAATTGCCACCGCATGCAAAAATATCGTTGCGCTCGTTGGGTTGCCGTTGAACGTGAAAGGCAGGCTCTACAACTGCGCTGCTGCCGTGCAGGGCGGCAAGGTGCTGGGCATTGTGCCAAAGATTCATTTGCCCAACTATAAGGAATACTACGAAGCCCGCTGGTTTGGATCCGGCAGGGGCACGGATTTTATGCTAGACATCGCCGGCAAACAGGTGCTATTCGGTGACGACATAGTGTTTGAGTCCAGCTGCGGAAGGCTTGTTTTCTGTGTTGAGATCTGTGAAGATCTCTGGGTGCCTAACCCGCCGTCGGGAAGGCTCTCGCAGCGCGGCGCACTGCTGACGCTGAACCCCTCTGCCAGTGACGAGGCCGTGACAAAACATGAATATCGTAAAAGCCTGATCGCGCAGCAATCGGGCCGGTGCATTTCCGGCTATGTGTACGCCGGGGCCGGTCCTGATGAATCAACCACTGACATGGTCTTTGGCGGCTACACTGCCATCGCGGAAAACGGCCGCATCTTGACCGAGGGCAGACGGTTCCGCGCTGGTGAGCTCACCATTTCTGACATCGACACCGGCAGGCTTGCATACCTGCGGGGCCGCAGCGGCACGTTCTTTGCCGATTATGAACGACCCCAGGGCAAGACAGTTGCATTTGAGCTGAACACCTCCGCACGGTTGCCGCTGCTCCGCTCCTACCACCCCCTGCCATTCGTGCCCGGCGGCGCTGAGCAGGAAGCCCGCAGCGAGGAGATCACTGCCATACAGGTGGCTTCACTCAAAAAGCGCATGGAGCACACTGGGTTGAGGAAAGCAGCCGTTAACGTGTCTGGCGGGCTCGACTCGGCGCTGACGCTGCTGGTGGCCGCACGACTCTTCCGAGAGCAGGGCTGGGAGTCGTCGGGGCTGCATGCGCTGACGCTTCCGGGCTTCGGCACCGGCACACGAACTAAAAACAATGCTCTTGGCCTAATGCAGGAACTGGGCTGCACAGTGTTGGACATTGACATCACGGCTGCAGTGACGCAGCATTTCCAGGACATCGGGCAGGACCCGGCCAACCACGACGTGGCTTATGAAAACTGCCAGGCCCGCGAGCGCACGCAGATCCTGATGGATTACTGCAACAGGATTGGCGCGCTGGCGCTGGGCACCGGCGACCTATCCGAGGCGGCGCTGGGCTGGAGCACCTACAACGGCGACCACATGTCCATGTATAATGTGAACGCAGGTGTGCCAAAGACATTGGTGCGACACCTGGTGAAGTGGCTCAGCACCCACAGCTTCAGCGGCCATGTGGCAGAAATCGCAGCCGACATACTGGATACGCCGGTCACACCGGAATTGATCCCCTCCAAGGATGGTGAGATCAGCCAGCGCACCGAGGAGATCCTGGGGCCGTATGAGTTGCATGACTTCTTCCTCTACCACATGATGGAAGGCGGCGCCGGCCCGGCGAAGCTGCTACTGCTGGCGGGCAATGCATTCGGCAGTAAATATGATGCAGCGCTTATGAAAAAGACATTGGGCATCTTTGCAAGACGGTTCTTCAGCCAGCAGTTCAAGCGTTCTTGTATGCCAGACGGCCCCCGTGTAGGCTCTGTGGCTCTGTCACCCCGCGGTGACTGGCGCATGCCATCCGACGCATCGGCAGCTGTGTGGCTTTCAGAACTTGATAAACTGCAGTCTTCTGGAGGTTGACCGATGCCAGTAATTGCCATTGGCGGAGGTTCCGGCTCTGGAAAAACCACATTCGCAGAGCGGCTGATCAAGCGTATCGGCTCGGGCAGCTGCCTGCATCTGAGTTTGGACCGGTTTTATGCCGATCACCCTGAGCTGGATTTTGACACCCGCTGCCAGTTCAATTATGACCATCCCGATTCGATGGATGTGCCACTGTTGGCACACTGCGTGCGGGAGTTGGCAGCCGGGCGACCTGTGCAAGTTCCAAAATATGATTTTACAGTCCATCGCCGATGCCCGGAGAGCGAGCTGTTGGGGGGTACAAATATTCTCATCCTGGAAGGGATCTTTGCGCTGTATTTCCAAGAGGTTCTAGAGCTGTCTGACTTGAAGATTTATGTGGATGTGGATGATGATTTGCAATTTGCGCGCAGGCTTATGCGCGATATGATCGAGCGGAACCGCTCAGCACAATCGGTATACACACAATATGTTACAACAGTCAAGCCCATGTATCAGAGATTTATCAGTCCGACTCGCCAGAATGCCGACTTCATCGTGCATACCCACGGCGAATGCCAATATAACAAGGTGCTTGACGTGCTGGCGGCGTGGCTATCCTCCGCTGATTGACGGATTTTGGCCCGGACCTGCTCCAGATATATCGTGCTCACCTCGTGCCATATGATTGTATTGCCGCCAGCCGACCAATGCAGCAGTCACCGCAATTGCCGCATATAACACCAGCGCGACCCACGAACCCAGATTATCTGACAAGATGCTGAACAGCATCTGCCCGACAGGAATAGCCAGCATGCATAATGAAGCATCCACCCCAACCACCCGGCCCATCAGGTGCCCTGGCACAATGCGCTGCATGGCGGTTGTGACGGCGATGCTGGCTGTCACGATGGAGGCCACAATACACAACGCCGTGAGATTAATCAGCAAAAATTGCACCATCACGCGCCTGTCTCCGGCCAGATGCCCGAGCAGCAGCGTGGCAGCCATTAAAACAAGGAGCACACCGTCTAGCAGGAACACCTTTGTGAGCAGCCTTCGATAGTCCAGCTTTTTCATGATCGCGGAAGCCAGCAAAGAACCTGCGATTGGTCCTATATACAGGATGGATCTGGAAATGCCGAAAAGCTCACTGGTCACGCCCACGTCCTTGAACATGATGATGGAAACACCCACCGAAAACACCGGATACAGCGCAAAGTTGGACGCGATGCTCAGTACCACGATCATCACAAGCTCCTTGTTGTGAAAAATCGTGTCCAAGCCGACGCGCATAGAAGCCCATAGCGTTTCGTGTCCACCGGGCTTACCCTGAATCGCGCTCTTGTTCTTCAGTCGGGATTCAATAAATGCAGCCAGGAAGAAACTGCAGCAGTTAACCAGCATGATTAATAAGAGCCCGTTGTCATCTCCAGGATGCAAAAACGGCATCGAAGCAACCACAGGGCCCAGAATGAGCGCGAAGCTGGACACCATGGAACCCAAGATGTTGGTATCCTTAAGCTGGCTATCCTCCACGATCTCGGGGATGATGGCATTGTTCGTGGGGTCATAAAAAGTCTGCGCCGCAGATAGCAAAAGTACAAAGGCATAAACACTGGCCAGTGGCAGCGCGATCACAAATTGGTGCCACAGCGCGAACACAAGCGTGACACAACCGGCGATGACATCCAGGATCACCATCAACCGCCGCCGGTCAATCCGGTCTGTAACCACTCCGGAGAATGGGCCCATCAGTCTGGGCAGCACAGCGACAGCCAGCACAGAAGCAAATGCGATATCCGAATTGGTCTTGGTATAAACATATAAGGACAGAGCAAATGTCTGCATCACACTCCCCAATTCGGAAATGAACTGTGCAGACATCAAGAGCCTTGTATTCCTGTTTTGGAGCTGCCGAAAAACGCCCATCTAGCCTCCAAACAGTGTTATGCCAAGCATTATAACGGTAAAACCACTAAAGATCAATCAAATAACGAATATGTGAGCAGGTCAGATAAATAGAACTTCCTGGTCGACAGGAAGTTCACGTTGGTGCCGAAGGCCGGGCTCGAACCGGCACGGGTCGCCCCGAGGGATTTTAAGTCCCTTGCGTCTGCCAATTTCGCCACTTCGGCAAGTCACCTTGGTAGTTTACCACCGTTGACAATGGCAGTCAAGGGAGCGGTACTTGCCGAATATATTGCATATAAGTCGAAAGTCTACTTGACTACAGACTTATTGGCCCGATCCAAAAGATAAACGTTTTTATCATCCAGGTAACCTTTTGCTTCGCTAATAGCTCTCCTAAACGTTACGGTGGAACCTACCCTATCATATTCTAGAAAGACATACCCCGCCTCAAGCCAACTTCGTGTTGCATAATTTCTTACACTATTATTCCAAAGCAACCTTTTAGCATATCCTTTCCCTGATAAACATGGAGGAAGGTCAGAATTGAGTATTTTATTGATTTCATCAAAACGCAATGTAACCTGATCAGCCGTCGAGTTAAGCAAATAGCAGTTAAGTGGCTCATATTTGTATGTCATAAATTCACCATTCTATAAAAAGTCATATATCACTAAGCTTTATTATATCAAGTTTATATTTTTTTGACAGGTTGATTTTATGATTTACCGCGCGGCACACTTCATGAAAAAAGCTCTGAAACAATGTTTCAGAGCTTTCCAATTGGAGGCGCCATCCAGACTCGAACTGGAGAATAGAGGTTTTGCAGACCTCTGCCTTACCACTTGGCTATGGCGCCATAGTCAATTACATAATGGAGCGGGAGACGGGACTCGAACCCGCAACCTTCGCCATGGCAAGGCGACGCTCTAGCCATTGAGCTACTCCCGCACGTGGTGCCTCAGGACAGAATCGAACTGTCGACACAGGGATTTTCAGTCCCTTGCTCTACCGACTGAGCTACCGAGGCATATCTGGTGGGAACAGTAGGACTCGAACCTACGACCTGTCGGATGTAAACCGAATGCTCTACCAGCTGAGCTATGCTCCCCTATTCCCAACACATTTCCGACGCGTGGAATTTATTATAAACCAACAAACCCATCCCTGTCAATCCGATTCTCGGGGAGAATATGCAACAAATCGGATTGTGGTTTGAAAATCCATTTGACAATGGAATTGCAAGATTATATAATATTTTGGCACGCCTGATTTGCGGTCATGGCGGAACTGGCAGACGCGTACGTTTGAGGGGCGTATAGGGCTCCCTGTGTGGGTTCAAGTCCCACTGACCGCACCAAATGAAAGGTCCTGCCGCTAAGGCAGGGCCTTTTTCTTGAATATCCTCTACTGTGGCGAGGTTATCAACTCGATGCGGTGGGTATATGTATACTGACAAGTAACAAGGAAGAAGAACGGACAACATGACCTTTATCCCCCAACTATCAGACAAAATGAACGAAACAGCCGCTGCCATCGGGTACGAGCAGCCCACCCCAATCCAGGAAAAAGCAATCCCGTTGATCCTGGAAGGCCGTGACGTCATCGGCCAGGCGCAGACGGGTACCGGCAAAACAGCGGCGTTCGCAATGCCGATCCTGGAAAAGCTGGACCTCACGAGCAAAGAAGTGCAGGCGCTGGTGCTATGCCCCACCCGTGAACTGGCCCAGCAGATTACAGACGCCGTCACGCAATTCTCACAGCATCTGGAAGGCTTCTCCGTCGTAGCCGTCTATGGCGGCACCCACATGGAAAGCCAGATCCGCAAGCTGCAGCAAGGCGGTGTGCAGGTGATCGTGGGCACACCGGGCCGGGTGCTGGACCACCTGCGGCGGCGAACCGTGCGGTTCTTCCACGTGAAGATCGTCACGCTGGACGAAGCCGACGAAATGCTGGATATGGGGTTCCGGGAAGACATTGAGGAGATCCTGTCCTACACATCCAGCAAGCGCCAGACACTGATGTTTTCCGCCACAATGCCCAAGGAGATCCTGGATCTGGCCAAGCAGTATCAGAAGGAACCTGAGTTCATCACGATTGAGAATCAGGCGCTGGTGGTGCCGGCCATTGAGCAGAGCTATCTGGAGACCACGGAGAAGTCCAAGGTTGCGGAGCTGGCAAACCTGCTACGCAAGCATAAGCCCAGGCTGAGCCTGGTGTTCTGCAACACCAAGCACAAGGTGGATGAGATTTCCCGTAGCCTTAAACGCATGGGCTTCCGCACTGAGGGCCTGCACGGTGATATGGATCAAAGCCGCCGCGACAACATCATGATGCGGTTCCGCACCAGGACGCTGAGCGTGCTGGTGGCTACCGACATCGCCGCCCGCGGCCTGGACATTTCCGGTGTGGACATGGTGTTCAACTACGACGTACCGAAGAATGCCGAGCATTATGTGCACCGCATTGGCCGCACCGGCCGGGCCGGCAACACAGGTAAGGCGATTACACTGGTGCTGGGTAAGGAAGCCAAGCAGATGAAGCGCATCCAGCACCACACCAAGGTGGAGATGGGTAAGGAAACTGGCAAGGAGACCGTTCAAAACGCGGCTCCCCAACCAACGGAGAATTCAGTACCCGCAGAGAAAGCCCGGCCAGCCAATCGGAGGCGACGAGTCAGGAAGCCAAAGCCGGCACCTGCAACGGAGGCAAAGGAGCAAAGCTGAATAGGCTAGCATTTCTTTCAAAAGTAGACCTTATCTTCAACCACATCACAATCCGGCGATACAACGAAAAGCCCAGGATAACTGGGCTTGTGTGCTACCCTCCTGCTCTTAGGCTACCTTTCGTTATGGTCATAATCTATCCGATTATTAACTCATGCTATTTTATTACTAAGCTTAAAACACATTTAGGCATTATGGCGATGAAACATCTATTCAAATATTTCTCCCGCGATATTCATTGTGAACGTTCGCCGGATTGCATCGGGTTCATCCGTCTGCCCGAGCACCCACATGAGTTTGGTGATCGCTGCCTCGGTCGTCATATCCTGGCCGGGGATCACTCCGTTCTCCAATGCGCCCCTGCCGGTTTCATAAACCGAAAAGTCGCTTTTTTCGTACAGGCACTGGCTGCAGACCACGACGGAAATGCCGTTCTTGACCAGCTTGCCAAGCTCTTCCACCAGGTTCCTGCGGATAAAGTGCATGCCGCCGATGCCGAAAGCTTCCACGACAACTCCGCGGTATTTCATATCGAGCAACCGTTCCAAAAGCTCCGGATTGAATCCGGGTACGATTTTCATCAGCGCCACCTTGGTTTCGAGCCGGTCCGAAAGCGTATAAGCGCCGCTTGCGTTCGGAAGGACCGAATCGTTGACGACAAGGCCGTTGGAATCAATTGTACCCACGTAAGGGTAGTTGATGCTTTCAAAGGCGTGAAATCCTGTCGTGCGCACCTTCACAGCGCGCGTACCCAGGATGACCGCGTGGTCGAAGGCGACAAAGACGCCGGGGCGCCGGTTCGCGGCCATTGCGAACGCGCAGGCCAGGTTGCCGGGGGCGTCGGAAAGCGGATGCCAGATGGGCAACTGGGAGCCCGTAAGCACGATTGGAACCGGAATATTGCGCAGCATGTAGGACAGCATCGATGCGGTATAGGCCATGGTGTCCGTGCCATGCGTAACCACAACGCCGTCAAATTGCCGGAAGGAGTCGTCTATACTCCGGGCGATGAGCTGCCATTCTTCAGGTTGGATGTTCGAACTATCGAGTTGCAGGATATTTTTTGTCTGGACCTCAACATCCCCCCGGATGGGCCCCAGATATTTCGTAATCTCCGGTCCGCTTAGAGTAGGTGTATAGCCCCGGTCGCTGGGCTCGGACATGATGGTTCCACCCGTGGTTAGAAGCAGGATTTTATCCATATTGATTTGATTCCTTTCTGTGAGCCGCCATGCCGCCGGAAACATCCGCCGCTACATTGTCTCCTGCTCCTGAAAGGTGCAGAAAGAATGACGCTGTAAACATTGACTAGATTATATATATGGCGGTCTGTAACGTCAATTCAGGTGGTTTGGGGGAACTGAATTCGATATCTCTTAAATTCCTTACATTGGTTTGTTAATGACACGAAGCTCAATCACTCTCTCCAGTGGGTGCGAGGTGTTAATAATACGCAACTGAACCCCCTGCTCTAGAGAACAGGGGGTTGATAAATAACGCGATATTCAAAAAGCTGATTATGGGTTACCTCTTTATAACACGAGCCACAACTAACATCAACGTTGTTTCTATATCGGCTCCGTCGCAAGCACCACCCCGTTGATTTCCACGTCCTCCCCTACCTCAATGAGCAGGCACTTGACCCCCCGGCTATCCGTCACCATTTTCAATGCGTTCAGGTTCTGGGGGCTGATCGCAATATCCGCGTTGGTCGTTTCGATCTTCAGCGATTTCGATCTGTAGTCCGGGATGATGTTGGTGGCCTTGAAATCAAAACCTTCGCCGGTGATATCCGAATAGATTGTTTCAAAAGCGGATGTATCCACCCCGTTGTCCTTCAGGATCGTCTCGATCGCCCTCATGGAGACGGTCGGGGTCTCCTCTTCGCTCGCATAGGCAATCGTGTCGTTGATCTGCTCATAGATGCCTTTGATCGTCTCGGACGTTGCCTTTTCGCCCACGGCGGCCTTGATGATTTCATCGAACTTACCTTTTTCCTCACTGGCGGACAGCGTGCAGGAGCAGTCAAGCACCGTCTCAATGAACGGGACGTTCCGCTGGTTGGCCTTTGCGGTGTAGTAGATCACGCTGTTCACGTCCGAGAGGTTGTCAGTGAAGGCGGGGAACATGAACCCTTCCAGCGGCGAGTCCAGGTTGACCACGATCTCCAGCGCGGAGCTTGCGGTGAAGATCCCACTCGGGGGGTCGAACCGGAGCACGCGCTTCGGGGCGGCGGCTTTGTTGATGCTGCACATCACGAACTCGTGGGCGTATTGTGTATCGTCGAAACCCGCTCCGTCGTCCGACGCGCCCAGTTGGCTGTCCTTCTTTTTATAGGCTTTGCGATACTGAGCCTTGATGAAGTTGATCACAACGTCGCTCTCATAAGAATAGACTTCCGCTATCTTGGCGATTACCTTGTCCGCAATCGCGACGAATTCCTCAATGGACTCATTTTTCAGAAAGCCGTAGAGAAGTCGCTGGCCGGATTCTTCATCTTCGCTCGGGTTGAACCGCAATTCGAAGACCTTGGAATCCAGGCTGCCCGTCAGCAGCTTTTTGAAGTTGCCCAGGAACAGCTCCTGCACCTCGTCCTCTCTCGTTTCAAACAGGCCGCCCTCCCTGTGAATGGCCTCTCTGGACTGCGCCTCAATGAATACACTGTAAATTTGCATGATCTCCAAGTACGAACCGTCAACTTTGAATTCTTTTCGCAATGCTGAAATATCCTGCTTGTTCAATGAATGCCTCCCGCGAAATTTGTGCAACCATTATATACTAAAATTGTTGGCCGTGGGCAGCGTAATGCAATTAGGATATGCATGCTTTACAGCGGGGTTTGCATTGAAGCCGAAGAGATGAGCACTGCACGTGGCTCGCGCGGAACTGCTGAGGTTAGCTAGCTGACCATGATCAGTATCTGCAGTGCAGCAAGGGCGGCGTGTGAATAATCCTGTCGTCACATAAACCGAGCTCCTTCTACGGCATCGCCGATGAATTGTGTATGTCCGACGTCACGTCACAGTGGATGCGCCACATCACTGTCCGAAAACGTTGACATGTTTGTAGCATACAGCTGGAGCTGGACTCACAGTCGTAGAGCAAAGAAATGTTAATAACACGCAACATAAACCACTACTCCAGAAACAGTGACTGTCAATAGCGTAAAGGTAAAAGCTAATCAATCCATTCAGAGAATGCGAAAATGACACGTTTTCCTAAAGATAATACATCACTCCATATCACCACGACAGCCGCCTCTAATACCATTTATATTGGTAAAAGTAATGGCAATGCACCCGGCTGTGAGTGGCCGGGTGCATGGTGCATATAGGGGTATAAAATTGCTCAACAATAATAGTGCGTGGGAAAGACGGTTTTTCTCTTGCGGCGGTCTCGTCATCGAGAAGTGTTATACTCTTGTCACGATAACGTTACCGGACTCATAACGGCGCAGGCTGCGGTGGAAAAACCATGCCGACAGCGCGCAATAGGTAGCGGCTGCTGCCAGCCACAGCGCCAGCCAGGCCGGATCGAAGCTGCGGGCCAGCCGCAGCGGCACGTGCACGATGAACGCAGCCGGAATCAGCGAATACATCACCGCACGGATAGCCGCCGGATAAATACCCTCAGGGTATAGGCTGAAGTTAAGCACAAACTCCGTGGATAACATCCCAACCAGCGATACGTCGCCCAGATAGAAGGTCAGCGAGTGCATCGTGATGGCCAACGCCGTCATCAGCAGCGCGCCGATGGGCACGCCGAGCAGGAAAAACAGCCATGCCTGACCGTCTCCCCCTTGAGTGAGCGCCAGCAGTACGAAGCCATAAGCCAGGTCGCCATAGGCCGACAGCGATGTTCGGGCGCAGCACACGTTGACAAGCAAGTTGCAGGGCTGCAGCAGGAAGGTATCCAGCTCACCGGTGATAATGAGCCGCGATAGCTGGCGGGTGTTGCCAAAGAGCACATCGCCAAGACCGAAGGCGGAGCTGACAAGTGCCCAGATAAACATGACATCCCGGAAGCCATATCCGCCGATATCGCTGTTGACCTGTTGGAAAAGCACCCACCAGAACAGCACGAACGTGGCATTGGACAGCAGCATCCCAAAGGCCTGGGAGAAAAAACTGGCCCGGTATTCCATCGCGGAGGCCAGGTTGACCTGGAAATATCGCAGCAAGATCTTTATATGCTTTTTCATCAAGTCAACCTCCGTTTGCCTGCAAATTGCGAGCGCCGGACCGAAACAGTGCCAGTGCCGTTGCCAGCGTGAGCGCTAACCACAGCACCTGCATCGGCACCACCTGGGCAAACAACTGCCAGGAAAAGGCCACCGTCAACCGGGCCGGAGCCCAGGCCACGTAGGAGAAGGGCAGCAGCCGCGCCGCTCCCTGCAGCCATTTGGGCAATATCTCCACCGGCAGAAGCGCCCCCAGCATAAAGACGAACTTTTGGAAAATCAGATAGATACCGGTGTTGTCTTCCAAGCGGAAGGCGGTCAGGCCGATGGCCATATGGAAGCAGAACTGCAGCGCTATGCCCAGAAACCCGCTCAGCAGCATCATCGGCAGTGCCCACCAGGCAAACCCCGGAATCGGCCCGGCAAAGACAAACCCCAGCACCAACGCCAAGCCGCCGAAAAATGTGAGGTTGACCAGCACGCTGCCCAGTATGGAGGATGCCTGGAAGGCGATATAGTGCAGCGGGCGGCCCAGCGTATAGGCCAGAGCGCCAGTCTTCACGTCCTCATTGACCTGGCCAACAACATTGGACCGGGCACCCATCAGGATGAGCTCCGTGCAAATCAGGTACCACACCACCTGGGCATGAGTATAGCTTTGCACCTCGCCGCCTCGGATGATCGCCTTCCACAGGCTGTAGAACACATAGATAAACAGCGTGTAGAGCAGAAGGGACCCTGCCACCTGACCACGGTAGACAAAGGCGTTCTGCATGTTGATGCGGGTGATGGCAGCATACTTGCGCAAGGTGCTCATGCCGAGGCCTCCTTTGCGGTGAAGATGGCGGCGATGATCTCCTCCATGGGCGGATCGATGACAGTGATGTCTGCCACGCCGCCGGCAGCCGTCACTGCCTGGATCACCTCGCCGATGGGACGGCTCAGCGTGTCCACAGTGAGCCGCCATTGGGCACCCTGCCCCTCTGCGGTCACACCGGCCATGGGAACCATGCACTTGGGCTCGGCAAACTTCACCTCGATAACCTTACGGTTAAGATAGTTGACCTTAAGGCTGTCCACACTCTGGTCCAGCACGATGCTGCCATGGTCGATCACCACCGCCCGGCGGCAGATACGCTCCACATCGCCAGGGTCGTGGCTGGTCAAAAACACCGTGACACCCCGCTCGGCGTTCCATTGCAGTATGAGCTCCCGGATGGCTTGCTTGACCACCACATCCAAGCCGATGGTGGGTTCATCCAGGAACAAGACATCGGGCTCATAGAGCAGTGACGCGGCGATCTCGCAGCGCACCCTTTGGCCCAGCGACAGCTTTCTCACAGGAGTGTTTAAAAAGCTTCCCAGGTCAAAGCGTTGGGCCAGCTCATCTACCCTTTTGCGGCGCACATCATCGGGGATCTCATAAATGGCGCCGATCATCGCAAAGCTATCCACCGGAGGCAAGTGCATCCACAGCTGGGAGCGCTGGCCGAACACCGTGCCGATGCGCGGGCACAGCAAGCGCCGCTGGCGGACAGGGTCGTAGCCCAACACCTGCAACTGACCCGAAGTGGGGTGCAGAATGCCCGTCATCATCTTGATCGTCGTAGATTTGCCCGCTCCGTTGGGACCGATAAACGCCAGCATCTCCCCACGCTCCACTGCAAACGTCACGCCCCGCACTGCTTCAACCTCACGGCATTGCGGGCGAATCAGTGCCCGGATGCCGGCACCCAGTCCTTCATCCTTGACGCGGGTACGATACCGCTTGGTCAGGTTATCCACAGTAATGGCATTGTGGTTCATGGGAGCACCTCCTTAAAACATAAAAGAAAAAGACCGTGGGTGCACCACGGTCTTGATTTCCAAACTCCCGCCGCCGGTGCAGATGCGCCACTGTGCGCTTGCACCGGCTCTCGCCGCTACAAGCGCTTTCGAATAACTTCAGGCAGCATATGCAGTCGGCAGGATGTCATTTCAAAATACTTCCTTGATTTTACATTAAATTTCCGCAATATTACCATGAGAGTATGGCCGGTGTCAACAGGGCGGCACAAGAATCTTGTCGCAAATAACATCACCCTTCATGTTACGACTTGGTCATTCTACGAGATTACTGCATGTTCCGGTGCAAACAGTACAAATAAGCTTAGTATGTTAACAATGCGAAGCTTAGCCTCCTTCTCTAGCATGTAGTAGACGATAATAACTCACAGTTCAATCCCTGACCAGACACCATTAATTGTTTTAGTTTACCTGCGCTAACGATATGCCGATGCTGAAGATCTTATAAGAGCAAACTAGTATGTATTTATCTCTGATCAGAACCCAAACCAACACAAGGCTTTGTTATATGGGTCCTTCTCCTCTAGAGATCACCCATAAGAGGTTCCGGGCTGTTCTCTGATCATCATAATTCGCTTAAGGTTTTGCATACACCACCTTTGACCAAGGCCCATCACCTTTGTGCTGCCCTCCAGGAGATAGGCACGAGCCTTGTAATAATAGGTAGTATTAGGCAATGCCGGGTTCCGTGCTGGTGGTGAAATTCAACTGTCTTGACGTATTTATAGCAGCAACTTATAATACTAATATATGTGAAAAAGAGAAATATCATGAATCACAATCCAAAGAAGAAGTATTCCCTGTACTCTGGAATGATTCGTGTTTTTGTTATTTTATGTGTCATTTTTTATCTAGTAATTGGGGCTACACTGATTTATGTTCATGATACTATCCTTTATTATACAACCGATAGCTACACAAAAAGTGTAGAGAAACAGATTCATCAATTAAATAATCAACTTGAAACATCCAGAAAGTTCTACATTTCAGTGTTATTTAATAATCTTGATCTTGCCAATTTGGCTTCAACTAATAACTCTTTCATCGTTTCACTCAGTCAATCTCATCTATCTCAATATATATCAACTTTGTTACCCAATATATCACCTTTGGATGGGTTGTTTTTTTATGCGCATAGATCAGATAGTTTTGTCTCTGCAAGCCTCGATCGTATATCCGGCGAATGTGAGCATGTATATTTTAAGAATTTACTTCGATCAGATGAATATAACCATATCTATGAAAGCACAACAAAAACATATCGGAAATGGATTATCATGCCAGTGAATAGTTCCTACTACCTCGTTAGTATGGCGTCTTACAATGATTGTGTCGCTGGTGCCTGGGTAAATATTTCAACGCTGATTAATTCACTAAACGAAACATTACCTGAAAATTCTCTCAGTTACTTTATAGAGACCAACAACGGGAACACAAAGATTATGTCTCCTCAGGGATATATAGATTTCTTTTCTTATAGTCCAAGCAACAATAATAAATTAATATCACTAGATAGTATCAGCCGTGAGAAATATCTTCAGCTTAATACTGAACTTCCCTTCTTTAATGGTTCATTTATCAGCCTTATTCCAACAAAAGAAATCCAGACCTCCATGGCATACTACGATCGCTTTCTGATCATGACATTATTTATCAATTTGATTATTTTGGTTTTTCTGTTTGCGAAAATGAGAAAGTATATGTCAATTCCAGTTGTTGAACTTCGGCGTATTTCCGACAACTTAAAAGAAGGAGAAGATGAATATTTAAGCCATCAGCAATCTGATAGCAGATGTAAAGAAGTCTGTGAGGTTCAGACAGAAGTCATAAGGCTATACCAGAAGATATTTGATTTAAGAAATAAAGTGCTTAGTGAACAATATATGAAGCAGGCATTTGAACTGAAGAGTTTGAGAAACCAAGTTTCCCCCCATTTTCTAATTAACTGCCTGAGTTCTATTTATTCCATGGCCAATACAAATGCAAGCAGAGACTTAATGAAACGAGTGATTGCGGCATTATCCGGTCATTTGAGATATACACTATCTACTAAATCCTTTGTGAGTTTGTCTGAAGAAATTCAACACGTCGAGAATTATTTTGAACTCATGAATTTGCGCTACCCGGGTAGCTTAAAATACACGGTAACTATAAACGATCTCTGTGATAATGCAGCGATATTTCCTAGCTTGATATTGATGTTAAGTGAAAACTCAATCAAGCATAACCTGGTCATGGGTGAAATACTCACAATTACCATCTCTGTTTGGGAGGAAGTCGGCCCGGAAAATAAGAGCTTTATTCATATTGTTCATTATGATACCGGAAGAGGTTACCCACAGGATGTGTTGGACAGATTGAAGATAAACAGCCTTAATCCATCTGAAACATCTGATGGTTATGGTATTGGGCTTTCCAATATTGTTAACAGAATCCACCTGATCTACGGAGAACATGGTGGGACAATTTCCTTTACAAACCATGAAAGTAATGGTGCAAAAATCGATGTCAGGATTCCATATATACCATATCAGGAGTCATAACGCATAGTAGGAGACAATATGAAAATACTGATAATAGATGATGAATACTATATAGTGGAAGATATCCTGAAAAACACAAGTTGGGAAAAACTGGGGATCAATCATCGGTTTGTTGCCTACAGTGCTTCTACAGTCAGGAAAATTATATCAGATAATCCCGATATCGATATTGTTTTGTCTGATATTGAATTACCACAGGAAAGCGGCTTTGATCTGATCAACTGGATATATCAGCAAGGCCTAAGTCCGGTTGTTATAATACTGACAGGGCATGAGCGATTTAGTTATGCTCATACCGCAATAGAGTTGCATGTGCACTCATACCTAACCAAGCCCGTGGATATAGCTCAACTTGAGCACGCACTCTTGTCAGCTATCAAAGAGAGTAAACGAAGAAGAATGCACCCTGAGCTTTTTGCATTCAATCAGAACGAAGAAAACTTATCAGATCCTGTTGACATTATTAGTGATTGTATTAGAAGGAACCTATCTTCGCCTGACCTTAATAGGCAATTAATTGCCAATGTTGTACACATGAACCAAGACTATATTTCTACCCTATTTCGCAAAAAAAGGGGGACATCACTAACCAGCTTTATTATCACAGAACGGTTGAAGGCAGCAAAGATTATGTTGGCAACCACTGATTATTCGCTACAGGAAATCAGTTACAAAACCGGGTTTTCCTCCATTTCTTACTTCCACCGCCAGTTCAAGAAAAGTTTTGGCCTTACCCCCCAAAGTTATAGACATAAAGAAAAGGGCGAGGCATGAGAAAGCTAATCATGAAAAGCAGCAAAGACTTGTCCTAATGGCTGTCTTTGCTGCTTCATTCTTATCAATTGAATAGCCTTTTAGTTTTATGCCAAGTACTCAAGCCGACCATCCTCATGGCGCAAGAACCTGGAGAAGAATTCATCATATATCATGAACGCAAGTTCAGGGGAATAGGTATGCGGCCAGTTTTTTACACCGGTAAAACGCACAAAAGGAACAGACTCCGCATCCCTGATTATTGTGTGCATATAGATTCCGGTGGAATAGCTCTTTCTGATGCTGCTGTTCATACCGTTTGCTTCACAAATCATTTCAAGCGTCCAATTGTTCGCGTTATCTCCCTCCAGGCTACAACCGAGGCCATCAAACTCGCCCATGGTATACCATACATTTCTTTTTATTCCGTCCACGGGCGGCTCTGTCTTGCTTGAGCGGCACTCCATTGCTCCTACTGGTGCAAAGCCAGCGAACTTCTCAGGCATTTTACGCATCAGGCGCTGAGTCATCATGGATCCATTGGAATGGCCAGTCACATATACTCTCTCTGGGTCAACAGGATATTTTTCAAGAGTGATCTCCAGTAGTTGCCGGAAAAAATCAACATCATCCGGTCCGTTGTCATCAATCGCCAGACCTCGGAATCCACCTGAATTCCAATGAGGAGTTGCAATTCCTGTTCTCGCAGGAGAACCGGGGTTTGGGTCTGGCGGCGTGGAGTATGGATATGCCGTCGGATAGACGACAAAAGCATTTCTTTCCTCTCCAACCCGATGCCATCCACTGTTTTGTGCAAAGAACTCTCCTGAGCAAGAGAATCCATGAATTGCAATAACCAGCGGATACTTATCCTGTAAGCCCCTTTGATATGCACTTGGTTCAAAGGTGTACCAATAGCGCTTCAACCCATTAATGATTTTATCCGTTCGGATCAGGTGGAGATCACGTTCGGCAAGCATCGTCCTTCTGATATAGTGATTTGCTTCTCCTGCCCATCTTTGATAACCTGACATGAATCCAATCATCTTTTCTATGATGATATCAGCGCCGAGTTGCTCTGCACTTTCATCATTGGAAAGCCAAACCTCACTGCAGGCTTCATCATTGATGTAGCTCGTGCCTGGTCTGGCCTTTTCACGAAACACTCTGGCAAATCCATTATAAAGATATTCCTGCTTAACACGGCATGCGCTCTTGAAGAAAGATACCACATTGCTTTTTTCACCAATAATGTAAGTGGGAAGAGCCACATCTGCTCTTCTTAAGCTTGCATCACAATCTGAAGGACCATTGCCTATCTGTGCAATCAGTGCCGGATCAAGTTCAGTATCTCCCCAGGCACTCCATGCAGCAAGGTAAGAAATATATAAAATAGAAAAAATGGATGCGATTTTAGCTCCATCTCCGAAGCCCATACAGTATACACTGGGTGCATTGCATGGAAAATACTCCATTGACCTCATTTCTGCAAGCACTTTTACTGCTACATCAATCTCAAACCCAGGATCTTCTAGCTTCCAACCACGTGGTGCACTAATAAAATACCCAGTCATGGCATGGCGTTCCAAACTCTCCTGCCATGAATACTTATGGAAAAATTCCGCTGGATCTTCTTTTCCCGGAATCATAACCAGAACCATATTCCCAGAAGTTTTCATTGTCGTGGGAATATAAAACGCATATGGACGCTCTTCTGAAGACTCGTCTTTGATCACGTCTTGAAATAATCCCAGATGCGTGTTTCTGTATGGGTTTTCGGGATCTGCAGCTGGTTGAGTAATCCTGTGAGGCACTCTGTCTACAACAGCAGGGCTCCCCTTTACAACTCTGGAGCGGTTAACAAGCGGATCCAGTTGTTTGTGATTCAGATTCATAGTTTGTTTCCTTTCTCAACACTGTGTTGCTTGTTTGATCATTTCACGATGTGACATGCCCTCTTCAGAACATCAAGAAGCTCTGTCAGATAATCCGCAATTTCCTGCAAATCCACATTCTCAGCCTTCCGATAAGCTTCTATCTTGGCAGTGGGTGGATATGCCATAGGTACAAGTTCACCGGCCTCTAGCAGGTTAGCCGCATATTCACATGCTTCCAGAAGATCTTCTTTGTCATGTTCGTGATTTCTATGCTGACTCTGCCGGATTGATAACAAAGTTCTCTCTGCAAGAATAAGTGCCCGCTGCACAAAGTCTTCCTGGTTCACGTCTGACCGAAGTGCTGTCTCTCCACGATTTCGATAGAACCCATAAATGGCTGAAACAATCGAAGGGTCTCTGACCGTACCATTTGGGTAAACAACCCCATGAACACGAGACCACATGTCATTCCCTATCATTAACTCAAATAGATACCATCCGATTTGATACTCATTATGCAATGAAATGGACATGTCATAAGGATTTGCACGGCAAAGGCAGCACATTTCATTGTTCAATACAGGCTTACCATATTTTTTGCCAAGGGCAATGGCCATGTCCAGCATCTCACGGACCCGTTTCCTGGTAGCAAAGTAATCATGGAACACAATGACATCCACAAGATCAGCAGTCCTGCTATGTTCAGTCTCATAAATAAAGATATTGCCAACACCAATATCGTGCTCAGGATCCTTTGCTTTCACATATCTACAGAAATGCCTGACAATTTCCCATGTTTTTTCCTGTCGCTCACGCAACAAATCCATGTTTGGACGACCCTGATAGTCTTGAACATAAGAAGGCTCATCGTCATACCAGGTCACAAAATTATCCGTGTATCCAGGTTCATTGGCAATATCCCAGAAGAGAAGCCCCTCTTCATGCCCAATAGCCTGATACAGAGCGTCGAAGTATTCTTCGCCAATGTGCCAGCAGGATGGATCCTCTATTGTTTTCGAGAGCGGCCGCAAACCCGGCTCACTCATCATACCCATCCAAGGGCCTTCTTCAGGGTGAAAACGAAATCCAAGAAAGATAATTGGGTTCGTCGAAACACCATGTTTCCAGGCTGTCCTCACAAAATCTTTCACATTCGCAAGAAATTGCTCTGGGTTTTGCCGATAGCTGTCATATGTCAGGAAAATTCTGGCACTATTCAAGTGCAGCCTCTCTGCATACCCCATATCCCGATCTACAATCTCATGACTGTAATGGCTCCAAAACCGCCTGTCATGAGAGCAGTCAGGTTGTGTATAGTTGAATCCACGAATAGCGCTGTAATCTACGATCTTTTTCACGTTGTGTCCCGCCTTCCATCATATAATTAAGTGCGAATAACCTGATTTTATCCCTTAACGCCGCCTAGCGTAATGCCCTTTACGAAATTGTTTTGAACAAATGGGTAAATGATCAAGACAGGAAGCACCCCCGCAATTGCCATCGACATTCGAACAGAGACAGTAGGAAGATCTGCCAACATCGACGCAGCATTCGCGTCGCTGCTTTGAGTTAGAAATTGAATATTCGTAACAATTCTATTCAATAGGTTCTGAATAGAATATAGATCTGTTCGCATACTGAGGTATACGTAACCGTTATTCCAGTCATTCCAGTAAGCGATACCGACAAATAAACCGATTGTTGCGATGATTGGTTTCGCAAGGGGAACGACGATATAGAGGAATGTTTTTATCTCAGATGAACCTTCTATGTAGGCTGATTCAAGTATCTCCTCCGGAATGCTTGTGACAAAGTATGATTTCATAAGCAGCACGTTGAATGCATTCATAAGCAATGCCGGTATCAGCAACGCGAAAAACGTATCTTTGATCTGAAAGACGTTGACATAGTTGATATACGTTGGTACCAGTCCGCCATTGAACAACATCGTAAAAAATACGATAAAGGTCATAATCCCTCTGCCTGGGAGAGCTCTTTTTGATAGTGCGTAGGCTAACATTGTGGTCATAATCAGTGATACTGTTGTTCCAATCGCTGTTAGTTTAATTGATACCCAATATGCGTTTACTACCTGAGTATTCTTCTTGAAAATATAGTCATATGCTGCCCAACTGAATTTTTCTGGGAAGAATCTATAGCCATTACGAACAAGGGTGTTATTGTCCGTTACAGATGACATAATGACAAGAAATAACGGTGCTATGGCCAAAACGGTTAGTATTATCAGAATAATATTCCCAATCAGTTGAAACGCCTTTTCTTCACGAGTTATCATACCAACCTCCACATTAAAACAAAGCACTTTCTGAATCAATTTTGCGTACTGCCAGATTCGCAGACATAACCAATACGAATCCAACAAAGGACTGGTAAACGCCGGCAGCAGTTGCCATCGGCATATCGTTTCTTTCCAGCAGGCCTCGATAAACATAGGTATCAATTGTCTGAGTGACGCCTAAAAGAATTCCACTTCGTTGCGGTACTTGATAAAACAAACCAAAATCAGAGTAGAAAATCCGACCAATTGCCAACAATATAATCATTATGATGGTTGGTTTTAACAAAGGAAGAGTGATTCGCGTAATCTGCTGCCATTTTGTAGCACCATCGATTACCGCAGCTTCAAAGATCCCGCGATCAATGCTCAGAATCGTTGCAAGATAAATGATACAGCTGTATCCGATGCTTCTCCATGTTTGAACCAAAACAAGAATAAACGGCCAATATTTAGGTTCGTTGTACCAGGATACAGCACCTGCACCAAATATTGGAAGAATTGTTGCATTCAAGAATCCATGCTCTGCGGATAAAAAAGCATACACAAGATAGCTGATAATTACAGTAGAAAGAAAATGCGGAAGCAAAATCGAAGATTGGTATACCTTTTTTAGCTTGGTTCTCAATTCAGACAGTATGATCGCAATGGTTACAGCACACAATACATTCAATACTATAAATACCAAGTTGTAGCCAATCGTGTTTCTGGTAATAATCCATGCATCCTGGGTCGTAAACAAATACTTGAAATTGTTCAGTCCGATCCAGTCTGAGCCCCAAATGCCTTTTCTTGTTGAGTATTTCTTAAACGCAAGTATGAGACCAGGCAATGGCATATAGTTATTTATGAAAAGATAAACTAAACCCGGAAGAGCCATGAAATAAATTGGAATATATCGTCTGACCCTTTTCAGTAGCACATTTGAACTCTTCATTCAATCACCGCTTTCACTATTTACGCTGTGAGATGAAAGATTCTTTCATCTCACAGCGTGTACAATGCCGTCGACTATTTGATGTTGTTTTTTGCAGCCCAGGCGTCGAGCGCAGACTTCTTAGCCTCGATATATTTATCTAGGCCAGCGTCCTTCAACCTCTTCTGCAACTCTGGAATTCCTACAGCAGGATCAACCTGACCGAACAGAAGACCATTTGCATATTCCAACCAAACATTTGTAAGAGCAGTGTATTCTGCACTTACCCTTGAAGAATCAAAACTAAACCCGATTGCCTTGGACTTCGCACTGGTGTTGTTAAATTTTATTGTCTGTTCCCAAAGATCAATTGGGCTACCCTTACGAACCAGAGTGGTATACTCACAAGGCAGAGCCCACGCCGGAAGGAGATTGTAGTACTCAGAAGTCTCTTTTGTAACGCCATCAGGGAAGTCGACATGGCCGTCTTTGGTAACGACGTAATCCTTATCTTTTTCTCCCCAAAGGACTAAGTTCGTCAAAACAGGATTGGAGTAGAAGCTGTTTAGCACAACCATGGATGCCTCAGGAGCATCTGTGTTTGAATTGATTGACCAAGCAGCCGTGGTGGCTTGCTCTGCACGAACGAAATCGGGTCCTAACTGAAATGCGATAGAATCGATACCACCGCGCTCAACCTCTTTCTGTTGAACGATACCGGGCTTTCCACCTGTTGTATCAGCCATCAGAGTACCCGCTATGATTTGAGCACCGCCACTTTGCGTCTCTGTTGCGGCATCTTTGGAAATAAAGCCAGCCTTGTTCCAACTGTACATCAGTTCGCAATACTTTTTGAACATATCGCTTGTAAACAGATCTGAGACTTCCAAGCTGTTTACAGGATCCAAAAGAACACCAAAATTATCTCCACCGATAGGGTCATAAACAAACTTCTGATTCAAATATTGATATCCCCACGGGAAAATAACGTTAACATTCGGGTATGCATTATGAAGCTTTCCGAATAGTTCCGTCATTTCCTCAGTTGTAGATGGGTTGCATGCTTCCGTATCGATTTTGGAGAAATCGTAATTGATACCATCGAGGTACTTTCTGTCAAATACGATGCACCACATTCCGACTGCCAGGTCTCTCATGCAGGGAATACCATATAGGGCGTTGTCAACTTGACATCCGACTAGGAAAGATGGATCTACCAATTTGAGAATATCTTGTCCATATTTCCGAATCAAGTCGTCTTTGTTCATGTCATAAAGGCTCTCATTTGCTACCGTATTGGAGAAACCTAACATGCCTGAACAAAAAACATCCATCTGCTCACCGGATGACAACATCATATTAATCGATTGCTTGTAGTCTGCAAAACCAATATATTGTATGCCAAGATCAATATTGAAATTTTCCTTGACATAATCTTTGATCTTGCCGTTAACGCGATCTACTCCTTTCTGAGCAATCGTTCCAGCATAAAAACCTATAACAACTTTCTTTCCGCCAAATTCAGTATTTGTAACTGGTAATTCTGTGTTTGTACTGGCCGGAGGAGCCGTTGCGACTGAAGTTCCACTTGGTGTGGCGTTCACTGGTCCGCTGCATCCGGCAACAACCGAAATCATTACAGCAAGACAGAGCACGATTGACAGTCCCTTTTTCATCTTGTTCCTCTCCTTTTCACTTATTGGCAGGTTATTAATTGCATTGTAATGGACTTATCAAGAAAACAAAATGCATTGGTATTAGATCTTATTTCAAAAATCTTACAATGCTAATTTTACCAATTCACTCCAACAAGCAATAATACTCTTGGAGTTTTTTTGCCAAGTCATAGGCAAATCGTTTAATTGCATTTCTATGACTTTCAATCTCCGGTTGACTTCTAAAGAAATGCAATTTGGCAGAAAGAAGATCATCCATTGGGACAATTTCACAACTTTCTAGTATGTTAATGCAGTTTTCCGCAGCCTCAAGTATTTCCTCAGTAGGCGCTTCATATTTTGTGAACAGGCTCTGCTTATCAACAGACAAAGCCTTTTTCACCCGCTTGACAGCATCAGATGCATATTCCTCTCTGTTGCCTTGGGGCAGAATCCGTGTCTCGCTTCTATTTCGATAAAAGCCAAACATTGCTGCTACAATACTTGGATCCCGGATTGTGCCATCAGGATAAACGATTCCGTGAAGGGGGCCCCAGAATCCCTCAATAACAAGATTGAAAATATAGTATCCAAAATGATATTGATCGCAAAACTGCAACTCCACCTCATAGGGATTCGCTCTTCCAATGCAACCCATCTCATTGTTGATGACCGGTTTCCCTCCCGTTTTCTCGGAACATCTCCGAGCAAATTCATATACTTCTCCGACAGCTTTTCTAGTTGTAAGGTAATCATGAAAAGCAATCACATCAACAAGGTCAAGTGTGGATTCAAGATGTTCCTTTAACTCATGCCCAACGGTGATCGGAGTATCATTATCCAGTTGACGAACCAATTCACATTGTTTTCGCAAGTCATGTTCAATTTTCTTGTATCTGGTCTCATACTCACCTTTGGGTGCATTTCTCAAGTAATCATTGCAGAATGGCTCATTATATACATCCCACATGATCAGGTTAGGTTCGGGTTTCAATAGTTGGATGAACGTTTCAATATATTCACGTTTGGATTCCCATTGGGCAGCTGAAAGCATTTCATATTCTCTGATTCCATTGCCACTCGAAAAGACTGGCATAACCGAAATGCCATGCTTTGCACACAAGCGAACATAATTCAGAATCATCTTTTCAGTTTTCTCGGGCTCCTTATGCCACCGTTCTTCTCGTATTGACATTCGAACAGAGTTAATCTGCAACCTATTTGCGTATGACAATTCTTTATCTAGCTGCTCCTCAGTCTTTTCTGGCATCGGCCCGTGATGCACTCCACGGATTTCGCTGTAGTCAGATTTGATTCTGTCTTTCCAAGTTTTCATAAGCATTCACCTTCTATATTATTTTAGATTGACATTTTGGGCTTTGTAACTGATTTCTAGTATATCGCTCTATTGCAGTCTACTTCTATGCACTCGCTTTAGTTATTATGTCAATATTCTTATTTACTGCATACTCTACCAATTAGTCTATTGGCATAGTCTAGTTATACAGAAATGAGGTATGATAAGCGGTAAACAGCGGCAGGCCGACAGGCTTATATGTTCATGTCCCTCACGGAGCTTCAAGATGTGAAGCAAGATCGGATGATCCGCCTTGAAAGCACGGTTGACAAGTTAAGGGAGCGTTTCGGGCATTTCAGTATGCAACGTGTTCTGCTGAAGAATAAGCCGTTGACTGATTTGGATCCGAAGAATGAACATGTGATTTTTCCTGTGGCGTATAAGTAACATATTGTTATACACATGTCAAATTCAAAGGGCAAGCAGCTATTTCATGCACCAGATCTAGATTATTGGTATGTTTCTTTCTGGTCAAAATGGCCATCAATCCAGCCACTTCCTCCTGGGGAAAATCTCAAATGAAAATTTCACGCAAAGCCCTCCCCCTGCATAGTATGCTACAAAGTATTAACTATTTGGTATCGTGAGATGAAAAGATCACAAAAAATAACATATTCAGGTCTTTGCATATTGTTAAGTGTTTTACTACAACTGGCTCCAATCTATTTCCCAACAATCGGTATGCTGTTAAGCCCCCTTAGTTCTTTACCTATAATACTGATATCAATCAGATCACCACTATTTGGATTCGGGGCCTGGATGGGCACATCAATTCTACTATTTTGCATTAACCCTCAAGAGGCTGCAATATTCCTATGTGCCACTGGCTTATTTGGTCTTTCTTTCGGGTCATCATACAACTTTAGTAAAGTACTTAAGGTAATCATACCTTCATGTGCATTGTTCCTAGGCTTGATTACTCTATTATTCCTCCTCAACGTACCTGCATTGGGGCCTTTAAGCAATATGATTCCCTATATTCTTGTCCCATCTATCGTTGCTTTCTGTATCATCTATAATTTTGTCTGGGTTTTATTTATAAGATTTATACAGAAGAAGTTCCTAACGAGATTTGAATGTTGGCAGTCATAGCACAAAAAGGGATCATAGTATATATTACTTTATGATAAGAGGGTGATCAGATGACAAAACAAGGACAGCGCAACATCGATGTAAATGATATCATTCTACCACCAGACTATCTGATAGATGTCTTTGCAAAAGACTTGACTACACCAATTAATCTCACATTCACAGATGAAGGTGATATGCTCATAGCAGATGCTGGGGTAACAGATGGGAATGGCAAGGTTTTACGACTACATCATAAACATTTTGAGGTAATAGCAGATGGCTTTAATCCTCCACTAACTGGTATTACATATCACCAGGGACTAATATACGTTGCCCATCGTGGCATTGTTACAGTCATCCTATCGAATGGAACCAAAAAGAACATTATTGAAGGTTTACCAAGTTGGGGAGATCATCATAATAACCGCGTTGTTTTTGGTACTGACGGGAAAATGTATTTTGGACAAGGAACAGCGACCAATTCAGGGGTAGTAGGTCAAGACAATCAGGAATGGGTAAGAAAATACCCCTTTTTTCATGATTATCCAGGAAGCACAATCCAGTTAATAGGTCAAAATTTCTTGACAGAGAATTTCTTGACTGCTTCCTCAAATGATTCAACAAATACTGGAGCCTATTCACCGTTTGGTGTTCCGGCCAGTCCGGGTGAAGTTGTGCAAGGAATACTTCGGGCAAGCGGAAGCATTATAAGTGCAAACCCAGATGGTTCAGATCTTCAACTGGTTGCCTGGGGCCTGCGGAATCCTTTCCGGATAAGGTTTGATAGACATAACAGACTATTCTCCACAAACCACGGGATGGATGTTCGGGGGAGCAGGTCGGTTGCGAACTCACCTGATGAATTCTATGAAGTTAGTAATGGTTTATGGTATGGATGGCCGGATTTCACAGGGGGGCAGCCAGTTACCAGCCCATATTTCAAACCCGTAAATGAACCCCAGCCGCAGTTTATTCTAGCGAAACACCCCATGGTCCCTCCAAAACCCTTGGCTACATTCGCACCACATTCCGCGATAATGGGTTTTGACTTCAACAGAAATCCACGATTTGGTTCTCCGGATCTTGTTTTCATTGCTGAGTATGGCAGTGAGGCACCTGAAACAACCGGTGGTATCCCGATGCCAGGGGTCGGACATAGGGTATCATGGTTCGATATTAAGGTTGGACAGGTTTATCCATTTGCTATGAATAAGTCTGGTTTTGCAGCGTCCTACACTGGAGGTGGTGGCCTAGAGCGGCCAATTGATGCTGTATTTGGGCCAGATGACTCTCTTTATATTGCTGACTTTAATTACACAGTAAATGGCGGTCCTGATGAATTCACTCCTGGAACTGGTGTGATTTGGAGAATAACTAAACAATAAAAATAGAATATTGATTAAGAGTCATCTTATTGGATGGCTCTTACTTTTTATACCATATAGCATAAAGAGTAGTTGGAGTTGCAGATAACAAAACCTCTGCGAAGCTGGGCAGTAACATGAAGAAGCAGACTCCACTACGATCATAACAAGGCAAAACATTAAAGAGAAGGTCTGGCCTCTGCCGGCCGAGGACCTTCTTTATGTCGGCCTGATGTATATTAGACTCGAAACCTGCAAATGAGATGGAATCTGCGGGTACGAGTCCCGCCCTCTCTATATAAGAGAAATTAATCTACCCCGATTCCGAATATACAACTTGTTTACAAACATGATGTAGAATTATTACGAAATAATGATAGCATGGATGCATCTCCTTGCTGAATGAGGTTTTGTTGATTAAGGTATTAATTGCTGAGGATGATGTCGCCATCAACGAACTGATCCGCATCAACCTGGCGGACGCGGGGTATGCCTGTTCGTGCGCCTTGGATGGCGAAACCGCTGCCGACCTGCTGGCATGCATGAGCTTTGACCTGGCGCTGCTGGATATCATGCTGCCGAAGGTGGACGGGTATGAATTGCTGGAATACCTGAAACCCATGGGCATACCGGCGATCTTCATCACGGCCAAAGGCGCATTGCTCGACCGTGTGAAAGGGCTAAAACTGGGAGCCGATGACTATATCGTGAAGCCCTTTGAAATCGTGGAGCTGACAGCAAGGATCGAGGCCGTGCTGCGGCGCTACAACATGGGCGAAAAAGTATTGCGCGTAGAGGACCTTGAGATCAGCATCGATTCGCGGACAGCTGTGAAATCCGGCGAGGTTGTGGAGCTCACGATGAAGGAATTCGATCTTTTAGTGATGCTGATCCGCAACCGCAATATGGCGCTGTTCCGCGAAACGATCTTTGAGCGGATCTGGGGAGCCAGCTATATGGGCGAGACACGCACGCTGGACCTGCACATCCAGCGTCTCCGGAAAAAGCTGGGCTGGGAGGAAAAGATCAAGACTGTCTATAAAGTCGGATACCGGCTGGAGATATAGCCGATGAGGTTTTCGATCAAGATCTTTATTTGCACAATGTTGCTGGTCGCCGCTGCATTTTCCGCCGGCGGCTATCTGCTTATCTCCAGAAACTTCGATGAAAACGTGAACCGTGAGATCAGCCGCGCGCTGGAGGAACACCTGTCGCTCCGGTTCATGCTGGAAAGCGGCATCATCACCGTCGAACTGCAGCGCCGGGAGCTTACCGACGAAGCCCTGCGGGAGGTTGCCGGCCAGATTGCAGCCGGCACAGCTGGGGGAGCCGGCAGGATCCTCCTGCATGACCGGCACGGGCGCAGGGTCTATCCGGTGAAATCCATAGAGGACGATGATGCAATCCGGCTGCAGCCGTTGCTGGCCGGACAGACAAAGTACCGTCTGGAGGAAATTGGCGGCAGGTATACCCTTTACCTGATCGGCTTGTTTGATTATGATGGCACATTGCTTTACCTGAGCTACGCCAGGGATGTAAGCGCTGTATTCGAGCAGAAAGACGCCCAACTGAAGGAATTCATGCTTTATGACGCCATCATTGTCGTCGCCAGCGCCGCGGTGCTGTTCCTGGTTTCCTGGTTGCTCACCAGGCCCATTCGAAGGCTCACGGCCACGAGCCGCTGTATCGCCGGTGGTGAATACGGCCAGCGCGCTGTCACCCACTCCACCGATGAAATCGGCGAGTTGGCGGCGAGCTTCAACCGGATGGCCGACGCGGTGGAGGATAACATCAACGAGCTCAAGGCGGCTGCCCGCAAAAAGGATGAGTTCATTGCAAACTTCACCCACGAGCTGAAAACGCCGATGACATCCATCATCGGCTATGCCGATATGCTGCGCAGCAAGCAGTGCGACGGGCAGACCGTCTTTCAGGCAGCCAACACGATCTTCCACGAGGGCCGCCGCCTGGAATCGCTGTCGCTGAAGCTGCTGGACCTGATCCTGCTGGAAAACCAGGCGTTCATATTGCGGCCGGTGGCCATGCCGGAGCTGCTTCAGTATGTGGCTGAAGCTGTGGGCATGGCGTTTGCAGCCGACGGTGTGGCGGTGACGGTGCGCGCTGCTGACGGCATGGCGCTGGCCGAACCGGACCTGATCAAGACGCTTTTGATCAACCTTGCCGACAATGCCCGCAAGGCATCTTTCGCCGGCGGCACGGTGGAGCTTTCCGGCACCCGCGAGGCAGACCGATATGTGCTTGCCGTGACCGACCACGGCAGGGGTATCCCCGAATGCGAACTGGCCAGGATCACTGAGGCATTTTACATGGTGGACAAAGCCCGCGCGAGGGCGCAGCACGGCGCCGGTCTGGGCCTTGCCATCGCCAGCCGCATCGCCGAGCTTCACGGATCGGCCTTGCAAATCCGCAGCATCGTGGGGCTGGGCACCAGTGTCAGTATTTCCTTAACAGCTTATGACGCTTTGGAAGAGTGTGAGGGCGATGAAGAATAAAGCTTTGCTATATACAGCTTCTTTGCTCTGCACGGCAGCTGTCGTAGCGTCGTCGGTCTTTCTGCCCCGGGCGTTGCTTGACCGGCAGGAGCGGGTGAGGCTGGGGGCGGAGACGGTGCTGATTAACGGGAGCTACCACAGCCGCCAGCACCCCCGGCCCACGCCGGTGCCGACGGCCTCACCGGAACCGACCAGCACTGTTGCGCCCAGCCCCACAGCTCCATCCAACTGGCTGGAAGAAGAGCTGTTGAAAAAGGTCCGCATGATGGAGGATCCCGGCAACCGCACCATACAGAGGCAGCCAGGCGAGGGCGATATGACGATGAAGAAGGCAGTCGATCTGTGTATCAAGCAGCTCGAAAACCTTGTGAAAAGCAATGCGATCCTGCCCCTGCCAAACTTCCCCGGCGACTACACGATGAACGCCAGCCTGAACACAGTATTTTCCACCAATGACGGCGAGGAGTTTCACTACTGGAGCATTTCCTTCGGCACCAATACCGAACGCACAAAAAACCAAGCCGGCATTGGCTTGATTATGGACGCGGAAACCGGAAGTGTCCTCCAATTCAAAATGCATTCTGACTCCCTGGAGATCAATGGCTTCCTGTTGACGGATGCGTTGAAATCCATCGCCAGTGGCTTGGGAATGACCGGTAAAGTGATGAAGCTGCCTGATCGTGAATCGGGGCAGCAGACTGCCGTGTGGGTCTCATACGACAAAAAACTGTTCCTTACGATGTATATGACACAGGATCATCAACAAGGCACCCTGGCGCTGGTGATAGACACCCATTTGCCGGATCAATAAGTTTACAAGTCCGAAACATCCGCTACGCATTCATGATGCAATGACGCTTTACCCTTTGGGTGAAGCGTTTTTGTTTGCATATGCAACAAAGGAGGTCACCATGAAAAAACTGTACCGTATCGCGTCGCTGCTGGCCGCCATCCTGCTGGCCACATTGCCGGCAGCTGGCTGCCAGCCCAACCCCACAAAGCCGCCAGTCGTCAACAAAGGCGACCTGGAGAACAAGATCAAAGATAAGACTCCGGCACCCAGTGCCGGATCCACCGCAACCGTTTCCACCTCTGTGATGGCCGCATCAACAGAAGCCCCGCGCCACCAATTCAACTACGTCAACGGAAAGCTGAAGGTGACCGTAGACGCCGTGTTGGAACAGCCGCAGACCGGCAAGTTGCCGGTCGTGAAGGTCGCCCCGCGCGAGTTCACACAGGACGAAGTCACCAACTTCATCAAGGTGCTCTTTCAGGGCAAGCAGGCATACCAGCCTAAGGACAAGATGACAAAGGCGGAGATCAACCAGGAACTGATCCGGATGAAGGCGATGAAGGCCCAGGCCAAGGAAGGCGACAAGACGATGCAAAAGATTGACGCCGTCATCGCCTATTATGAGGAACAGCTGAAGACTGCGCCGGAAACCGTGGAGATGAAGCCGTCCGACGGCAAACTCAAGACAGATGATCTGGGCAACCAGGAGATCTCCGTGATCGCAGACTTCGGAAAGACTGCCGACGCCAACCTCAGTGTCTTTAACTCTGCGTCAGGCAGGACCACTTCTTTGTGGTTCACCAACGAGGATGTTGGCGAAAGCTACATGGGCTTTGAGTCGGTGCATGACGGTAATCCCAAGGGTGTTTCAATGACGGTAGAGGAAGCCCGCACACTGGCTGAGAAGACCGTGGCTGACCTGGGCTCGGACCTGAAATTGGCGTGGACCGGCATCGGTGTCAACCGTGTGAAATCGGATAAGACCGGCGGCGAATTCACCGAAAATGGGGAAGCCTGGCTGTTTGCGTTCACGCGGGAGGTCAATGGCGTCCTGTCCGTATATGAGTCTGATATGGGCAGCAACCTGCCCCAGGAGGAGATTGACCGGATGAAGGGAGGCAAAGATGAATACATCGAGCCCCACCCTTATGAGCGGATCACGATGGCCATCAACGACACAGGCATTGTCGAGCTGCAGTGGATATCGCCGGACAAACTGCTGGACACGGTTTCAGCCGATGTGCAGACGCTGCCTTTTGAAGAGATCATGGCCACCTTTGAGCAGCAGTTCTTCATTCACAATGCCCTCAAGAGCAAGGCGAGCGCCGCCGCGTATGAAATCCCGGAAAATCCCCAGGAGGATTATGCCAAGATGCTGCGCGACATCGGCATCTACAACACAGACAGCATCGGCTTTGATGAAGATGTGAAGTCCTGCACCTTCACCGTCAGCCGCATCTCGCTCAGCATCATGCGCATCGCCGTAAAGGACAAGGAAAACGAATTCATGTTTGTGCCCGTCTATGATTTCTTCGGGTCGGTCTCGGCGGAATACATGCCGGAGACTGGGTATGCGGGCTTCAGCGCCGATTTCCTGAACCGCAGCTTCCTCACGATCAACGCCATCGACGGCAGCGTGATCAACCGGTCGTATGGATACTAACCTTCACCCCCAATCCACTTCTTAGATAACCCTCATCCCCAACCCCTTCCCCCACAGGATTGGGGGAAGGGGTAGAGTAAGGAGGTTTCATGTTAAGGCTCAAAGCCGAACTCAATCGCGCCATATTCTCCAAGGGGTTTTGGGCGAGCACGGCTCTTGCGGTCATCGTGATGTGCATCGGAGCCTTTGAGGATATCCAAAAGGCCTTTACCACCCCCGGCGGGCTGGCCTATGGTGCTCACACTGCTGCGATGCTCACGGCGCTGTCCGGCAGCACGATGCTGATGGCGCTGCCTGTGATTGCGGCCCTGCCGTGCGCGGCGGGGTTTGTGGAGGATTGGCGCAGCGGCTATCTGCGGCATTGCCTGCCAAGGGCCGGCAGGACGGGATACATTGTTGCCAAGACCGGCGCGGCAGCCATCGCCGGTGCACTGGCGATCTTTGCGGGCATCGCCGCAGCATTTGTGTTGTTCCTGCTTGTGTTCCTGCCGGTGGAAAAGCCAGCACCACCGGATTTTGTGTCTCTGCTGCCGGTGTTGCTCGGTCGGGCGCTGGTCACATCACTGTGCGCGGCACTGTGGTCGCTCGCGGGCCTGGCCTTTTCCGCGGCTACCTTGAGTGTCCACATGGCTTATGCGTCGCCCTTCATCCTGTATTATGTGCTGGTGATCCTGCACGCACGGTATTTCCCCGGCTTGCCGGTGCTCTCCCCGCAGGAATGGCTGAACCCCGTGCGAGCCTGGCCCGGCGGTGGATGGGGCGTGGCACTGCTGGTGGCGGAGCTGGCGGCAGTGGCCGCCCTGTCCTTCAGCGCTGCGGCCCATCGGAGGCTTGCCCATGAATAGGGTCCGGCAGGTCTGGCAGGTCAGTGCAGGCAACTTCCGCACCTGGCACAAAAACCCAAGGGTGTTTGTGGCCTTTGCGCTGGCCTTCGTGCTGTGTTTTTTGCTGGGCGAGCGCGTGGGCGCGTTCAGCCGCGAGTTCAAAACGACGGTGCAGCTGGTTGAGACGTTCTGCTGGATCTTTGGCGACGGCCAGTCAGTGCTGCTATCCTCGCTTTTGTTGGTGCTGTTCTTCGGCGATATGCCCTTCCTGGGGCCCAATTCGCCTTACTGGCTGGTGCGCATCAGCCGCTCCACCTGGCTTGCGGGCCAGGCGCTCTATGTGGCTCTGACGGCAGGAATCTATATGCTGTTTCTGCTCGTCTCCACGATGGTGCTTTCACTGTCCAACGCCTTTACAGGAAACATGTGGAGCGAGACAGCCGCGATGCTCGCTTACTCGCCGGCCGGCAAATCCTCGCTGCTTCCGGTGATGGTCAAGACGCTGGAGCTCTCTACCCCATATGAATGCATGGCCCAAATCGCGCTGCTTACGCTGCTGTACACGCTGGTTTCGGCATTTGTGATGTTGGCTTTGAATTTGTTGAAGGGTCCGGCTTGGGGCATGGCGGGCCTTTTGGCCCTGAACCTGTTCGGCTTTTTACTGGAACCGAAAACCATCGAAACCCTGCTGGGGTGGCAGGCCGGTTACCGTGCCAACCTTGTTGCGGCGTGGGTGTCTCCCCTGCAGCACGCCACCTATCACATGCACAATTTCGGCTTTGACAAGCTGCCCAGGCTGTGGCAGTCCTGGGCGTTCTTCGCGGCACTGGCGCTCCTGCTTTTGGCCATATCACGCGTCCGGATCCGCAGCTACTCATTCAACTTTACCGGAGGGCAAAACTGATGGCGGACATCGCAGTGAGTGTGCAGCATGTCTACAAGGAATTCCGCAGTGACCAGGTGCTCACAGATGTGCACAAGGACTTTGTATCAGGGCGGATCCACGGCATCATCGGCAACAACGGCAGCGGCAAGACCATACTTTTCAAGTGCATGTGCGGCTTTATGCCGGTGACGCGGGGCAAAATCCTCGTGGATTATGAGCAGGTGGGCAAGGACATGGATTTCCCCGACGATATCGGCATCATCATCGAGACGCCGGGCTTCCTGCTGCAATACAGCGCCATGAAGAACCTGGAGCTGCTTGCAAGCCTCCGGCGCCGGGCGGACCGGAAGAAAGTCGCTGCGACGATCCGCCGCGTGGGGCTGGATCCGGAGAGCCGCAAACCCGTGGGCAAATTTTCGCTGGGCATGCGCCAGCGCCTGGGCATCGCGCAGGCCATTATGGAGGACCCGAGGGTCCTGATCCTCGATGAGCCGATGAACGGCCTCGACAAACACGGTGTGGCGGAAATCCGGGCGCTGCTGAAAGAGTTGCGCGGCGAAGGCCGGACAATCCTGCTGGCCAGCCACAATGCCGCCGACATCGACGAGCTGTGCGACACGGTGTGCGAAATGGACGCCGGTGTGCTGCGCGTCGTGAGGGAGTAGCCATGGAGCCGATCATCGCCGCAAGGAACCTTACCAAAATTTATAAAACAGAAGAATCAAGACTGCGGGCGCTGGATGATGTGAGCCTGGACATCCCCCAGGGCAGCTTCTGTGCCATTGTGGGCACGTCGGGCAGCGGCAAGTCAACGCTACTCACATTGCTGGCCGGCCTGGAGCGCCCCACCGCCGGCAAGGTCTTCCTGAAGGGAAAACCCATCCACCGTATGAGCGAGAAAGCTCTGGTGGATTTCCGGCTGCTGCATGTGGGGTTTGTCTTTCAGGCCTACAACCTGATGCCCACGATGACAGCGTTGGAAAACGCTGCCTTCTCGCTCATGTGCCGGGGCGTCGGCATGCATGAGCGCACAGGGCGGGCCAGGGTCTTGCTCGAATCGATGGGTTTGGGCGGCCACCTCCATCATAAACCCCACGAGCTTTCCGGCGGCCAGCAGCAGCGCGTCAGCATCGCCAGGGCGATTGCATCCAATCCGGAAATCGTATTTGCCGACGAGCCCACCGGCAACCTGGACAGCAAGACATCCGCCGAGATCATGGACCTGCTGCGGGAGCAGGTGTCGGCCAGGGGAATGACGTTATTGCTTGTGACGCACGATGCCGAGAAGGCGGCGCTGGCGGACAAGATCATACGAATTGCAGATGGACGGATCGCCGAATCCAATATTCCAAACCAAACAACCTAACACATCAGGAGGAACCAATGGTAAGCCAAACCCGAAGATTCACAGTCTTTTTCTCGGCGATCATCTTTGTTTCGCTGCTTCTGCCTTCATATGTCAGCGCCACCGGCGCACAAGCCCTGGTGATTGACACGATCCACCGGTTTGAGGGCATGAGCAAGACCTGGAGCCAGGGGTATTCCCCCGTGGTTAGCGGCAGCACCGTGAAGGTTGTGATGCCGCTGGTGCTGAATCCGCAATCAGGCGTGGCTTCGATTGCCGACGACACCGTTACCGTCAAGCCTGATTTTGGAGACGCGGCCAGTTCCCCGTTTGTGTTCTCCAACATCGAAACGAAGGTGAAACTTGCGCCTCATGTGGTCAACGGCGCCGGAGCCACGGTGCAGGCATGGCTGCTGTCGTTCAGCTTTTCTCTGGAGAAGCGCCGGGTAAACGGCCGTTATCCGCTCACATTCCATGTGGGCTTCACACTTTTGGACGGCACGGCTGCCACACAGGATTTCACAGTGTATGTGACGGTGCGCAACGGCATCGACCCCAATGC
>JAEZSE010000031.1 GCA_023421955.1 Bacillota bacterium
ACCCACAGCCGAGCCCACAGCTGAACCAACAAAAAGGCCGACGCCAGCCCCCACAGCAACTCCAGCTCCATTTATAGCAGACAAGGTGGATAAAGCAGGAGAAAAGGGCATCCAATTTGACATCTATAAAAGCAAAGTGCTTGCAGATCTCACAGGCGACAAAAAGCTGGACAGGATCGTGTTTGAAGCTGGGAACACCAACTCCCACCTGACCATCAACGGTTACAGTTATACGATCAAAAAGGGTGGGCTCACACAGCTGATCGCCATCACCAACATCGACAAGAAGGACAAATACCTTGAGATCGTGTTGACAGAGAAGTATGACAGCGGCTTGGCAGACAGTGAAAAAGCATTCTCCTATCTTTATTGGTGGGATGGAAAGTCATTGTTTGAGATGGGTAGCCTTATGGATGTGAAGTTTGACGGTAAGTGGCGCAATTCCTTCCACGCATCCGCCCACTTCAATGGTGCCGGACAGGTGACATGCCTGGCCCGCACAGAGGAATTCACCGATATCTGGTATATGGCGCGCTTCAAGCCGCAATCCTCAAAGCGCGTGCTGACGGAAGCTGCTTATGTGGCCAAGCTTGTAAACCAACATGGTAAGCTGAAGGTGCTCACCAGCTGCCTGCTGCTCAAAAACATTACCACCAAGTATTTCAAGACCGATGGCATCGGGATGTATGACCCGGCCTCCTGGCCACACTCCAACGGACGCTTGCCCACCGATCCTGATACCGCCGACTACACCGTGATCGCACAGCCCGGCGAATATCTGACGATCGTGGGAGTTTATGGAAAGAACTGGTTCAAGTTGAAAACATCTGATGGGAAGCAGGGCTGGATCAAGGTGATCGATGGCAAAATGCAGGGATACTGGCAGGTTATGTCCTGGACCGTGAACGACATCTTTGAGGGCATCATGGTTGCCGGTTAACTAAAAGCACAATTCTGACCGGGCTTTCGGCATGCAAACTACTGCCGGATAGCCCGGTCTTTTCAGTTTGGTTCAGAGGAGGGTACACAAACTGGCGCACTGGGCTGTCAATGCAAAGGCTTCTCCTATTCCTCAAACAACCCGCGGCAAACCACATCCAAATAGAGCCGCATCGTATCCAAAATGAGCTCTGGCTTGGTGAGGACTTCAGAGCCCTTCACTTTATATAATGCAGCAAATCGGTTGTTCAGCGCATCCAGAGACATTGTGACGCATTCAAGTGCCTGACTCTCGGTGATTCCCTCACGAAGCTTGGCAGCGTGTATTGACCGATGGGCCAGCTCAGCGCGCTGTGCGGTGAGCGTGGCAGCCAATCGAGCATAGATTAAACGAATATCAGCCATGACTTCAGGGGTCTGTTCGCGGGCAGCCTTTTCCATGAATTCAAGATGCAGAGAGTATCGCCCCATGTATTCAGCTTTTGATCGGAACAGCGCAGCCATGTTGTCATATAGTGACGGACCATTGATCTCTGCCGTTTGTTGCTCCGATAAAGCAGCGAACCGCTCCACCATATCTTTAAGAAGAGTCAGATAGAGTTGCTTTTTACTGCCATAATAATGGAATAGAATGCCCTTGGAAATGCCAGCTCGCTGGGTGATTGTGTTGGTAGAGGCCCCCTCATAACCACAACGGGCAAACTCTTCGGCGGCGATCCGGAGAATCACCGCCCGTTTGTCTTCCAAGAGCATGCTTTGAGCGTCAGGCTTCATTATACTGGCAGATCCTTTCGGTGATAGGCAGCCACACCAAGCGCAGCCAACGCCAGAATCATAGCAGATACCGCCAGCGCGTGCAACGGCTCCAGCGCTCCCCCAGCCAACACTTCCTTGATATCGGTATAGTAAAACGGTGTGAGATATTTCAGTTGCTCCAAGGCATCGTTCATGCCGTAAAGCATCGAAAGCACATAACCGGCCAGCACAACGCCCAGTGGCAACGCCAACGCTGCCTTTGCCTTGATGCGCAGCACAGCTAAAACAAAACCGATCACAGCAAAACACAAATGCAGCAGCAATTGGGCAATGGCAACCCACCAAACCATGCTGTCACCGCCGCATGCCAGCAACACAACCGCCACAATGAGGTTCAACGCCAACAGGTTAGCCGCCACAGCAATCAGCCGCTGCACCGCCAAAGACACCCTGGAAATGGGCCGGGCCAGCAATGATTCATCTCGCACGATGGCCCCACTGCCAAGGATGGCGGCATAAATCGCACCAAACAGCGTGACCATCACGGAGGCTTTACCCGCGTAATAGCCCAGCGGCGTGCTCATATTGACCTTGTCCATCCCCATTGCCTTGACGAACGCCTCCGGATAATTGGCCGTGCCCATGGCCTCTGCGCTATTCCGATACTGGCTCACCATCACGAACACAAGCCCTGCGATCGTAAGCGACCAGATGAGCAGGCCAATCAGATTCCTGAGAAACTCACGTTTGAACACAATCATATCAGGCACCCTCCTTTTTATAAAACTTCAGGAACACATCCTCCAGGGGTAGCTCCTCAATAAGCAAATCGCTCAGATCTTCTTGTACAAGCTTGCCTGTGAGCTCGTTGATCTCTCCATCGAACACATATTCATTGGCTATCCCAGCCCTGTTGATTGCCGTAACGCGCTTCACGCGCTGACCGGTCAATTCACCCACAGGCTTTACAAACAGGATGCGGCCATCCCGGATTACGGCCACACGGTCGCAATGCCGCTGCACTTCAGAAAGCACATGGGAGCTCAGCAGCACGGTTGTCCCCCTCGCCCTTTCCTCCTCTATGATGCGAAAGAACTCATTTTGCATCAGCGGATCCAGGCCCGAAGTGGGTTCATCAAGAATCAAGAGATCAGGCCGGTGCATCAGCGCCTGAATGATCGCAACCTTCTTTTTGTTGCCCAGAGAAAAGTCATCCACCTTCTTGTTGAGATCCAGGTTAAGCCGGTCAGCCAGCTCCTCAATACGCCCTTTCAGGTCTCCTTGATAAAATGATGCTGTATACTTCAACACGTCTCGTGCCTTCCTGTTGTCGGTGAAATAGACCTCCGCCGGGAGGTAACCGGTGCGGCGCTTAATCGCCACGGTGTTGATACGTGTGTCCATGCCAAAGATTGTGGCACTGCCGCTGTCTGGCCGGATGTATCCCAGCAGGCTGCGGATTGTCGTGCTCTTGCCGGCGCCATTGGGCCCGATAAAGCCAAACAGCTCACCCTTGCCCACCGCAAAGCTCACGTCGATGATACCCCGGCTCTTCCCATAACTTTTGCTGAGTGATTGGATTTCTATGATATTCAATACTGCCACCTCCTCATGTTTGACCATGTGGTCAACCTTATGATAGCACATATTGACCATGTGGTCAATATGTGCTAAAAGAAAACGGCAGGGAAACCCCTGCCGTTGAAAAGCTCTTTTCGTATATCGTTCAGCCCACAGTATTAACTGGCATCCCTCCCAGGAAACTCTTCAGGTTGTTCACGGCAATGCCCATCAGGCGCACCCTGGCCTCATAGGTTGCCCAACCAAAATGCGGCGTGATGATGCAGTTCTTGGCAGAAAGCAAAGGGTTGTCTGCCTTCGGCGGCTCAGTGGAGAGCACGTCCACACCAGCCCCGGCGATCCTGCCTGCGTTCAGCGCGTCGGCCAGATCCTGCTCGGCAATCACAGGCCCGCGGGAGGTATTGACCAGAAACGCGCTGCGCTTCATTTTATCAATGGTCTGCTTGTTGATAAGCCCAGCGGTTTCCGGTGTCAGCGGGCAGTGCAGGGTCACAAAGTCCGACTGCTCCAGCAGCTCATCCAGGCTCGCCCAACAGAAATTCCTGCGTCCCGACTGATCTGTCTGCCTCCGGCTGTAGCCCAACACGTTCATGCCGAACGCGGCTGCGATATCCGCCACCTGCGCGCCGATGCGCCCGAAACCGATGATGCCCAATGTCTTGCCGGCAAGCTCGATCAGGGGGTAATCCCAGAAGCTGAAATCGGGATTGGAAGCCCAACGTCCGGATCGAACGGCGTCACTGTGGGCCTGGGCGTGGTGGCAGTGCTCCAGAATAAACATAAACACCAACTGGGCAACCGAGGTGGTGCTGTAGTCGGGTATGTTTGTGACCACGATGCCTTGCGCCTTCGCAGCGCCCATGTCCACGATGTTGTAGCCGGTGGCCAGCACGCCGATATATTTCAGGTCGGGCAATTGCTTTAATGTGTCAGCATTCAGGGGCGTTTTGTTGGTGAGCAGCGCGGTGGCTCCGGCGGAGCGGCTGAGGATGTCTCCCGGCGCGGTGCGGTCGTGGATCACCACATCGCCGAGCGCTTTAAGGCCCTCCCAACTCAGGTCGCCGGGGTTCATCGCGTAGCCGTCCAACACAACGATTTTCATGTCTGTCCTCCAGATAGTGTTTTATATCAAAGGGCCGGTGGTGCCATGAAAAGTGCCGGATTGTGATCCGACAGAATCGCTACCAGCTCTTTGTTATCTGATATAGCATCGGGCAGCCAGATGCCGCCGCGGGCAAGATCCTCCAATTGATGGAAGTCGCTGCCGGCGATCCGCCGGAGCCCGTGGCGGGCCGCGTGCTCCTCCGCCAGCTCGTTGCGGCTATTGTGCCGCCGGTTGCCGTTATAGACTTCCACGCCGTGCAGTAACTCCGCCGGTGCCCGTTCCATATTGTCCCGAAAAGGATGGGCCTGATACACCAGAAGGCCCTCCTCGCGGGCCATTTGGCAAACCTGCTCCAGCGTCCACATACAAAGCTCAGGATTCTGAAAAAGGAACTCTTCGCACAGGCCATATAGCAGGAGTTCCCCGCTGAAGCCGGGCAGCGCCAGCTCCATGCCCAGCAGCACAGTGATCCCGGTATCCTCGCCTGCTTGTTTCATTGCGCGGTAACCGGAGAGCCAGCGGTCAATTTGCGTGGCCCTGTCAACGCCCAACTCCGCGAGCGTCCAGTAGTTGTAATGATCAGTGCAGACGATCAGACCATATCCGGATGATTTGTAAAGTGCGGGGATCTCTGCGGCGAGGACGCGCCCGCAAAGGCTCACCTCCGCCGTGTGGCAATGGGTTTCTGCAAGCAGCATATCAAATCTCCAAATCTAGTTCAAACTTCATTCCGGCACGGCGGCGGCAACCACGGTATAAACCTTCACAGCGCCCATCCTACGCAGGAGCGCTACACACACCCGCAGCGTAGAGCCGGTGGTGAGGATGTCGTCCACCAGCAAAACCACCTTGCCCGATACAGCATCTCGGCCGGGCTGGTAGCTGCTCTCGGCGCTTTTCTGGCGCTGCCGGAGGCCGCCTTTGGTGCGAGAGATGATCCTCGTATGCACCGGCCTGGAAAGCGCGTGGCGGAGCAGCGGCTTGCCCAGCGATTGGGCAACCCACTCGGCCAGCAGCTCCGACTGGTTGTAACCCCGATTGAACCGGCGCATCCAGTGCATCGGCACCGGCACCACGCAATCGATGAGGCCGGCTGCTCCGCCCGCTTTCACGGCTTCGGCCATGCCATGGCAAAAAATCTCCCGCGAGCCGGTGCGGTCCTTGAATTTCATCGCAACCAAAAGGCCCCTTACCAGATCCTTATAGTCATGGGCCGCAAAGCCACCGTCAGAGACCGCCCCGTTGGCGCGGCAGGAGCGGCAATGCCTCTCCTCCCCCGTACAGGTGCGGCCACAACCGGGGCAGACAGGCCCGAAGGGCGGCGGCATCAGCTTGGCGCAAGCGGGGCACAACACGCCGGGCTGGTCCAGCTCCACACCGCAGATGCCGCAGGCGATCGCCCGCGGATAAACCAGATCGAGCGCGGCATCAAGCACAAGCTTAACCGGGTTTGACATCGGCCAACCTCCGGAATGCATGTGGCAGACCTGAGTAGCGCTGGCGGATACGGTTGTTGCTGACCATGCCAGCCACGCAATCCTCCCGCCCAGTGATCACGACCAGCTTCTTGGCCCTTGTGATGGCGGTGTAAAGCAGGTTGCGGGTGAGCAGCATTGGCGGGCCTCCCACTAGCGGCAACACCACCACCGGGAACTCGCTGCCCTGGCTTTTGTGGATCGACACTGCATAAGCCAACTGCAACTCTTCCATCTGTGAAAACTCATAATTTGATTCCCTGCCGTCGTCAAACAGCACCGTGAGCATCCGACCATCATGGTCCAGATCGCTGATGATGCCCATGTCGCCGTTGAACACGCCGTCTCCGGTCTCGTCAGCTCCAGACTCCGAAGATTTTCGCCAGCTCATATTGTAGTTGTTCTTCACCTGCATCACCTTATCGCCCATGCGGAAGACCGTGTCGCCGTGCTTGAACTCCCGCTTCATCGGGTGTGGCGGGTTGAATGCTTGCTGCAGCCGCTGGTTCAGTGCCACCACGCCCAACTCGCCTTTCCGGGTGGGCGTGAGCACCTGGATGTCTTTTAAGGGATCCCAGTTGCCGTAACGCGGCAGGCGGTAGGACACCAGCTTCAACGTGGAATCCAGCGCCTCCTCGGCAGTGCGCTTGCGCTCAAAGAAAAAGTCAGAATCCACCCGGCCCAGCTCGGGCATCTGCCCTTCATTGACACGGTGGGCGTTGGTGATGATCAGGCTGGACTCCGCCTGGCGAAAAATCCTCTTTAAAAAGACCACCCTGGCCATGCCGCAGCCAATAACATCCTTGAGCACATTGCCGGGGCCCACGCTGGGCAGCTGGTCGGCATCGCCCACCATCACCAGGCGGCTGCCGGGCCGGATGGCCTTCAAAAACTTTTGCATCAGCAGGATATCCACCATCGAGCATTCGTCCACAATCACAGCGTCCGCATCGATGGGGTTGCTTTCATCGCGCTTGAAGTAGCCCTCACCGCCCTCACCGGCAGCGTATTCCAGCAGGCGGTGCAGCGTTTTGGCTTCATGGCCGGTGGCCTCAGTCATGCGCTTAGCTGCCCGGCCCGTTGGTGCGGCAAGCGCCACCTTGAGCCCTGCGCCTTCCAGCACACCGATGACGCAGTTGATGCAGGTGGTCTTACCAGTGCCGGGGCCGCCGGTAATCACTGAAACGCCGCCGGAAAGCGCAGCTATCACGGCCTCACGTTGCTCTGGGGCCAGCGGGATGCCCTTTTGCTGCGCCTCGGCATCCACCACCTCGCCGAGATCCTCCCAAAAAAGCTCCTCCTGACCAGCGGTGAGCTCAAGGATACGCTTGGCGACCTCGCGCTCGGCCAGCCGGAAGCTGGGAAGCCAAACCAGCACCTGGCCATCCACCGTTTCCATCACCACGCGGCCATCCACAGCCAGGCGGGCCAGTGCTTCCTCCAGCCGGTTTTCATCGTTGGCATTCAGAAGCCGCTGTGCCCACTGGTACAACTGGTTTTGCGGCAGGCAGGTATGTCCCTCACCGGAGGAGGCCTCCCGCAGCACATGGATGAGCCCGGCCTTCATGCGCGAAAGCGACTGCTCGTCGATGCCCATGCTCCGGGCAATGCGGTCAGCAGTCTTAAAGCCCACGCCGTCCACATCATCCACCAGTTGGTAGGGGTTATCTTTCACGCTGCGCTCAGTGGCAGCGCCATATTGGCGATAAATCTTTGTGGCCGTGCCGGTTGCGATGCCCAGAGACTGTAAAAAGACCATCGCAGCCTGCATTTCGTAGTGCTCTGCAAAGCCCTGCGCGATGGCCGTGGCACGAGACGCACCGATGCCCTCTATCTCAGTGAGCCGCCCCGGCTGATAACGGATCACATTGAGGGTCTCCAGCCCGAAATGATCCACAATGCGCTGGGCTGTGACTGGCCCCACACCGGAAACCACACCGGAAGCCAGATAGCGGGAGATGCCCTCCAGCGTATCCGGTGCCTGGACGGAGACGGAGCTGATCTTGAACTGCGCGCCATACACAGCGTGGCTCGACCACTCCCCCTCCAGGATCACTTTTGTGCCCTCGGAAAGGTGCGGCACCACACCCACTGCCGTATGCAATTCACCTCCGGAAGACACCTCGGCCACGGTGTAGCCGTTGTCGTCGTTGCGGTAGACGATGCCTTCCACGATTGCCTCGAGCTTTTCCATACGTTCGCGGATTCACTCCCTTATGGGCTCTATCATACCATCATTCGCCAATTCGTTCCATAAAAACAAAGGAGAGGATTCGCCAACGCTTTCCGCAAACACGGCCTTGCATCGCAAGTCTCTGGGAATTGCGGCAGCGGGATCGTTCTGTTATGATGAAGCAAAAAGGAAACGGGAAGCAATGGCAAGCAAACTCCTCCCCCCAAACCTGTCAGAGAGTTTGACGGAAGTCACCGACATTGAGCAGTGCCTCTATAGCCTCGCTGCCCACCATGAGGACGCCGACCACCTGCATGTGACCGGCCAGACGCTACGCTGCGCAAGCCTGCCTGGCAAGCGGCTAGACTTTTGCGATTGCCTGTTTGAGAAATGCACCTTTGAATTACAAAAGGAGAAAGCATGCAGTTTTGTGGATGTGGTGTTCAAAAACTGTGACCTGTCAAACGCGGACTTTCATAAAAGCACGTTCCTCAGGGTGACATTGCTTGATTGCAAGGCGATGGGCACCGGGTTCTCCGAGTCTGTGTGGAGCCATGTAGACGTGCGGCAGGGTCTTTTCAGGTTTTCCAATTTCTCAGCCTCAAAGCTCAGCAATGTGCGCTTTGACGGTGCGGACCTGCAAGGCAGCGCAATGGAGCAATGCAAACTGAAGGATGTGGCATTTGATCATTGCAGCCTGGAGGGCGCTGAGTTTTCCTTCACGTCTCTCAAGGGCATTGACCTGACCTCTTCTGTGATCCGCGGCATCAAAGCAAACCTGCTGGATCTGCGGGGTGCGGTGCTGGCAAGCCATCAGCTGGCCGATCTGGCTGGCCTGCTGGGCGTCATCGTGAAAGGTTAACCTGCCTCCGGTTTTTCCATCATGGATTGACTCCAGGCCACACAGCAATCGCGGGATCTTCGTTTTGCGACATACATTGCCTTATCCGCATGCTTCACCAATTTCTCGGCAGCGGCGTCAGACACAGTGTTGTCGCAGATGCCAATGCTCAGAGTGAGGGTGATGGCTTGGCCGTCATCCATTTCCACGCAAGTTTCGCTCACCTCACGCCGGATCCGGTCGGCAATGATTGCCGCCTCCTTGGCACCCTGGCCGGGCAGCACCACGGCGAATTCATCACCGCCAATGCGCCCGATTGCGTCTTGAAGCCGCAATGTGCGGCGGAGTGCATCTGCAACGGCGAGCAAAGCTCTGTCTCCATTATAATGCCCATAGGTGTCGTTGATGTGCTTCAAGTGGTCCACATCGATCATCATAACTGACACGGTCTCATCGTTTTTCTCTGCGTGAGCCAGCGAACTTTGCACTGAACTCATCAACCCATTGCGGTTCAACAGGCCTGTCAGGCTATCCTGATCTGCCATGGAGCGCAACATTCGCTCCTGCATACGCCGTTCTGTGATATCACGAAGCAAAGAGACTGCACCGATCACCCGATTGTGCTCCGACATCACGGGGTAAACCTTGATCCTGATGTATTTGCCATTTTCTGCATCCGCCATGGGGGACTGGAGCTCCATCTGCCCCACTTCACCATGCGACAGCATCTCAATCCATCGCGGGTAGGAAGAAAAGACATCACCGACATTCTTGTAGGTAATTTCCTGACCGATATCGAAAAACTCACCCATCAAGTATGCAGCATACGGGTTTCGATCCACGATCATATCATGATCATCAGTCACGATAATTCCCTGATCCAGCACGTCAAATACTTTCTCACGGGCGATTGGAGAGACCATGAAAAGCTTGTGGCGATACAATGTGAAAAACAACAGCAGGCTGCTGGGCAGGTAAAGCGCGGCAATGGGCACGTTGATGCCTGTTTTCTCCAGAAAGGCTGTCTTGATGATCGCAAAGAAGAAAACCAGAAAAAAGCTAAGCATGATCAGCAGAGTTTGCTTCCGGATTCGGTTGGATACCTTGGCTGCAAATATGCCGAGCATGACCATTGATATGGCAACCATCGTGAAGTTATAAGATACAAACAGCATGCCAACCGCTGTGGAATGCACCGCCAATGCTTTGCCAAAAAAAACATTTTCGCTCACAACAAAGCCAGTGCGCATGATGTGATGGCTCTCGTCTGAAAAGATCAAAGCCACCGCTGCCACCGGCACGATCCACAACAGCGGTAGAAAACGCTTCCAGCGATCAAACCGGCCATATGCCACAGCAAAATACACACAGGTAACAGGCAAAAAGAACACACCAATCTGCTGGATATTGCGCCAAAACAGCATTTGCTGCGCATCCTGAGTTAAAAGCTCCAGGAGCGCTCCGACAGACCAGATATATACATAAATTATCTGTGCCACAAAGGCTTTGGTTCCTGCCACGTGCAGGCGTTTTGAAGCATGCACAAACAAAAAACCCAATATTACAAGAGACATGATGACCATCAGGATATATGCGAACTCCAAAATATCCTCTCATCCCGCGTTAATGGGCAGCGCCCATCCTGGCACGGTTATTTGTGTTAAGAAAAAAATACCCATGCTGCACACAAATGAAACAATGTGGCGGGATAAAAGAAAAGCGGGGATTTCTCCCCGCTGATAGAATGCTTCAAAAAGTGTTCAAACACCCAGTTCGCCCTTGAGCTGCTCCACATGGTCGAGCTTTTCCCAAGGCAAATCCAGGTCGGTGCGCCCAAAGTGGCCATAGGCTGCCGTCTGGCGGTAAATAGGCCTCCTTAGCGCGAAGCGATCAATGATGGCTGCAGGCCGGAGGTCAAACACCTTGCGAACCGCCTTTTCCAGCACATCATCGGGAAGTTTGCCGGTGCCAAATGTCTCCACCATCACAGAGACCGGGTGCGCCACACCGATGGCATAAGCGATCTCAATTTCACAGGCCCTGGCAAGCCCAGCGCCCACGATATTCTTCGCTGCATGTCGGGCAGCGTAGGCAGCCGATCGGTCCACCTTCGTGGGGTCCTTGCCGCTGAACGCGCCTCCGCCGTGCCGTCCATAACCACCATAGGTATCCACAATGATCTTGCGGCCAGTCAGACCGGAATCGCCAGCAGGCCCACCAATCACAAAGCGCCCGCTGGGGTTAATGAGATAGCGTGTGTTGCCGTCGAGCAACTTGGTGGGGATGCAAGCCTTCACGACCTCCTCCAAAATTTCCTCTTCCATCTGCTTCTGGGTCACGTCAGGGTGATGCTGGGTGGAAATGATCACGGTGTCCACGCGCACCGGCCTGTCGCCATCGTATTCCACAGTGACTTGCGTCTTGCCGTCGGGACGCAGATAGTCCAGCGTATTGTCCTTGCGCACTGACGCGAGACGTCGGGCCAGCTTGTGGGCGTAATAAATCGGCATTGGCATCAGGGCATCAGTCTGGTCGCAGGCAAACCCGAACATCATGCCCTGATCCCCAGCACCAATGTCAAAGCTACCGCCCAACCGCTCCTCCAGCGCGTGGTTCACACCGCCGGCGATGTCCTGTGACTGCTCGTTGATCGAGCAGAGAACCGAGCAGGTCTCGGAGTCAAATCCGAACTTTGCGCGGGTGTAGCCGATGTCTGCTACTGTTCTGCGGGCGACGCCGGCAATGTCCACATAGCAGTCAGTGGTGATCTCCCCCATCACCAGCACCATGCCAGTGGTCACGGCCGTCTCGCAGGCCACGCGGGCATTGGGATCCTGGGCGATGATGCTGTCCAGCACCGCATCGGAAATCTGGTCGCACATCTTGTCCGGATGGCCCTCGGTTACCGATTCGCTGGTAAAGAGTCTCTTTGCCATTCTCGTTCCTCCTCAAAATAGAAATCGCCTCATTCGCATGCGCAGAATGAGGCTATTGAAAGCACTCCTCATCTGCCGGATACGAATATCCGGGGGAATTGGCACCTTGACTTTCGCCAGGTTGCCGGGTTTCACAGGGCCCAGTCCCTCCACCTCTCGGGATAAGGAGCCCCGCCAAAGCGGGGCGCAATATTTAGTTTTTCAGAGCTGCCGGAAATATCCATCCCAACTGTGATGGTATTATATCGTTGCGCCAGAGTGCTGTCAACAACGATTTTCTGCTGATCAAGATGATCAATCGCTCACCATGACCATCTTGATTGAGCCAGCTTTGTCGTCGCGCAACGCGCGCATGGCCTCGCCGGTCTCCTCCAGGCGGAAGCGGCGGCTGATCAATGTGTCGGCGTCTATGAAACCCTCCCGCATCAAGCCCACAGCCCGGGGCAGGTAGAGCGCCGGTGCCGCAAACGAGGCCCGCAATTGCAGGCGCTTCACATGGAATCGGTTGGCGTCAAAAGTGATGCCTGCCTTCCCCACCGGCGCAAAGCCGATGTAGGCCATGATACCGGCAAATTTCATCGCATTCAGATAGTCTGTCATCGCGGCAGGCGGCACCGTGGCCAGCACCCTGTCAACCCCGCCCAGCTCCTTCAAGCGCGACACAGCATCCACCCGGTCGGTCAGGATCACCTCATCGGCACCGAACTGCCTGGCCAGTGCAATCCGCGCGTCCGACCCCGACCTTGCTGTGGCATAAATGCTTCGCGCACCTGCCAAGCGGGCCAGTCTGATTGCCATCAGGCCGATGGCCCCTGCGCCCACCACCAGCACATCGTCCTGGAAGCGGATGTCAGCGGTGTATAACAGATCCAGCGCGACACCCAGAGGCTCGGCCAGAGACGCATGATCCGCCGGGATGCCGTCATATTTCACCAGGCAGCAGCTGGGCACTACCATATACTCTGAGAAACCCATGCTTTTACGCCCCCAGAAGTTGGGTGCTTTGGTGCAGAGCTCAACGTGGCCGTTGCGGCAGTCATCGCACACACCGCAGAAGGAGCTGCTCTCCAGCACCACCTTGTCGCCGACTTGCACGCTGCCCGCCGGGCCGCCCAGCTTCTCCACCACAGCGGCGATTTCGTGGCCGAAGGGCTGCCAGTCTGCAGCATCCAATGCAGCGAGCGTCAGATCCCCGCCGCAGACGCTGCAAGCGGTGATGCGCACAAGCGCCTCGTCAGGGCCGGGTTCGGGCAAGTCGACCTGTCGAACTTCAAACTGGAAAGGTGCTTTCACGTAGACGGATCTGGAGAGCATGGGGGCCTCCTTAAGGTTGTTTGGTTTGGCTTGAATGATATGCTGATGGTGCGATGTGACATGGGAATTATAGGATCGTGAGAGTATGGTGTCAAGAAACAGGACGTCTTCCTCCAGATGGGAAGGATTTTTGCGAAATCCGCCGAATCATATTTCACTTTGGTTTCTGGGGTCTTTATGAAAGTATTAGTTGCTCCAATGGCCGCAATGGCCGAAACCGGCGGCCCCTTTGGCCGAGCAAGGGCGTTGGCCAAAGAGTTGCTCCGTCGCGGCCATGCCGTGGCACTTTGCGCCGCTGAGGAAATCAATTACCGCAAGGTGGAGGGAGTGCCCAACTACCCAGCACCCATCCCCTCCCCCATGGGTCTGCCGGAATTCCTGGGCAAGCGGATGCTTGGCTTCGCCCAGGCCACGGGCATGCAAAGCCGCAGGCCGGTGCGCAGCTTTGAGGAAGTGCTGTTCATCGCCGGTGCAACCAATGAAACGCTCTTCCGGGCCGACATCCATTGCTTGCTGAATGCCATCAAGCAATTCAAGCCCGACGTGGTGTTCGCTGAATTCCGCCCGGCAGCCATCGCCGCCGCCCGCCTGAGCGGTGTCCGGTGCGCAACCGGCTTCAGTTACCCGGTGCAGAAGAGCCACGCGATGAGTCCGAACTACAGCAAAGGTGCGGTCCGGTGCCTCAAAGAGCTGGGATTGCCCGTGCCCGAGTCGATCCTGGACCTATTTTTGTGGGCCGACCTCCGCATCGTGCCCAGCAGCCCCGCCCTAGAGCCCATGGCTTATCCCAACACCGTCTTTACCGGCCCGTTTACCGCCGCCACGGCCACGCACCCGGCGTGGGAGGGCAGCCGGAAAAACGTCGTGGTCTACATGGGCACCGGCACGGTCACGGCCAGGCGGTTGGCCGGGTTGCTCACCAAGGCCTTCACCGGCACGGAGTTTGAGGTGTATCTGGCCACCAGGCAGCTGCCGCAGGCCGACCGGGGCAACCTGCACATTCGCGACCGGCTTGACTTTTCCGCACTGCTGCCCGATGCAGCCGTGTATCTCAACCATGGTGGGCAAAACAGCATCATGGACGGCCTTGCCTACGGCGTGCCGCAGATTGTCGTGCCAGGGAAGGTGTTTGAGCGGCAGTACAACGCTGCTAGCATAGCGGAACTGGAGGCAGGGGTTTTCCTTGGGGAGAAACAGTTCAAGGCGAAAAACCTGCTGGCAATCACGCGGAAGCTCGGCGGGATGCAGGTGTGCTTCGACAATGCCTGGCGGGCCGGGAGGGAGCTCTGTGCGCTGGGAGGGGTTGGAAAAGCAGCGGAGGAAGTTGAGAGGCTCGGATTGCTCCCCAAATCTGTATATAAATAAAAGAGGTAGGAGAGTTTACAGTGAAAAGAATCAATGTTGTGTTGGTTGGGTTGGGTTTCGGCGGCGCCTTTGTGGATATCTACAAACACCACCCCAATGTGGAATCCATCGGACTGTATGACACTGACAAAGAACTCACAGCCAAAGTGGCGCAAAGCATCGGGATACAGAAAGTCTACGGCAGTTTTGAGGAGATCCTCAGGGATGATCTGGTGGACGCGGTGCATCTGGTAACGCCGATCCCTCTGCATGAGCAGCAAACCGTGCAGGTGCTGGAGGCCGGGAAGCATTGCGCCTGCACAGTGCCGATGGCAATCTCTCTGGAGGGGATCCAGCGCATCACCGACGCCACCCGCAGCTCAGGAAAAAACTATATGATGATGGAGACCACGCTCTACACCTATCAGTTCTTTTACGCAAAGCAGATGCTGGAAAGGGGAACATTGGGCCGCATCCAGTTCATGCGGGGCTCGCACTATCAAGACATGGCAAACTGGCCAGACTATTGGATGGGCCTGCCGCCCATGTATTACGGCACTCACGCGATCGGTCCGATGGTGGCGTTGTCTGGTTCCAGGATCAAGCGGGTGAATTGCTTTGGCTCCGGCACAATGGAGGAACGGCTGACGAAGCGCTATGGCAACCCATTCCCGGTGGAAAGTGCCCTTTTTGAATTCGAGAACGGCCTTAAAGGTGAGGCGACACGCTCCCTGTTTGAAACCGCGCGGGTGTATCAGGAAGGCTTGTTCGTGTATGGCAGCGACGCCTGCTTTGAGTGGGGGTTCGCAGACGGTGACGATCCCTTTATTACGACAATCATCCCGGCGGAAGCTGGCAAGCGCGGCGGCACCAGCAAGGTTGAGGTCATGCAGATGCCCAACTTCCACCACAGCCTGCCGCGGGAAATCCAGCATTTCACAGTCGGCGGGCAATATGACCCATTGAACCCGCAGGAATCGCTGATGAAGGGTGCCGGAGCGGGGCATCATGGGTCTCACCCCCACCTGGTGCATGAGTTTGTGATGAGTGTGGTGGAGGGCAGGAAACCTTGGATTGATGAAGTGCTGGGCGGTAACATCACCGCGGCGGGGATCTGCGCCCATGAGTCGGCAATGAAAGATGGTGCTGCAATTGAGGTGCCGTTGTTCTAAGCGATCGGGGAAGGGTTTTGCCCTTCCCCGCTTTGTTTCTGCTTGAATACTATGCTTATACCATTTTCACCTTATTTAAAGTAAATGCGCGCACTAAGTAGATTGTTTCGCAATCCGTTCCGCCAGATCATTGAGATACACCCAGCGGTCCATCTTTTCGGCCAGCTCCCGCTCGGCCTGTTCCTTCTCCGCTAGCAACCCGTTGAGCTTCACATAGTCGCTGGTCTGGGCAGCGATCTCCTGATCCAACCCTGCCAGCTTCTGCTCAAGGCTTTCGATTACGCCATCAATGGCGTCATACTCCACCTGCTCCCGATAAGTAAACTTGAGCTTCTTCGGAGGTGCGGAAGGATCCCGACGATGAGTTGATTCTCTGCGGGGCTCGTCCTGCTTGGCAGATCCGGCATCTTGTGTTGCAGCATAAAGCTCATCCACCGACCCGGCAAGTGATTCCTGGATCACACCATCGCCGGTGAACACGAAAAACGTCTCCGCCACCCGGTCCAGGAAATAGCGGTCGTGGGAGACCACGAGCACCGCGCCGGGGAAGCTATCCACATACTCCTCCAGCACGGCCATCGTCTCAATATCCAGGTCGTTGGTCGGTTCATCGAGCAGCAACACATTGGGCGCTTCCATCAGCACCCGGGCCAGATAGAGCCTGCGGCGCTCGCCGCCGGAGATGCGGCCGATGGGCTTCCACTGGGAGTCCGGCGGGAAAAGGAACCGCTCCAACATTTGCGAGGCCGAGATGGTGCCCTCCGCCGTAGCGATCTGCTCGGCGAAGCTGCGGATGTAGTCAATCACCCGCAGGTTCGGGTCCATTTCTTCACACTCCTGTGAGAAATAGCCGATCTTCACTGTGTCGCCCCGCACGACCTCGCCACTGTCTGGCTGCTCCAGCCCGGCAATCATCCTGAGGAACGTGGACTTGCCGCAGCCGTTGCGGCCCACGATGCCTATTCGGTCGTCACGCAGCAGCGTGTAATCAAAGCCCAGGATCAATTGCCTGCCGCCGAAGCCCTTGGTGACGGTATGGAGTTCCACCGTCTTCTTACCCAGCCGGGAAGCAACGGAGGAGATGTCCAGCTTGTCGCGGCGCTCGGTGGCGGTAGCTTTCTGCTCCAGCGCCTCAAACCGCTCGATGCGCTCGCGGCTCTTGGTGCCCCGGGCCTTGGGCCCCTGCTGCATCCAGAGAAGCTCCCGGCGGTATTGGCTTTGGAGCTTGCGGGCCGAACCCTGCTCCATCTCCTCCCGCTGGGCCTTAAGCTCCATAAACTTCGAATAGTTACAGTCATAGGAATACAGGTTACCCCGGTCGATCTCCACAATGCGGTTGGTCACACGCTCCAGAAAGTAACGGTCATGGGTAACCATGACGAGCGAACCGTTGTATTGCTTGAGATAACCTTCCAGCCACACCGTCATACCGATGTCAAGGTGGTTGGTAGGCTCGTCCAGGATCAGCACGTCACAAGGCGACACCAGCGCCGAGGCGATGGCCACACGTTTCTTCTCCCCGCCGGACATGCGGCTCACATCTGCAGCGAAATCCGTGATACCCAGGCGGGTCAGGATCGACTTGGCTTCATACTCCTCCAGATCACGAACGTCGGGTGAGACACCCTCAAACACCTGCTCCAGCACGGTGCGGCCCGCGCCGAAGTCTGGCCGTTGGGGCAGGTAGGCCACACGCACGCTTGTGGAGCGGGTGACCGTGCCACCATCCGGTGGCTCCGCACCGGCCAGGAGCTTCAGCAACGTGGACTTGCCCGCGCCATTGATGCCCAGCACGCCCACCTTGTCGCCCTCGTTCAAAAACAAGGAAACCGACTCAAGCAGTTTCCTTTCGCTGTAGCTTTTGCTGACATTGGCTGCGGATAATAGAATCAAGAAAACCTCACTAACCCTCACCCCAACCCCTCCCCCATGGGATTGGGGGAGGAGCGAGAGTTGAAGCAGGGGCTTCGCCCCCAATTTCCCACTTTCTTGCCTCCCCGTGGAGGGAGGTGTCGCTACAGGCGACGGAAGGAGGTGCTTATGCACCTATATAGTCATGAAGTATACTGTATCTGTGTATTTCAGGTGCAAGAGCACCATACATCAAGAACAAACTTGTTTCCTGTATTAGCAAATCATCGTAATCCTAATACCGTGTTAATCTTGAAAATACACTGCAGAACATCCTCCATGATGGTTTCATTCAATGCACTGACTTTCGCAACACGATTAAGTATTATTCGTAACTCACCAAGCATTTCCGTTGATGTAGTAAATTGTGATGCACTCCAAAATAACACCTTCTCCATAAGGTCATACTCATGAAGGGATGCCAGTTCCTTTACCAAGACATTTGATAAATCATACAGCGATTCTAGATCATCAAACTCCACGTAAAGCCTCTCTCGCTTCATTACAGTATCATCATCGCATCTCCAAAGCTGAAAAAGCGATACCGCTCCTGCACGGCAATCTTATACACCCGCAGCATTTCCTCCCGGCTGCCGGCCAATGCGCTCACCATCATCAGCAGCGTGGAGCGCGGCAGGTGGAAGTTGGTAATTAGCGCATCCACGGCCTTGAACCGGTAGCCCGGCGTGATGAAGATGTCTGTCCAGCCGGTGCCGGCATGCACAACGCCATCCTCGCCGGTTGCCGTCTCAAGCGTGCGGGCTGACGTGGTGCCCACGGCCACGATCCTGCCGCCGACAGCACGGGTGGTGTTGATGGTATCAGCCGCCACTGGTGTAATCTCATAGTATTCGGAATGCATCTTGTGTTCGGCCACATTCTCCACCGCCACCGGCCGGAATGTGCCCAACCCCACATGCAGCAGCACCCTTACCACCTTCACGCCCTTCGCTTCAATCTGGCGCAGCAGCTCCGGGGTGAAGTGCAGCCCCGCCGTGGGAGCCGCCGCCGAGCCCCGTTCGCGGGCATAAACGGTCTGATAGCGTTCGGGGTCGTTGAGGCGCTCGTGGATGTAGGGCGGCAACGGCATCGTGCCGATGGCATCAAGCGCCTCTTCGAACACGCCGTCGTAGATGAGCTTGATGCGGCGCATGCCCTCCGGCAGCACCTCCAGCACCCGGGCCTTCAGCCTGCCGCCGCCGAATTCAAACACCACGCCGGGGGCAGCTCGCTTCGCCGGTTTAGACAGAGCGAGCCAGGTGTCGCCCTCCACCCGATTCAGAAGCAAGAACTCAATCTTCCCGCCCGTATCCGGTTTCACACCCACAATGCGGGCCGGGATCACGCGGGTGTCGTTGAGCACCAGCGCGTCGCCGGGGTTCAGATACTTCAGCACGTCATGGAACACGCGATGATCTACAACACCACTTTTCCGGTCATAGACCAGCAGGCGGCTGGTATCGCGCTGCTCCAGCGGGTGCTGGGCAATCAATTCCTCCGGCAAGTGGTAATCAAAATCGCTGGTCTTGAACCCCATCAATTGCCCCCAAGGAAGCTCGCCTGCACATCATTGTCCATCATGCGGGCCGGCACCGGAATGCCCAGGTGCCGATAGGCTCCGGGCGTGGCCACACGGCCCCGGGGCGTACGGTTGATGAAGCCAAGCTGCATCAGATAAGGCTCATACACATCCTCAATCGTGACCGACTCCTCACCAGTGGCAGCGGCCAGTGTGTCCAGCCCCACCGGCCCGCCGGCAAACTTCTCGATGATTGCCGAGAGCAGCCTGCGGTCGATGTTGTCCAAGCCCAGTTCATCTACTTCCAGCAGATCCAGGCCAGCTCCGGCCACACCTTCGGTAATTGTGCCGTCAGCCTTGATCTGGGCGAAATCGCGCACACGCTTCAGCAGCCGGTTGGCGATGCGGGGTGTGCCACGGCTGCGGCGGGCGATCTCCATGGCGCCGTCCTGCTCGATTTCCGCGCCCAAAATGCCAGCCGACCGGCGGACGATGGTGCAAAGCTCCTCTGGCTTGTAAAGTTCCAATCGGCACACCACGCCAAAGCGGTCCAGCAAGGGGCTGGTGAGCATGCCGGCCCGCGTGGTGGCCCCAACCAGCGTGAAGCGTGGCAGGTCCATGCGGATCGTGCGGGCACTAGGGCCCTTGCCGATGATGATGTCCAGCTTGTAGTCCTCCATCGCAGGATAGAGCACCTCGGAAACGTTGCTGTTGAGACGGTGGATTTCGTCGATGAAGAGCACATCACCCTTGGCAAGGTTTGTCAGGATTGCAGCCAGATCACCGGCGCGCTCGATGGCCGGGCCTGACGTGATGCGAACCTGCACACCCATTTCGGCGGCGATGATGTTGGCTAGTGTGGTCTTGCCCAATCCCGGAGGGCCGTAGAGCAGCACATGGTCCAGAGCCTCTTCGCGCTGCCGTGCGGCCTGGATGAAAATGTCCAGCTGGCCCTTGGCCTTGGTCTGGCCGATGTATTCAGCCATCCGCTTGGGCCGGAGGGAAAACTCCTCCAGATCCTCATCTCGCTTGAGCGATGTGATGTGCCTGTCCAGATCCAGCATGTTTTCCGACATTACTTCACCGCCTGTCCAGGGCCTTCAGAGCCCGCATGATGATCTCTTCCACACTGCCCACATCGCCTGCGGCGCCCACGGCCCGCGTGGCTTCGATGGAGGAATAGCCTAGCGCCATCAGCGCCTGGATGGCTTCTGTGCCGACGCTGCCGCCATGGGCAGCCCCAACGGACTGCGGTGCGGCATGCGTCAATTCATCCTTGCTCACGCTTTCGCACAGTTCAAGGATCAGGCGCTCAGCGGTCTTCTTGCCCACGCCGCTGATGCGGCTCAGGCTCCGGGTGTCCTTTGTCACGAGCGCGATGGCCAGCTCCGCCACCGTCATGCCGGAGAGGATGCTCATTGCCATCTTGGGGCCCACACCGGTCACGCCTAGAAGCTTGATGAACATCGCCTTTTCCTCCCGGCTGCCGAAGCCGAAGAGCAGCATGGCGTCCTCCCGCACATGCAGATAGGTGAACACGCGGGCGTCCTCCCCCGCAGCCGGCAGCGCGGCCAGCGTGCGGGTGCTCACGAAGATCTCATAACCCACGCCGCCGGTGTCGATTACGCAATGGTCTGTGCCCTTATGCTCCAGCTTTCCCCGGATGAATGCGTACATATGCCTTACCTCATCAAAAATTGCTGTGTCATGGCCGGGCCGTTAGCCTGGCAGATCGCGATGGCCAGCGCGTCGGCGGCGTCGTCGGGCTTGGGAATATGATCCAGGTTCAGCATGATGCGCACCATCTGCTGGATCTGGTTTTTGTCGGCGTGCCCGTAGCCGGTCAGCGCCTGCTTGACTTGCTTGGGAGTATACTCAAAGATTTCACCTGAAAAGGCGTTACGCGCGGCGATCACCGCCACGCCCCTGGCCTGGCCCACGTTGATGGCGGTCTTGGCGTTGTTGGTGAAAAACAATTCTTCAAAGGCCACGCAATCGGGCTTGTAGGTTTCCACGATGCGGCGGATGCCGTCGTGCACGATGGTGAGCCGCAGGGGCATGGCCATGCCGGCCGGGGTGGTCACCGTGCCGTAGTCTACCAGCTTCATTTTGCCGTGGTCCGCGTCAATCACGCCGTAGCCTACGATGGCGAGGCCCGGGTCGATTCCGATGATTCTCATTGGTGCTCCAGGTACAAACTGTTGTTCGTGGATGGAGGTATTATACCATAAGTTGTGGGGGATGGAAAACATGTACACATAAATTATTGATTTGCAATATGCTCTATTGGAAAGCAAATAATCATAGGAACCATCAACGAAAAGCCAATATGCAAGAAATCACCATTCAGCGTTTTGTTTTCGCATATCAGTATAATACTAGTGCATATAATGATAAATTTACATATGAATAAAAACTAAAGATTCCTGGCGGCTCCGGTCCACAGGATCTTTGGTCTGTCATAACGGTCCATAACGGATTCTTCTATATGAACCAATTCCCATCCATGAAAAAAATGCCGGATGTCGCTTTCATCAAAGAACCTCTTATACCCCATGGTTTCTGTTTTGTAAAAGTGCCTCTCGACCTCTATCCCCTGCCCCGCGCCAAAATTGATATCATGGATGGAGTTCACGCGAAACAGCAGCAAGCCCGCGGGCTTTAAAACTCTTTTCAGATCATCCAGAATCTCACACGTGGACTTCTTATCAAAGTAATGTAATGACAAGTCTGCGAGGATGATATCGGTGAAGGAATCTGGAAACGGCATCCCCTCCGTAACATCGAAGCATTCTGCCCTCTGCACCTCGGGAAAGTTCTTTCTGATGTTCTGTATTGCATTCTCTGAATAGTCGCATGGTATCACTTCCTTGCCCATTTCAACCAGATACAGCGTATCATTCCCACTACCGCAGCCCAAATCAATTATTGGCGTCTGGCAATCCAGGATCACATGTCGAAACGAATCGAGCCATCCATCATAAGCCAGGTCCTTTCTTTCATAGCTGGCATGAATCCTGTTCCAGCGGCTTTGAGCTGTTTTGTTCGTATCTCCATCAGACATATCTGTCAAATCTCCTCCTCTTCTTCCCTGCCTCCTGTTAACCAAGATCATTATATCATAGGCTTGATTTCAGGCATAACCATTCACTATAATGTTATAAACTAGATTCGTATGGTTTATGGTTTTCTGCCAGTCTGGTCTGTGCATCCTTTCTTAAATGAACATTCCTGTTTATCAGATTCATTCGGTTCATGACGGGTATTTTAGATACTTTAACTGTGTTCTCATTTTCAAAACAATTAATTAACATAATCCTTACAAAAAAGGTCTGGATTTTTTCCAGACTTGTGGCATACTATAGATGGATCAAAAGAGATCCTGATCCACAAATTACCGAGGAAAGGAGATCAAGGAGGTGACAAATATGGCATGCAGCCACGTCTATCAGCCGCAAGGCAAGTACTACAGCCGCAGCAAGCATTGGCTTTCAGGCGGTGAAACCTTCACAGTCGTGCAGCTCCGCAAGTGCGAGCATTGCGACAAGGTGGAGCGCAAGGTTGTGATGAAGAAGCGCGTAACCGCTTCGCCAGACACATATGAGAAGCAACTCAAGTTCTCTGGCATCAGGCCCGAAAAGCTCTTGAACTGAAACCCGGCAGGATGAAATCCCAGCCGGGTTTTGTTTTACCCCTTCATTTCCGCAAGGCCCCGGTTTAGCAAAGCAATTACCTTTTCTTCACTTCCCAAGCCGTCATAATCCCGGTTGTGTCCGTAGTGTATGCCATCCCGCCGGTTGTTAAGCACGGCCTCGGCCAGCTTGTCCAGCCCATTATCACGGATATAGCGCACAGAGGCTTGCAGCTGCACGCTGTGAGGTTCCCTCATGTACTCATCGATGGACTGAACCACGCAGAGAAAAGCAATGAATATGCGGAAAGCTCTGTCAACTGGGCCGCTGCGTCTGCTCCGGCCTCGGCGTGGTGACTGGGTCAATTACAATCACTTGCGGTTCCGCTCCAGTGGGGCTGGATGTGGGCAGTGGCGTCGCACTTGCTAAAGCTCCAGTGCCGGCGACGGGCGTTTCAGAGGGCATGGCCGATGGCGTGGCAGTTGGGGTGCTGGTGGATGGAGGAATTGCGATGTCGTTATAGGCACCGGCAATTGCCTGGGCCAAGAAGGGAACGGCATTCAGCGCCTCCTCCAGCGTGTTATCATTGTGGCCCACCTCGATTAGAATCGAGCCGGGAGAAAGGTGTTGATTATATCTGCCGGTCTTGACGGAGGTTTCCCGCACAAGGTTGGGATCCATTGCAGCCAGCCGGTCTTTGATGGCATTGGCCAATGCCAGGTTCTTTTTCCAGTCGGGCTTTTCTGTAAAGCCCACACCAGTCTGCCCTTGGCCGGTCCCAATCACAAACATGATGCGCGCAACTTTTATGCCATTGATCGTGACGGTGCTGGGGTTGATGCCTTTGTTATATGCATCACGATGCAGGTCGATCAGGATTTTCAGGTCTTTGTTGGTTTCCATTGTCTTTTTCACTGTCTTCAACGACCTTGAATAAGAAGTACCCAGTTTGGGGTACTCGGTGTCTGTTTTATCCTGCAGCACGGCAATGCCAAATTTCGTGGAAAGTTCCCTGGCCAGAGCTTCTCCGACTTTGACAATATTATAGTTATTGTTGGTAGTGCGCCACTTGGCAGCTTCCACATAGTCTTGATCCGGCTGTTTGCTGTAAGCCTCGTGGGTGTGGGTGTGATAGATCAGAACCTGTGGTGACAGCCCCACTGGCACATACGCATCGGGCTCCAATGGCTTGACCACCTCCACAATCACATCGTCTGGCACCGGCACATCCTCTTCGTCGCTTCCGGCACCGGTGTTCACCCCCTGGGCTGTGGCCTGCGGGCTTGCAGATGGCGCATCCAGGTCCACAGTGACAGGCTGGGCTCTTGGCGCACCGGAGATGCTATTCCAAATCGTAAGTAACCCCGCTCGGAAACTATTCAATAACCTGGGCAATACGCCGCCAGGATCCGCTTGTGTGGTATCCGGCTGGCTTGTCACTTGCCGCTCGCCACCACCCAATTGTCCTGCGATGATAATCAAAAGCAGACCAATCACGAGGACGGCCAGCACCCACCCCATCCGTGGGTTTCGTGAATTCATCCGGTAACGGAACATTGGTACATCCATCCTTTCCCTCCCAGATACCTATTCGGGGAGGTGAAAAAATATGCAAAGGCCGCCAGCTCCGCATCTTGCACTGATACCTTTGTTTCTCGATATCAAGTTTCTTGCCAGTGTTTTCCAAGTATGTTTGATCAAATTTAGTAAATGTGACGAAAATCATCCGTTCACAAATTTAGCGAAGGCTGGCCGTTTCTACCAGCACCCCACATGGGTATATATAGATAATTATCTAGTGAGGAGACTGTTTTATGGGCAAAAAGCGTAAGTCCATTAACCGCAGGGCGTTGCTTTTGATTGTGCCGGCGGTGCTGATATCGCTGGTATTGATTTCTTTACTTGGTTACCAGGCCGCAAACAGGATCATCAACAATGAGATTAATGACAGGGTTAGACAACAGTTGGATTCCATCAGCCTGACGATTGACCAAAAGCTGAAGGATAACAGCAATATTGCAGTCTCAGTGGCCAGAAGCGTGGAGGCAATCGGCGGATCCATGGATCAGCCGCAATATGAGTCACTTTTAAAAAGCCAGGTAACTGCTAATCCGGACACGCTGGGCTCCGGTGTGTGGTATGAGCCATATCGCTACAACAGCGCAGCCCAATATTTCGGCCCATACGTTTACCGAGACGGTAACAATTTGGTGTATACCGAAGAATACAGCACAGCGGAGTATGATTATCCAAATACCAACTGGTACAAAATTGGAGTGGGCATTACAAAATCCAGCGTCTGGTCGCCGGCTTATCTGGACCCAGTGATGAACAAGACCATTGTGACATGCACCGCACCCTTTTATGACCGTGATGGTGACCTCAAAGGTGTCACAACCGCCGATATTGACCTGACCAGCCTGCAGGCCCTGATTGCCGGCATCAAAGTGGGCAAAACCGGCAGGGCCTTCTTGGTAGATCAAGCGGGAACATATCTGGCTGATGCGGACACCTCAAAAGTCATGAAGACATCTCTCGCAAATGATCCAAACAAGAGCCTTGCGGCTGCCGCAGCGATATTGCTTGCCGGCAATCACGCAAAATCAGAATATCAGGATGCAAACGGCCTGAACGATATATACAGCATCAAGATCAGTGAAACCGGCTGGATTCTTGCGATCAGCTTGCCACAAAAGGAGCTTTACGCTCCGTTGCGGGAGCTGATGCTCAGCCTTGTGCTCGCCGGTGTATTGATCCTTTCCGCCATCAATCTGTTGATATTCTTTATTGTACGCTCGATCACAAGGCCTGTTGCCGTGGTAGCGAAATTGCTGGAAAGCGCGAGCACGGGTAACTTTTCCGGATTGCCGCCCCACAAATATGCCAAAAGACACGATGAGATTGGCCACCTGATGCAATCCTATGAGACAATGGCCCGCAACATTACAGAGCAGGTGGACGCTGCGGAAAAGATATCAAAAGGTAACCTCGATATCAGGATGGAGCCGAAGTCAGACGCTGATAAACTCTCGCGAAGCATCCTGGAGGTATCCAGCACACTCGAACGCCTGATGAGAGAAATTGATGGGCTGTCGGCAGCAGTAATGGCCGGTGATTTGACCCGCCGGGCAGATGCCGGCATGTTCAGCGGTCAGTATCGAACCATTCTGGAAGGCATCAACCATCTGCTGGATGAGATGGAAAAACCGGTGCTGGAGTTGCGGGCGAATGGCAGGAAAGCCGCTGTCGCCTCCTCGTTCCAGCAGAAGGAAGTCGCCAAACTTCTTGGTGGGCTTCAGAAGCTATCCTCCGGCGCACTGGACGCCAGTTACGACGTGGCCACCGTGGAGGAAGACGTAGGCCCCAGCTACGAAGTGTTCAGGATGATCAATCAGAACTTCAACAGCACGATTGACTCTCTGCGGGGCTATATTTCCGAGATTAGCGCTGTGTTAACCGCCATCGCCAGCGGCGACCTTGATGTTGAAATCGGCGCAGAGTTCAAAGGTGAATTTGTCGCGCTGAAGGAATCCATCAACGCCATCATTGAGTCGATGAACGGGTCGTTTGCCGATATCAACTCTGCGGCCAACCAAGTGGCATCCGGCACAGCGCAGGTGTCCGGCGGGGCGCAGACTCTGAGCCAGGGGGCAACCGAACAGGCCAGCGCCATTGAGCAGCTCACCGCCTCAATGGAGCAGATCGCAAACCAGACCCGCCAGAACGCGCTGGATGCCGCAAAGGCCAGTAGCCTTGCCGCCGAAGCCCGTGACCACGCACTGAACGGCAACGAGCGCATGGGGGAAATGCTCAAATCGATGCAGGAAATCAACGACGCCTCGGCCAGCATTTCAAAGATCATCAAGGTAATCGATGAGATCGCCTTCCAGACCAACCTGCTGGCGTTGAACGCGGCGGTTGAGGCCGCCCGTGCCGGGCAATACGGCAAGGGGTTCGCCGTGGTAGCCGAAGAGGTGCGAAACCTTGCGCAGCGCAGCGCAGGTGCGGCAAAGGAAACCTCCTCACTCATTGAGAGCACTGTAGCAAAGACCGGAGCCGGCATGCGTACGGCGCAGGAAACAGCCCAGGCGTTGAGCGGCATTGTGGGCAGTGTGGAAAAGGCGTCAGAGCTGGTCGCAGGCATCGCCGCAGCCAGCAATCAGCAGGCCACAGCAGTGTCACAGGTGAGCCGGGGCATCGAGCAGGTGGCGCAGGTGGTGCAGAGCACATCAGCCACCGCCGAGGAAAGCGCAGCCACCAGCGAGGAACTCTCCGGCCAGGCAGAGTATTTGAAGCAGATGGTGGGGCGGTTCCGCCTGAAAGGCGGCACTCAGACAATCGCCCAGGCCCGTAGGAATAAGATTTCCCAGGGCGCAGGTAGCGCCAAGCAGAAGGCTCAGATCAATATGATCGACAGGGATTTTGGAAAATATTAGGATTCAACTGGCACAGCCCGGGCGAGAGCCCGGGCTGTTTCGTTTGCTATCCCTTGGTATGTGCCATACCAGTCGGTTGATTACTTGATCACTTTCCGCCGTACTGGTTCAGATATACTCCATATTTGCGCACCTTCTGGGCCACGCGCTCCACATCCTCATCTCCAGCTGCCATGATCAGCTCATCCTTCATCGCATTGTATCGGGCGTTGAATTCATCGCGGAGCACATCCATCAACCTAAGCACCGCCAGCTTACCACTGGCAGTGTCGCGAGCCGGCGCAGCCGCAGCCATATTCACCGGTGTGTCCTGGCCAAGCGTCAGCGTGCTGCCCGCATCGGGGATTTCCGCCTCGATGCCGTACTGCTGTTTGATTGCCTGCGCCAAGCCGGTCAAGCCCGTTCCCTCGCCGTGCACCAGCACGATCCGCGCAGGCTTTTTGCCGAATTGCCCCAGCCACTGCAGCAACCCGTTTTGGTCTGCGTGACCGGAAAAGCCCTCGATCACCTCCACGTGAGCGTTCACACGGATTTCCTCGCCGAAGAGCTTGACATGCTTTGCGCCATCCACCAGCCGGCGGCCCAGTGTGCCCTCGGCCTGGTAGCCTACAAATAAAATGGAGCTTTCTTTGCGCCACAGGTTGTGCTTCAGGTGGTGCTTGATGCGGCCTGCGTCGCACATTCCGCTGGCGGAGATGATGATCTTGCTGGCGCGGTCTTCATTCAGGCGCTTGGAATCTGCAAGATCGGTCGTAAAACGCAGGTTGGGAAAATCCAGAGGGTTGTCGCCGCTGGCGATGTAGCGCTGGGCCTCCTCGTCAAAACAGTCCATGTTGCGCCGGAAAATCTCAGTGGCCGACACCGCCAATGGGCTGTCAATGTATACAGGAATTGTAGCGAAGGGCTGGTTCTGGTTTGCCGGGTTTTCCCGTTGTTTGTTGAGTTCATATACCAGTTCCTGCGTGCGCCCCACGGCAAATGCGGGGATCACGATGTTGCCGCCCCGCCGGGCCGTGTCATTGATCACCCGCAGCAGTCGTTCGGACTTATCTCCGGCGCTTTCGTGCAGCCTGTCGCCATATGTAGATTCCATCAGCAGCACATCGGCGCCGTCGATCACCGCCGGGTCACGAAGGATTGGCCTGCCCGGATAACCCAGGTCACCAGAAAACACGACCTTGGTTTCCTTACCGCCTTCCGCCACCCACACTTCAACAATTGACGAGCCCAGGATGTGCCCCGCATCGCGGAAGCGGACCCGCACACCAGGCGCAGGTTGAAACATTTCATCATATTTTTGAGGCTTGAATAACTTCAACGTCTCCACCGCGTCCTGCCTGGTATACAGCGGCATTGTCTCGGCCCGGCCTGCACGCTGGCGCTTGCGGTTTTCCCACTCAGCCTCCATCTCCTGGATGTGGCCGCTATCCGGCAGCATCACGCCACATAGATCGGTCGTAGCCTTTGTGGCATGGATCGGCCCCCGGTAACCGTCCAGCCAAAGCTTGGGCAGCCGGCCACTGTGATCGATGTGGGCGTGGCTTAACAGCACGAAATCCAGGCTGCCCAGGTCAAAGGGGAATGTGGCCTCATTGGCCCGCTCCAAGCTGGCCCGGCCCTGAAACATACCGCAGTCAATCAGGAATGCCGCCTTCTCCGTCTTCACCAGGTAGCAGGAGCCGGTCACGGTGCGGGCAGCGCCCAGGAATGTGATGTTCATATGGCCTCCTTCATCTGTGCCCTCAAGGGGATATCCTGCGAGCCAATCTTAACATTGGTTGGGACCAATGGCAAGAAAAGGGCGTTATTGGTATAATAAAAGCTATCGCTGGCGGCTCAGGGAGGCAGGATGGTTTCACAGCAGGAACTCGCAGCATATCAGGGAGTTTCCTTCGAGCGTGGGGCAAATCACCTTTACCTGCCATCGCACCCCTTGCTGCAGCCCCACATCTCTCATTATACCGTATCATTCCCTACGGCAAACGATATGCCTGACAGCTATGCCATATTGCCAAGCGCTAGCTGCACCCTTGTGGTATCGGTGGGAAGCGCCAGCATGCATAGCAGGCTACGAGGTGTGAACACCCAGGCCTGCATTGTGGGTACCCATGCCAACAAAATGAAGCTGTTGCTTTTGATCGAGTTCCGCCCCGGCGGGCTCCGGCCCTTTTTGCAAATAGACCAGCAGGAGTTGATGGATATTTCGGTGGGCATGGAGCTGCTGGACAGGCCGTTGATGCTTGCAGTGGAGCATGTCTTGGAGCAAGCAACCGATATTGGTGCGTTGATCGATGGGCTTGATGGGGTGTTCCTATCGCGATTGGCAAAGCGTGCGAGCAATCATGCGGTCACGCAGATTCTACGATACATCCAGTTGCGGCGTGGTGAAGCGGCCATAGGCGAGCTGGCTTGCCAATTTCACTACAGCCCCAGGCAGATTGGCCGGATGTTTGCCTACCATGTGGGTGCCGGCCCCAAAGAATTTTCCCGTATTGTGCGGGTGAATCATGCCATCCGCATTTTGCAGGATAAGCTCTCAAGTGTCGCCGACGTAGCAGCGCAAGCCGGCTATTTCGATCAGCCCCATTTTGTGCATGACTTCCGATCCATCTGTGGCCTAACCCCACAGGATTACCTCAAGAAGATGTCTGTTTTTTACAATGAACGATACAAATGGTAGCGTATCATTCATCTGTAATAGAAATGATTGGGAGGATGACCCATGAGGATGCTGAGCCATCAGGAATATGAGCAGATCCGCCTTTGGATGTATCGAAACGCCCGGCCTCTGGAGCTGGCCCGGTGGCGCTACCACTTCGAGGGTGGCAGCGCGGAGGATGTGCTTGCGGCGCTCGGTGCATATCAGAACAGCGACGGAGGCTTTGGGCACGCCATCGACTGCGACAACTGGAACCCCGACTCCACGCCCTACAATGCGGGGCAAGCCATGAACATCTTTCGGGAGCTTGGTTTGTATGACCCAGGCCACCCCATGGTCGCCAAGTTGCTGGATTATCTGGGCAACACGAGCCATTTCGCAGAGGGGATCGGATGGCCTTTCACCATCCCCTCCAACAACGAGGCTCCCCACGCGCCCTGGTGGACCTACTGTGAGGAGAACAACCGGCAAAACCTTTACCATGCCACAGGAAACCTGGCCGGCTATATCCTTCACAGTGCTGATCGGAGCAGCGGTCTGTATGAAAAGACGCTCGCAATTGCCGACGGCATGATGGAGCACCTGCAGCGCACCGAGTTGCTGGATTGCCATGACGTGGGTTCCTACTGCGCGCTGCTGGATGGCATCCTGGCGGCCGGCCTGCTGGATCGATTCGGGGGCGTAGCGCTGACCGAGCGACTCATCGAGCAGGTGAACGCCAGCATCGAGCGCGACCCGGCCAAGTGGCCCTATTATTCGATGCGGCCGACACAATACATCGACGGGCCGCAGAGCCCATTCTATCCCGGCAACGGGGCAGTGTTGGCGTTGGAGATGGACTACATCCTTTCCACCCGGCATGACGGCGCCGTGTGGGACATTTCCTGGGCCTGGGAGGAATATCCCAAACAGTTTGCCATTGCCGAGCGCTGGTGGCAGGGGTATTGGGCGATCCGTAATGTGTTATTGCTTAAGGCGTTTGGGAGAGTGGAGTAATTCGTCCTTGCTTTTCGATTTTAGGCATACTATAATGAATTACCTAGCCAATGACTGGGAAGAGTACCATTCTGAAAGGCTATCAGAGAGCCAGGGTCACCGGCTGAAAACCCTGGCAAGCATCAAGGAACGGGAAGTGCGCCCATGAGGCTGCCATCCAGAAGGGATTTTCCACGTATGGATGGCCGGCTCCGCACCGTTACCGGCGGATCGAGCGCCGTTGCGTCGTTGGCATGTGATAGCCAGGCTGCTACGGCATATAGAGTGGGACCGCGAAGCTGAGCCTTCGCCTCTATCCAGAGGCGGAGGCTTTTTGTTTGGGGGAATTGTTATGAAGCTCTACAACACCATGACGCGCAAAAAAGAGGATTTCGAGCCGCTGCACGAGGGCCGGGTGGGTATGTATGTGTGCGGCCCCACCGTTTATGACTTCATCCACGTGGGCAACGCACGGCCCATTATCGTGTTCGACGCGCTGCGCAGCTATCTGGAATACATCGGTTACAAAGTCACCTTTGTGCAGAACGTGACCGATGTGGACGACAAACTGATCAACCGCGCAAAGCGGGAGGACACCACAGTGGCGGCGCTGGCAGAGCGTTTTGCCGAAGAGTATTTCACCGACCTCAAGGCACTGGGCTCGACGCCGGCCACCCACAGCCCAAAGGCCACCGAGCACATCCCGGAGATCATCGCCATCATCCAAACGCTTGAGCAGAAAGGTCTGGCCTATGAAGCTGACGGCGATGTCTATTTCAACACACAGGCTTTGCCCGGATATGGCAAGCTCTCCGGTCAAGATATGGAGGAGCTGGAAGCTGGCGCCCGCGTGGACGTGGGCGAGATCAAGCGCCACCCGATGGACTTCGCGCTGTGGAAAGCCATGAAGCCCGGCGAACCGGCATGGGATTCCCCCTGGGGCAAAGGCCGTCCCGGCTGGCACATCGAGTGCTCCGCGATGTCGATGAAGTATCTGGGCGAGACGCTGGACATCCACGCAGGCGGCCAGGATCTCATTTTCCCCCACCACGAAAACGAGATTGCCCAGAGCGAAGGCGCCACCGGCAAACCCTTTGCCCGGTTCTGGCTCCATAATGGTTATCTGAACATTGATAACCAGAAGATGAGCAAGTCGCTGGGCAATTTCTTCACCGTCCGCGACATCCTCACGAAATTTGACCCGGAAGTGCTGCGCCTCTTCATGCTCTCGGCCCAATACCGTAGCCCGATGAACTTCAGCTTTGAGCTGATGCAGCAGGCGGAGACAGCCCTGAATCGCCTCTACAACGCGCGGGACAACCTGCTGCACATCCTGGGCGGCGAAACCGACGGCGCTGCTACGGGCCTGGAAGAGCTTCGCGCTAAGACAGTTCAAGCATTCCGCGAGGCAATGGATGACGATCTGAATACCGCCGACGCCATAGGCGTACTGTTTGAGTATGTGCGAGAGATCAATAGCCGCTTTGCCCAGTCCACAGATAAAGCTGAGGCCCGTGCCGCGCTGGCAACACTGCTTGAACTATCGGGAGTGTTGGGCCTGCTTGGAAAACGCAATGATGCAATCCCTGTAGAAATCCAACAGCTGGCTGATGACCGCGCGATGGCTCGCAAAAACCGCGACTGGGCGCTTTCCGACAAGCTACGCGACGAGATTAAAGCCAAGGGCTGGCACGTGGAAGACACCAAGGACGGGCAAAAGCTACGGGCGCTCTAGTCAAGCGGCAGCAGTCAAGGCATTACAGAATGTTTAAGTAATTCTAACAGTTAAAGGAAAAGCCGGGGCGGTATCCGCCCCGGCTTATTGTATCTGAGAATGAAGTGTGCTACATTGTCTTGCGCATCCGTTTGAGAGCCGCCTTCTCCAGCCTGGAAACCTGGGCCTGAGAGATGCCAATTTCTTCGGCTACCTCCATCTGGGTCCGCCCCTGATAAAAGCGCATATATAGGATCTTCTTCTCCCGGTCACCCAGCCGCTGCACGGCCTGTTTCACAGAAAGATCCTCCAGCCATGTCTCATCCAGGCTCTTCTCATCCTTCACTTGGTCCATCACATAGATGGCATCGCCCCCATCATTATAAATGGGTTCAAACAGCGACACCGGGTCTTGAATGCTCTCCAGCGCCAGCACTACTTCCTCACGGGCAATCCCCATGTCTTCGGCAATTTCGCCCACGGTGGGCTCCCGCATCAGCTTTTCCACCAGCCGGTCCCGGCTTTGCAGTGCGCGATACGCCGCATCACGAAGCGACCGGCTGATCCGCACAGAATTGTTATCCCTGAGGTAACGGCGGATCTCACCAATGATCATGGGCACGGCATATGTGGAAAATCGAACATTCTGCGACACATCGAAATTGTCAATGGCCTTGATCAAGCCGATGCAACCCACCTGGAACAAATCATCCGCCTGCTCGCCACGGTTGCTGAAGCGCTGAATCACACTGAGCACCAGCCGCAAGTTTCCACGGATGAAATCTTCCCGGGCCGGCTTGTCACCGGCGTGGATCCTGGGCAACATCTCCATCATTTTAGCATTGGACAAAACGGGCAGCGAAGATGTATCAACGCCGCAAATCTCTACCTTGTAACCTGGCATACCCAACCTCCTCCCACAAAAGGCATCCACAGATAGGTTTGCCTTTGCAGGGAGGATTTATACCGCGAGACCAGCTTTAAAGCGTTATGTTTTTGTTTGGTATTTTAATAACTAAGAGTGCCCCTTTGGCAGGAATCTATGCGTATTCCGAACCGTAATGAGATAAAATGCTTACCTTTTTAAAAATATCTTCACTGAGATTGGAATATGTAGTGGCGGGCATTCCAGCTGGTTTGCCGGCGATGCCCGCTATTAAGGTTAGTCACGCCCGCGCTCCTCCAAAGGCAGCAGCGGCTCATTGATTTGGGTTACGAATTCAAACTGGTGGTTGTGCTTCTCATCTACCGAGGTGACTCCCTCCACATAGTGGATGTGTTTTTTACCCGCTCCCTTTCCATGCTTTCCAACGGGAATCGCAGGGCCTGACAATTTGCAGACCACATGGAAATGCCCGAAATAATCCGTTCTTGTCCAGATCTTATGCACATGGCCACCGGGAATCTCAATCGCTTCCCCGGTCACACCGGCAAAGCGGTGGTTATGCCTTTCCAACCCTTCCTCAAAGAGCTTGGTGCTTCCCTCATACTCATGTACATGAGCCTGATCGTGATGCTGCGGTGGTTGGTCCGGGTGTCTCCCCTTCTCCTCTTCGTCATCCTCCATCGGTGCCAACCTGATGTCAATCTCTCGCTCTTCATCCTGTTCGTCGCGACGAGCACCCCGGCCATCGCGCCATTGGTCACCGTCGTCATCAAACAGCACTTCCACCTCATATGGGGCATCTCGTGGCTTGCGGTGCCTCTTGTCTTCGTTGCGTTCTTTCGCGTCGGTCCGTTCAACGGCACGGTCCGGATACCTCTCATGTGGCGGATCTTCCGGCTCCTCCGGGCCACAGTCACCGTCGCAGCAATCATCATCGGAACGCTTGTTTCGTTTATTCATCTGGCATTCATCATACCAATCGCAGTAGCACCAATAAGTGTAGCAAAACTTTCGATTGGGATTGTTGTTGGGTCTTACAGCCGACATCTAAGCGCCTCCTTCCAAACATGACCATGATCAATGGTACATCATATGAAAATCGCGCCTGCAGGGTGATGACCCACCAATCCAGTGCTCGCTTGGGCTCTGCTCGGGCTGAGCCATATATCTTTTAGCATATCCCAAGGTAAATTCATATCATGTATCAAACGGTATATCCAAACAGGAAAGGAGTATTCCACATGCCAAGATCTGAATATGGCGAACAAAACAGACAAAGCTCCGGCAGGGACCCTCGCGATTGCGAGCAACGCCGCTATTACGAGGAGCACCGCCGATTCGATGACTTCGAGGATGGCGACAGACGGAAGAAACATTGTGATGACGATTGGAAAGACGATAAGTGCCCCCACTGCCATGATTGGTGCAAGTGCCCGCCACCCTGGTGGTTCTGGCCCAGGGAAGATAAGAAGCACGATGAGCGCGATGAGGACAAGCACCGTAATGATGATGTGGAACTGGCAGCCTTCGGTTACGTCTATTCATTGACAGCCACCACGACTGTGGTGGCGCCCAATACCGATGTGGTGTTCAACAACAACGGTCCCCTTCGGAATATAACCCATTCACCCAGCACTCCACAGGTGCTCATTCAGAAGTCCGGGGTTTATCAAGTATATTATGGGGTGAATGCCACAGCCGGTGCCGGCGGCTTCATCTCTCTTGCGGTCAACGGGATCGTGGATCCATCCACAACAATACCCGTCGCAACAGTGCCGTCAGAGACCTCCGGTAAAGTGCTTCTGAGTTTGAGACGGGGAGACATCCTCACGCTGCGCAACTCATCCACCCTCACGACGATCACGCTTGCCGCAGCGCCCAGCGTTGGCGCCCAGCTCACACTGGAGCGGATCGGCGATATCAACTGCAGATCAGAAAACGACTGACCCTCGAAAAAAGAATTCCCCTACCCCCTGCTGCCCGCAACAAGCGGGCAGCAGCTTTTCACTACAAAAGAATGCATCCGCAGATATCCGAAGCAGGATACATGAATATATCCGCAAGGAACGCCTGAAGGATGCAATTCATATGATATGAGTGAGCACAGGCTCAAATCACAGTAAAGGAGAATTATCATGGCATACTATCGCCGTATCGAAAACAACGGGCGCAACGATGGCTACAACTTCCGTGAGGAAAAACGCGGATGGGAAGAAGAAAAGGAATGGGACGACGAGAAGGAGATGGAAGACGAATACGAGTATGACGGGCGGGATAAGTGCAAGAAGTATCCCAAAAAGCCCTGCTTCTCCGATGAGAAGAAGTGCAAGTTTGAGTTTCCTCTCAAAGTCATTGTCAAAGTGGTTCCGATCGACGACCACCACGACAAGAAATACTACGACTGATCCCATCAGCCAAGCACTCATCAGGGATGAGTGCTTGTACATAGGATCAATTAGCTGCACTCATCAGGCCATCTTGGACATTTCCCGCTTTAACCGTGTGATGATCCTTTTTTCAAGCCTGGAAATATATGATTGCGAGATTCCCAGAATTACCGCCACTTCTTTCTGCGTTCGCCGGGCATGGCCCGAAAGCCCAAAACGCATTTGCATGATGTTGCGCTCACGGGAGTTGAGCCGCTGCATAGCCACGCGCAGCAGCTGCATATCCACATCCTCCTCAATGCTGGAATACACAAGATCAGTATCGGTGCCCAAAATATCGGATAATAGCAATTCGTTGCCGTCCCAATCAGTGTTCAACGGCTCGTCAAAGCTCACCTCGCTGCGGGCCCGGGCGCTGCGTCTCAGGTGCATCAGGATCTCGTTCTCGATGCAGCGGGAGGCATAGGTGGCAAGCTTGATCTTCTTCACCGGGTCAAAGGTGTTCACCGCCTTGATAAGCCCTATCGTGCCAATGGAAATCAGATCTTCAAGCCCCACGCCGGTGTTGTCAAATTTACGGGCTATATAGACCACAAGCCTCAGGTTGCGCTCGATCAGCATCGTGCGCACGCTTTCGTCTCCTTCGCGCAGCCTGCGTAAATATTCGCTCTCTTCCCTTGGCTTTAGCGGCGGGGGAAGGGGCTGACTGCCCTCAATGTAGTAAACACCCTGCAGCCTTGCGGTCACACGGAGCACAAATGCTCTCAACCACTCAATGAACCTGGTCATGTCACTACCTCCCATATCCCACTTCTTATTCCAGCACCGCCGGAGGCAGCAATGCGTCCACCCCGCCTGCAAAGGCACTGCAACTCGCCGCCAGATACATATCACCTGCGTTGCGCCAACGGCCCCGCAACAGCACTTCCACCCGGTCTGCAGGCACAGCCCGCACTGTGGCAATGCCATCGCCCGCTGTGCTGAAAGGCACCACAACCATTTCTCCGCCATTGTCTAACCGGGTCGCCAGCTTCCTATCCAGCAGCATCACGGGCACACCAGAAAAAGGTACCCGGAGCAGGTTGCCGGTGTCCAGCAACCCATCAAGCTCCATGCGCTTGCCACCAAACCACACCCTCACGGCAACCCGATGACCCGATCCTCCGCGTCTGCGCAGCGCTGAAGCAGAAAACACAATCATCGCTCCAGCACCAAGAAATGCCAGCAGCAACGCATTGTGGCTCAACCGCACCGTGCCGGCCATGGAGCCCAGGTTATCCAGCAGAACCTCTGCAGCCAGCGCCCCTCCACCTCCCACCGCCGTCACACCCACGATGGAACCCCAACCCTTCAGCAGAGTGAGCCAACTTTTCACCGGCCAGGCTGCGAGTGCCATCAGAACTGACAAAAATACCTTGGGCAGGATTCCATCCAGCACCACGCAGAAAGGCAGCAACGCCGCCGCCGCGTACAGCCCTCCCAGCGCCGACGCACCTAAATAACGGAGCAGCCGGGCCCGCTGGCCTGAAAGCCTTCCGGCAATGGTGAGCACCAACAGATTCATCACCATGTTGACCGCGAACACCGGCTCCAGATAAACCCTACCCATCACTGGAAACCTCTACCCTATCAATATGTGAACTCATTCTAATATATCAACGGTTTGGAAAATGTTGTTTTGCGCGCAACACATCGGGTAACTTATGTAAAATCAAGGGGGTTTTCCCCTCAATGCCTACACGCTGGAAGCAGTTAAGCCGAATAAACAAATGATTATCCTTTATGAATATTAGTTCCATTCGATGCTAAAATAAGCTAATATAGGACTGTTATCATTCATACCATCATCGGAGAGGAGATGCCTTATTGATTGAAGTCCGGGAGCTCAAAAAGACGCGTCGGCAAATTGGCGCGTTCATCCGTTTCGCATGGCAGATCTATGAGAACGATCCCAATTTCGTGCCACCTCTGATATCCGATCAGTTGAAGTCGCTGATGGGGATTCACAATGCCCTGTTTGATAACGGCGAGCAAGCTTTCCTGATGGCCTGGCGCGACGGTAAGCCAGCGGCCCGCGTGTTGGTGGGCACCAATGAGCAGCTGAACCGGGTGAAGGGCTATCAGCAGGGTTACCTGTCACTTTTTGAGTGCGTGGATGATCAGACTGTGGCAAACACACTATTGGACGCCGCCGCCAAATGGCTGACTGACCGGGGCATGAACCGTGTGATCGGCCCGGAGAACTACACCTATGACGATTTCGGCAAGGGGCTTCTGGTGCAAGGGTTTGACGGCCCCCCAGTGCTGTTTGGCACATACAACCCGGCATATTACGACAAACTTTTTTCCAACTGGGGCTTTCATAAGCAGCAGGATCACTTCGCGTATTTCATCAGCCTGGATCAATTTCACCCGGAAAAATATCAGAACATCTGCAGCCATGCCATGGAGCGCTTCGGTTTCCGTGTGGATCGTCTGGACCTGGACCATCACTTTGAGCGCGAGGTGAAAGACATCACCTATGTGCTCTCCACCGGCATGCCGGAGCTGCTTGACCAACTGGCACCGCCCACTGAGGATGACATCCGTGCGGAGGCCAACATGCTCAAGGCAATGGCCGACATGGACTTGATCTATCTGGCCCGCTCCGGTGACCGCGCCATCGGCTTTGTGTTGGCCATGCCTGACTACAATCAGATCATTCGGCGCATGAACGGCCACATGGTGTCGCCGGCGCTGCTTGGACTGTTGAAAGAGCGCCTGCGGGCCAAGGGCTTCCCGGTGGCAGGCAGGGTTGTGGACGGCTTGCGGCTTATCGTGATGTTCGTGGTGCCAGATTTCCAGAACAAGGCTGTGACAGGCGCGATGGCGCTGCGCGTCTATGAGGCAGCTCTGCGAAAACAATACAAATGGGCTGAGATATCTACAATTGACGAACGCAACATTTTTTCAATGAACAGCGCGATCAAATCTGGAGCCAAAATCTACCGCGTTTACAGGACCTACGAAAAGAGCATTTGAGATGCCCCATCGATAAAAGGCTCCCGCAAGGGAGCCTTTCGAACACCCAAATCTTCTGGCGAATATGATTATTACGGGTCCTTCGGCCACTCATACGTCAGGAGGTTTATCCTATGAGACCATATCCACCGGTGCCCAACGGTTACATGCCGGGGTACATAACGGGCTGGAACCCGTGCCTGCAGCAACCCGCCAATTACAGCTATCCGTTTGGTGTATACCAACCGACAACCGAGTCGGGCGGTGCGATCCCACCAATCCCACAGCCCACCACGATGTGCCCCGATGGCACGATGCCCTATACGGTGGAGGAAGGCGACACATTATATAACATCGCCCGGATGAATGGCACGACTGTGCAGCAACTGCTGGCTGTCAACCCTAGCCTGAATGAGATGTCCATGCTGTATATCGGTCAGATGCTCTGCGTACCGATGTCCAAGCCCTGTGACGGCCAAAATTACACTGTGCAGGTGGGAGATACTTTCTATAGCATCGCAAAGAAGTTTGGCATCACCACCAATGAATTGATGGCAGCCAACCCAGGCCTTAACGGCAACAATCTGATGGCAGGCATCCTGATCTGCATCCCCGCACCGGCGATGATGCCCTGCCCCACCGGCTCGATGAGCTACCTCGTCACCAACGGCGACACACTCACCAGCATTGCCGAACGGTTCAGCGTATCCGTGTATTCGCTCACAGTGGCCAACCCCGGTTTCTCCTCAGAAAACCTGATGCCCGGCACACGCCTGTGCATCGCGCCATTTGCCTGTCTTCCAGCCTGTGTAGAAAGCGAACGCTACATGATTGGCGAGGGTGAGGACCTGCTAAAGCTGGCGGAGAAATTTCAGGTTTCCACCGATGACCTGCTAAGAGCCAACCCCTTCGCGCCACCCTGCTGGTTTTTGCCGGGCAACAGCATTTGCTTGCCGGCCAATGCCACGATTCCTGGAAAGAAAACCAGATAACCGGACAAAACCTGACAAAACAGAATGGGCGGAAATAAATCCCGCCCATTCGCAACATATCACATAATCCAATCAAACAGAGGCTTCCGGCAGCGGTTGGTTGAGTTCCTCCGCGGTGCAAAGGCCGCGCTCGATTGCCTGCTGACGCAAAACCACATAGAGCTCTGCCTTGGTCGCATAGATATACGGGTTCAAAAAGAGCAACCCAATGCCACAGGTCAGCAATCCAAGCAAGCCCCAGCCAATGAATGAAAGGTCCAGCACAAAAATATCAAACTTTTGCCCAGCTGTCATCGCCATGCTCAGCTTCAGAGCGCGCTTGTAATCCATGCCCGGATTGTCCGCCAAGAGATATGGCACCATGCTGTAGGCATACCCTTTGACGATACCGGGGATGATGAGCAGCAGTGTCCAGAGCGTCCAGAACAACAATCTCCAAGCCATGGCTTTGACCGTGTTGATATATCTGCCGTTGCGGAATGAGTAGAATAGGTTCACAAAGTCAGTCCGGTCCTGCCTGGCCTCCAGAAAGTAACGGTTCATCCCCGCCTCGATTGGGCCCCCGAGGAAAATCTGCCACGCATAGCTGATGGCCATAACGATCAACGCGACCACAGAAAAGACAGCTACCCCGGTGAGAATCATCATCAACGCAGTGATAAAGTTCGGATCGCTGATGTCCAGACTTCCAAACCGGTCGCCATAGTTGTTGTAGTGATTCATGGAGCGCCAGTTGGAATTTCCAAAATTGAAGTTAAATGTAGGCCCACCACGACCGCCACCGCTCAGGAGGCCCCCCAAAAACGTTACCAGGAATGCCATCCAGTAGTATTTGCTTAATCCAAACTTTGCCCTGTCCTTCAATTGCTCACGAGTCCACATTGCCAATTCCTCCATCCACATTTTCACATTGATTATATACTTTATGGCCGAGCACCGTCATCACATGCTTGTTGAAAACATCAAAACACGCGCTCAAAACAGCATGCAAGCGTTTGAGTATTCAAATGCAACGACTGTTTATTACACCTGATCGGGGAGAAACTAAATCAAGAAAAAAACGGAGTTGATGAAATGGTGCCTGAAACGCCGACGCCCACCGACCCGGAGCAGCCCAACACCCCACAGCAAAATGATGACAACACCGCAAACTACGGCACACCACCGCAGGTGCAACCTCTCGCCCCGAAAAGCCCCATCCACTGCATCACGATCGTGGGGCAGATCGAGGGCCACATGGTGCTGCCCTCAAACAACAAAACCACCAAGTATGAGCACATCATCCCGATGCTGGTCGCCATTGAGGAAAGCCCAGACATCAAGGGCTTCCTGGTGCTGCTAAATACTGTTGGCGGCGATGTGGAAGCCGGGCTGGCCATCTCTGAGCTGATCGCGGGAATGTCCAAACCATCCGTATCAGTGGTTCTGGGTGGAGGCCACAGCATCGGCGTACCTCTGGCGGTGAGCACCACATGGTCATTCATTGCGCCAACCGCTACAATGACGATCCACCCGGTTCGCTTGAACGGCATGGTCATCAGCGCGCCGCAGACATTCGACTACCTGAACAAGATGCAGGATCGCGTGGTGTCCTTCGTGACACAACACAGCAGTATCAAGCGCGAACAGTTGATGGAAATGCTGACCCGCACCGGTGAACTGGCCAACGATATGGGTACAATTCTGATCGGCCCGGAAGCAGTAGCCTGCGGTCTGATTGATGAAACGGGCTCGCTTCAAATGGCACTTGCCAAGCTGAGAGAATTGATCGCAAAAGAAGAAGCTCAAATAAAGGAAGAGCCAAAGCAGGAGGAAAACCTATCATGATCTATAGCATCATTCCAGCACGGGTGATCCTGGAGCACCCTGCGGAATATAAACCGCCGGAGATCCCAACCATGTCTTGGAAAGGTGCGCAGACCGTTGTGGAGAGCGGCTGCGTCCGCCATTCGATGAGCAGCAATACATTTGATTACCTGAGTGTGGGTCCAGGCAGCCGGATCTAGAAGCTGCACCCCCACCTTCTTTCAATCCCCCCTATATCTCTTTGTTTCTTCATGCCAAGAGTCCGAATTTGCTCATTGTTGCGCTCCTGCTTGCATATTTGTATGTGTATCCCTATAATCCAAAGGAGCGAGAACGATGGACTGGAAGCTTGCTGCCGTGGCGTTTGGCACGCTTTTGTTAGCCGAACTGGGCGACAAGACGCAGCTGGCCGTGTTTACTCTTGCCGCTGGCAACAGTAAGCCATGGCCTGTATTCATCGGGGCGTCAACCGCCCTGATTGTGGTCACGTTCCTTGGCGCGTTTTTCGGCGGCATGATTACAAAATACATCCCCGCCGATGTATTAAAGCTGATTACCGGTGTATTATTCGTAGTAATCGGCGCTTTTACGGTCTATGAGGCGATGCCACTATTTATGAAAACCTTTTTCAAATAACCCCGGAGGCACCAATGAGGATCACAGTAAATGGCAAACCTGTCCAGGCAGAGGTTACGCAAGGCGTTACGCTTTACTCATTGCTCACATCGCTGGGTTTTCACTTGAACGCTCCCTGCGGCGGCGGCGGCCGATGCGGCAAGTGCCGCGTCGTAATTGCCAATGCACCGGCACCAACAGCATCAGACCTACGATTGATCAACAATGAGGATTTGCAAGCCGGTGTGCGCCTGGCTTGCGCAACGGCACCCCTTGAAGGTATGGACATCCGGCTTGAGCAAACCGGAAAGGGCGTGGCCCTTATTGCCACAGAAGGCCATTCGGTGCAATACCCGTTTCATCCCCAAGTGACCGTAACAACAGCCAAACTGACTGAGCCAGGTCTTAACGACCAGCGGGCTGACCTGGACCGGTTGGCGGACGCACTGGGAATCGACAGTCTCACAGCTTCTCCCGATGTGCTGAAGGATTTGCCCAACACACTGAGGCAGAATGGCTGGGCGATTGCATCGGCAATTCGGGTTCAGGGGCAAACATTAATCGGCCTGAACCCGAAGAAGCTCTACGGCGCGGTTGTAGACGTTGGCACGACAACGTTGGCGGGTTATCTGGTTGATCTTGCCACCGGTGAGGAAGTTGCGGTCACCTCAGCCATGAACCCTCAGAAAGCCTGGGGTGACGACGTGATCACCCGTGCAGACCACGCCAAAGCCGGAGGGCTGGGGGTGCTTCAAGCTGCGGTGACCAGGGAGATTGATGGCATGATCGGCCAGCTATGTCTGGCAGCAAAAGCAGACCGATACGATGTGGCGCACATGGTGGTGGCCGGCAACACCGTGATGATGCACCTGTTTGCCGGTGTATCTCCGGAGCACATCGCACAGGCACCTTTCACCCCGGCGTTCACGGCGGCAATGGAACTGCCGGCAAGCGTGCTGGGTCTCAATCTGCATCCCAATGCGGCATTCTCGATGTTGCCCTGCGTGTCCGGTTATATTGGTGCTGACACCGTGGCCGGTTTGCTGGCGGCAGGCATGAATGAGCAATCTGAACCGACGCTTCTGATTGACATCGGCACCAATGGTGAAATCGCACTTGCCGCCGGTGGCAGGCTCTACGCTTGCTCCACCGCCGCGGGCCCTGCCTTTGAAGGTGCGCACATTCGCTGCGGCATGGGCAGCATAGCTGGCGCCATCAACACCGCCGTGGTGGATGGTGGCATCCGTTTCACCACCATCGGCGGTGAACCGGCTCGCGGCATTTGCGGCTCCGGGCTGCTGGACCTGGTGGCTGGCCTGCTGGATGCCGGCGTGATTGACGAAACCGGCCGGCTGGAGCGTGGCAGTGCACCGGACTGGGCTTCCTTTGATGAGGAAGGAATTGTGATTGATCTCGCATCGGGTGTGAAACTAACAGCCCGAGATGTCCGCGAGGTGCAGCTGGCAAAGGCCGCTGTAGCGGCGGGCATCGACGTGCTGCTTGCCGAAGCCGGAGCTGATATAGAAGTTGTGAAAACTGTTTATCTGGCAGGAGGATTTGGCAGTTATCTGAACAAGCGGTCAGCCGGGCGGATCGGCTTGATCCCACCGGCACTGGCAGACAGAGCAGTGGCAATCGGCAACAGCTCAGGAGCAGGTGCAAAGGCGGCGCTGCTCTCCATAGAGGCGATGGAGGAAGCAAAACGGATCGCAACGACAATCCGATATATTGAGCTGTCGGCAAGGGAGGATTTTCAGCAGGCGTTTGTAGAGAAAATGCTATTCTAGAGGTTCCCCTGTTTAACACAAAACGGCAATCCCTTTGAGGATTGCCGTTTGTTTATGATTGTAACTTTCTCAGTTTGCAGGTACGGTTAGTTCACCGGCTTTCAGAAGTTTCAGGTCATCGGCGACTTTCTGCACCTTCTCCTTCTTGATCAAGAAGTGCGTGTCACCGTCCATCCGCACGGCGAGAAAGTCTTCGTCGTATGCCATGAACTCAATCTTGATCTCCCTGGGGTCGGCGTTCCTCGTGTAGGTCAGTACAGCAACCGGGGTTCCGGTGGGTACCCACCCTTCTTTGACCATACTGTGTGTCTGCAACCCGATGCAGGTCTGATAAAAGTAGCGGGCAACCTTGTCATCCACTGGCTTACCATTGACTGTGAAAACCTGGTCGTAAGTCTTTTTACCGTTGCCGTCCAGTTTCTCCTTGCCGTTACTGTCCAACGCAACCTTTTGCTCAATGTCCATCTTGCCATTTACGCCCAAGCCGTCAAACTCCACTCCGATAGCAGATGCGATGTTCACCAGCAGGATCATCTTGTCCATGAGCTTATAAGGAGTGGTCTTGGTGAAGTCCAGCAGGCTGGTGGACATCGTGTACACAGTATTACTGTTGCCAAACTTCACGTAGGTGTTGTAATCATCCTTCTTCTTGCCGAACAGCAACTGGTCTGTCTTGCCGGCGCCACTGACTGTCAGCTCATACTCCGGTTTGTCCAGCCCATATTGGGCCAGATCTTTGGCGTCGCCAACCTCCACCGAATTCATTGTAATGCCCAGAATGGTTTGCAAATACGTGTTCAGCGCTTCCGAATCCACCGAACGTTTCCAGGGCTTCACAATCCTCCACGGCGATAAAGAAACATCCTTCTCGCTTGTCTGGTTCGTGACCTCAAGCATCGGCTCGCCATTTTTCATCACGGTGACAGTTTCAATTTCTTCCTGGGTGAGCTGGATCTTCTGAATGTTCAGCATGTTATCCGGTGTTTTGAGGAAGGAGCCTCCCACATTCATCCAGACAGTATAAACCTTGTCGCCGCCTTCCAGCATGATGTAATAGCTGTTGCCGGCCGGAGACATGTCTCCGATTAAAAACACATTGGTCTTGCCGTCCACATATTTAGCTGTGACGGTGGCCTGCGGCTTGTCCAGCCCATACACGCTAAGATCCTTGGGGTTCTGCTCAATGATGCGCTCGCCGGTGACAAAGGCGGCATTGTAAACCAGGCTGCCGATTGTGGTCTGGTTGAAGTCACTGCTCTCCATGCCCTTCACGACATACTTGTCGCCTGATTTCAGCACCGTATAGGGCGCGGTGATGTTGTTCTTGATTGTAACCTCTTTAACCTGGTCAGACGTATAGTTGCTCAATTGCAGCAACGCCGGGTCTTCGGTGGGAGCTGGCGTGGCCGTGGGTTCGGCCGGTGGCTGATAGTTGGTTGCAAACACCACACCGGCTACCACCACGAGAAGTACCGCACCCAGTATGATCAGATTTCGTTTCATTTTCATATTGCCAAGCGTCCTTCCCTATGGCTTACAGATGCTTGCGCCGGACGTGAACCACAATGCCGGCAATCAGCATCAGCACGGGCACCAGCAGGATCGACACGGCCAGGATCATCCAGAACTCGAAAGCATTGCTGATCCTCATCACAGAATCGGCAACCGTCTTCGGGCGCACATAGATGTCCTTTTCAGCATTTCGCATCCAGGAAGCACTGTCCATAAACAGGTTCATGTTGCTGCTGAAGTTATTGAGGTTGGAGGTCGTCGCAAATTCGGTGTTGTAGGAGACAATGAACCGCACGCTGTCGGCGGCGTCTGTGCCCACGGTCTTTTCCACTGCGGCCATCAGCGTAAACTCACCGGTCTCGTCTTCCGGTTTCTGCTCCATATCCTCATTGGTGGTCGTTTCATCGACAACCTTCAAATATGCGTCTTTGGAACTTTTCAGCAATGCCGTGATGGTCATCGAGCTTTCCGGCGCCACGTCCGGCAGATCAAGAGCACCGGAGTTGGGCATGATCACCGGCACGCTGCCGCCACCCACGCCTTTGGTCACCTCATGGGTTTGGATGATTGGCACCAACACACTGGGGTATTGGGAACTATACATATTGCCAAGGTTTGTTTCCACCACAAGCCCTTTTTTGAGGCTAATGTCATACAGCTTCAGCAAGGACATCAGGTTGGGCATCTTTTCCGCATTGGTCTTCAGCGGATCAAACAGGAAATAGAACCGCCCGCCCTTTTCCATCAATGGCTTGAGCAGATCGCGCTCCTCATCGGAAATGTCGGACTGGGGGTTGAAGAACATGATGATATCGCCGGCCTTGATCTTGTCAGGCGTTTGGGCGATGTTCACAGACTCGAGATTGTAGTTCTGGTCAGACATAAAGGCGTTGATGTTCCCCAGATTGCCAATGGTCAGCTCGCCATGGCCCTGCACCACATAAGCAGACGGCATATAGCCCAGCTCAATGTAATTCATGGCATTTGCAACAGCGCCTTCCACCTTGATCTGCGCAATGTAGTTTCTTTGTGAGGCCTCATCATAGCCGTATTCAAACTGGGCATATTGATCCAGGATGCGCACCAGTTTGTTTTCCGCATCGGTAACAATGATGGACCCGGCGGCGATTGTCTCGCCTTCCTTCTGGAACTTCTTCACAAAACCGGGGTTGCGCTCAGGGTCCACGTTTTCCACGGTGACATGGCCGGAAAGACCCTTGAACTTGTTGATGATCTCAACCACGTCAGCGTTCTCAGAACCTTCCACATACAGCGTGTAGATGCGTACATCCTTGGTCAGTGCGGCCACCGTTTTCTTGGTGGTGTCTGACAGGGAGTACTTCTTGTTCTGCGTGGTATCGATCTTCAAATCGAATTTCTGGTCCATTGCTGAAAGGCCAATGTTCAGCAATATAATCAGGGCAATCCCGAACAGAGTGACCAGCAGGGCGTATCCGCCATATCTGAGTTTCGTATTGATCTTCATCTTATCTCCATCTCCTGCTCTCAATTGTGCGTATCGTCAGGAAGACAAACACAGCTGCAAAGCTCAAGTAATAGAAGACGTCGGTCACACTGAACAAGCCTTTAGAAAACGGTGTGAAGCGGTTATAAACCGACAGCCATTCCAAAACATCGATCAGCCTGTCTGCAATCCACTGCAGGAAACCAATTTGAATGGATCCTACCAAAGATGTCAGCAGATCCAGCAAGTTGCTGCCCAGCCAGATTGCGAACAACACGCCAAGTGTGACAAATGCGGAGACGATCTGGTTTTCACCAAGCGCTGAGATGAACACACCCACTGCGATCAGCGCGGCACCCAGGAATAGATATCCAAGATAACCGGAAAAGATCTCCGAGATCGAAGGGTTACCATAGATGAACAGGATCACTGGATACATAAAGGTGATCACAAGTGTAATCACAAAAACCGTCAATGCCGCGAAATATTTCCCCATGACGATGGATGAGATCGATGCCGGTGAGGTAAGCAGCAACTGATCGGTCTTGTTTTTACGCTCTTCGCTCAAAAGGCGCATGGTTAAGATGGGCACAACAATCATAAACAGGAAAGTCATGTTGCCAAGCATGCCATTGAAGTTGGCTGATCCGGCCCATGTGTTATTCATCGTAAATACGATCCCTGCCAACAGGGCGAATATCCCGATGAAAATATAGGCGATCGGGGAATAAAAATACCCCTGAAGCTCTCTTTTGTAGATCGCGAGCATCTCTCTTAACCCTCCTTGTCGACAGTCGTCAGTTGCATGAAGATATCTTCAAGCGAGACGTCCATCGGTTTCATCAAGAGAATGTTCTTTCCGGATCTGCTGACGATATTGCCCAGCGGCTTTCGAATGTCAGATCTCTTGTTTGTTTCAATCAGGTAATCCAAGGAATCCGGCTCTTTTACACCGATCTCTTCCACAAAGGAAACGCCTTCCAATTCTCGGATGGCCTTTTGCATCGCCTTGTCCGCACCGCTGATGCGCACCTGCAGCCTGGACATGTCGCCCACAGAACGGGCCAGGTTGGCCATGGTGTCCTGCGCAACGATCTCACCTTTGTCAATGATGACCACGCGCTCGCACACATCCTCCACTTCCTTGAGGATGTGGGAGCTCAGGATCACCGTGTGCTGCTTGCCCAGCGCGATGATCAGATTACGGATCTCAATGATCTGGCGGGGGTCAAGGCCCACGGTGGGCTCGTCAAGGATCAGCACTTTGGGGTTGCCGATCAAAGCCTGCGCAAAACCGACGCGCTGCTTGTAGCCCTTGGAAAGGTTCTTGATCAGGCGCTTGCGCATATCGGTGACCTTCATCGTGTGGCACACATCGGCGATGTGGGCTGCGCGCTGCTTGGACGGCACATCCTTGATCTGGCAGCAAAAACGCAGATATTCGTCGACTGTCATGTCCATGTAAACAGGAGGTTGCTCGGGCAGGTAGCCGATGCGCTTTTTGACCTCATAGGGCTCGGCCAGGATATCATGGCCGTCCACCGAGGCACTGCCCTCATTGGATGAAATGTAACCGGTGATGATGTTCATCGTGGTGGACTTGCCGGCGCCGTTGCGGCCGAGGAACCCCACGACTTCGCCTTCCTTCACCTCGAAGGATACGTTTTTCACGGCGAATTTAGAGCCATAGCGCTTGGTGATGTTGTCGACTTTTATCATTTCACCAGACTCCCTCCTTAATGACTTCACTATTCTAGCAAAAAAACTCCATATTTGTGTAAACAATTTATGAATAGGTCTGTTTGTTTGGATATCTTAATCAAAGATTTTACGCCTCTTTTCAAGTGCCAGTAGCAATGGCATGCCCAGTAAATAACAAACCACCAACTGCCCACCAGCCACCGACAGCATGCTCACTATGAGCGGCAGTTGTAGGATATAGTGCAGCATCAACCCCACCACAACGGCGTTGATCACCACCGGCGGCAGCGGCACTAGCCATTTGCTGCGCCGGAGCAACCAGGAGCAACCTGCTGCTGCCAGAGTGGCAAGGCTACCGAACACGATATCAGCCCACCCAAGGCTAACGCCTGCCACTGTGCCGGCAATGTTGCTGATCAGGCAGCCCACAAACAAACCTGGAATGGCTGCAGGCGTGAAATAGGGCAGCACAGTGAGAGCCTCCGAAAACCGGAACTGCACCCCGCCGAAACTGACCGCCCCCCAGGGAGTGAGAGTCGCCAGGATTACCAACACACTGTAAAGAGCGGCAATCACTGCCGCTTGCACCAAGAAACGAGTATTGAGTTTCATGAAGCTTACCGCGAGCGCAATCAATGCGCCCGTCCTTCCTTAGTTTTGTTTTAGGACAGGATGGTTTCGAACTGTCCGCCATTGCGGTTTGTCGAAAATTACCGCAATGACTTGGGCATTATAGCACCGGCTGGCCGGATTGGCAATCATCGCATATTTTTCACAGCAAAAGCCCGCGATATGCGGTTCCCGCATATTTGCCAGCAAGTTTGAAATGAGGTAAAATAGCAACGTTTGCAATTTCTATCTTTTGGAGCTGCATGATGAAACTTCTTGTCCGTGTGTTGCGCTACGCCAAACCCTATCGCAAGTATCTGATCATCGCCGCCTGTTCCGCACTGATGATGACAGGCCTCAATCTGCTCACACCGGCATTACTGCGTGATTTCATCGCCGGGATGACCGGTGGGAAATCGCTGTCTTTACAAGGCCTGTATAACAGCATTGCTGCCCTCTTCCACACCGCGCCGATCGGGCCGGACATGACGGTGCAATCCGCGGTGGTGATCGCCTGCACGCTGCTGGCCTGCTATCTTTCGCGTGTGATGTTCAGTTATCTGTCCAGCTATCTGTCACACAAAGCCAGCTGGAACCTGGTGGCAGACATGCGAACGATGGTATATGGTCACCTGCAAAAGTTGTCGTTGCGTTTCTACCATAACAAGCAGACCGGCCAGCTTCTCTCCGGCGTGATCAACGACACGGCCACCTTTGAAAACCTGATCGCCCATTCCATTCCGGACATCGCCATCAACGTGCTGGTGGTGGCTGGTGTCACGACGATCCTGTTGTTCTTCAACTGGCGGTTGGCGCTGCTCACATTCATCCCGGTGCCGCTGCTGCTGCTGGCTACAATGATCTTTGCAAAAAGGGTGCTGGGCGCGTTCCGCAAAGCCCAACAAACGCTGGCTGACCTCAACGCCGATCTGCAGGACAACCTTTCCGGCATCAAGGAAATCCAGGTGTTCAACAAGGAGCGCGAGGAAAAGGAAAAGATCCGCCGACGCTCCCGTGGCTATTCCGACGCAATATTGAGCGCGCTGAAAATGAGCGCAGTCTTTCACCCATCGGTGGAATTTGTGACAGCCTTGGGCACGGTAATCGTGGTGCTGTTCGGCGGAATCATGGCGACACAGTATCTGGTGAGTGCAGCGGATATCGTCGCATTCCTGCTGTATCTGGGTATGTTCTACGGCCCCATTTCCACGTTAGCCCGCGTTATGGAAGACATTCAACGGTCCTTCGCCGGCGGAGAACGAGTGTTTGAAATGCTGGACACCGAGCCCGACATCGCCAATGAACCGGGCGCCAAACCACTCGCGCAGTGCAAGGGCAAGCTGGAGTTCGATCATGTGAGCTTCCACTACCGGGATGATGTTAAGGTGCTGGAGGATATTTCGTTTATCGCTGAGCCGGGCCAGATGATCGCGCTTGTGGGTCCGACCGGTGTGGGCAAGACCACAATCATCAGCCTGATCCCCCGCTTCTACGACCCGGTGAAAGGCACCGTAAAGCTGGATGGACAGGATCTCAAGGGTATCACGCTCGCTTCGCTGCGCAGCAACATCAGCATGGTGCTGCAGGATGTGTTTCTATTCAACGGCTCAATTGCTGATAACATCGCCTACGGTTGCCCCGGCGCCACCAGGCAGCAAATTGAAGATGCAGCAAAGGCCGCCTGTGCCCACAACTTCATCAATGACGCACCGGATGGTTACGACACCATGGTGGGTGAGCGGGGCCTGTTGCTTTCCGGCGGACAAAAACAGCGCATCGCCATTGCCCGCGCGGTGTTGAAAAACTCGCCGGTGCTCGTCCTGGACGAAGCCACTGCCTCGGTGGACACCGAGACCGAGGCCCAGATTCAACAAGCCATCCACAATCTGGCCGGCACCCGCACGATCATCGTGATTGCCCACCGCCTGAGCACGGTCAAGCGGGCGGACAAGATTATTGTGCTGGAGCAAGGTGGCATTGCTGAGGCGGGCACCCATGACGAATTGCTGGCCAACGGCGGGCTTTACAGCAGGCTTTGCCGGGCGCAGTTTGCTGCTTACGATGCCCTGATGGATGAAGCCATGAACGCATAACACGAACCCGAGCCAATCGGACAGGTTTCAGCCTGTCCGATTTTTTTCTGCGACATATTGGTATATGAGCCGATTAATTTATGAAAAAGCGCTTTGAATTAACGAATCGTTAACGAATTCGATAATCCAAGTTTGCATTTTCCGGCTATACTTACCATATGTTGTGTGTTTACTGGTGGTACACACAAGAGTAACATATGTGTGTATGATTTATTAATCATTATGTAGAAAGGAGTGAAGTATTTGCCGAATTTCTGGGCCCACAGGATATGCGCGGGCCTTACGCTGGAGCAGCTCGAAGGCACAGCGATCGCGGACCTGATTCGAAACAACAGTGAAAGCTTCCATCTCGGCAGCCAGGGCGCCGATATGATGTATTTCCGGCCGATGCAGTTCCTGAAGGGGCGCAGAGGCGTTACATACCATGCAAAGATGCTTCACAGCCAGCCGTTGGAACTTCTGGCAGAGATGAGCAGCCAATACCTCTCAAGCCCCGCTGGTCGTCGGCAGTTCGGCAGTACATTTGCTTATGTGTGCGGTTTCCTCTGCCACCATGCAGTGGACCAAATGGTGCACCCGTTCATCGACAGCCGCACCTCCAGCCTGCTGAAGCACCGGCGTATCGAGCTGGACTTCGATGCTTATCTGTGCAACACGCTGGGTGTTCGCCCCGACAAGACCAATCACCACTGGATGGGCATCAGTGGCTTCATGGGCTTTGCCGGGTTGGCGCAGTATTACAACTTTATGTTCCACAAATTGTTTGAGAAGAAATTCAAGCCCCGGAGCTACATCAAGGACTTCAAGGCGATGAAGCGCGTGTCCGGCCTGCTGGACAAACCTCGGCGGCTGGAAAAGCCCAAACACACCGACCGGCCCTACCTTACCGACCGGGATCTTCGGTTGATGATGGGCGCTGCCCTGCAGGGTGCTAACCAGGCAGGCTCAATGATCTTAGCGCTGTATCAAGAGCTGGAGGGTCTTCTTTCAACAGAGCAAGAGGCAATGCTGCCGGGCATCATCCCGCAATCCATTGGAGTCTGAAGCAGCGAAAGGGCAAGCCAACAAGAGAAATATAAACCAAAACCCCTGCGGATTCCATGAACCACAGGGGTTTGTTGTGTTCAAATGCACACCGGCACTCTCTCAACACATCAACCGGCCTTGCCTTCATTGCGTCCATACACTTTTCCAAGGATTCTGCCGCGCACGATACCGGTGAAGTCGCCCCGGATATCACCTTTCACATCTCCGCCAACCTCTCCGGTCAGGTTACCCAGCACATCGCCCTCGATGTCACGGTCCACACAGCCCGCCATATCGCCCAGCACGCTGCCATAAATGTTACCGCAATGACCGAACAGGTCAAACATGTGTGTTTTCACATGGCCGGTTCGGGAAATGCTGCCCACGTCACCGTGCACATTGCCCTGCACCTGGCCGCTCAGCACGCCCTTGACGCCACCCTTCACATTGCCTGCCACATGGCCGGCCAGATCACCGCCAATGCCGCCGTGCACATTACCGGCTACATTGCCCGTCAGGTTACCGCCAATGCCCTCCTGCACGTTTCCAGCAATGGAGCCGCCCAGATTACGACCAACGCTGCGCACGTTACCGGCCACATGGCCTGTGAGATTGCCACCTACGCCGCCGCGTACATTGCCCATGACCCGGCCCAGCAAATCTCCCTGCACCGCACCGCTCACATTGCCCATGATGCTGCCTGTGAGGTTTCCCTGGATGTCTCCGTTGACATTGCCCATCACCCGGCCACCTAAAGGGCCTTTCACTGTGCCAGTGACGTTGCCCATTACGTTGCCATAGAGTCCGCCTTCCACATTGCCATTGTAGCTGCCGCTGATGTGGCTGTGAAAACCGACAGGCTCTTGTTCAGGCGCGGTTTCACCGGCTTGCTCGCCATCCATTGCATCGAGCAGCAAGCGGCCTTCCTCCGGAGTCATTTCACCACGCTGCACCTTTTCGAGAATATTGCGCATTGCATCACTCATGATCTTCCTCCGTCACCGATGATTTCGGATCGTGCCGCGCACCTTGCCCATGATGGGGCCTTTCACTGTGCCAACCACGTCGCCGCCTACCACTCCGATCAATGGGCCGTTGATATCACCCTTCACATCGCCGTCCACGGTGCCGGTGAGCGGGCCCATGATGTTACCGCACACATCGCCATGCACATGGCCCACCAGTGAGCCCTTGATATCGCCTTCCACATCACCATACACCTGACCAACCAACGAGCCACCGATCCATCCCTTCACATCGCCCTTCACCGTGCCGGCCAGATTCCCCTTGATGGAGCCTGCCACATCACCTTCCACGATGCCAAACAGGCTCCCGCTGATATTGCCCTGCACATCGCCATTAATCCGGCCCTTCAGGTCACCGTTCACATCGCCCTCGATGTCGCCGTTGATGGTAGTGGAGGCTTCCTTGATATCACGCTTCGCCCTATCAAACGCGACCTCCAATGTGTCGCCGAGCTTACTGAACGCTGTTCCCATCGCGTCCCAGAAGTCACCGTCATTTCTGGCATATGTGCTGCCACGGTTCTCACGGCGCCTGTCTTCCGATGAGCTGTCTTTAGGAGGCTCATACCCCAGCTCCTTGAGTTTGGCCGAGCCTTCTTCCACAGTCATCTCTCCGCTTTGTATCTTCTGCAGGATCTCGCGAACCTGATCGTCCATGTCACTGTTCTCCTTCCTTCTTGTCCTTCTTCTGCCACTTTCCGATTGCACTCGCAGCGTCATCCAAAGAAATCTCGCCGCGGCTCAAGGCTTCCAGCACGTCTGCCTTTTCATCTTTCCGGCGCGTGGGGTAACCCATTGTCTCCAGCACATCGTCCAGCCTGGATCGTACTGTGGGGTAAGAAATCCCAAGGGCTTTTTCCACTTCCTTGATGTTACCGCGACAACTCAGAAACACCTCAACAAACGCAGTCTGCTCCCCGCTCAAGGCGCTCAGCTTCCCCGTGCCAAACTGCCCCTCCAGCTTGCTTTTACATCCGTCGCACTGAAGCTGTGTGACTACATATGTGCCGCCGCACACCGGACAATTGGTGGGGACGGGCCATTTCTTTGCCATAATTGCACCGACCTTTCAAATGATGTAACTTACAGTGAGAATATTACCTCATTCCAATCATCATGTCAACTGTTTTATTAATTATTTTAATCTTTCCTTTAATTCTGTTGATTAGCCAATATGTGAAACAAAAAACATATCATTCGAATAAATAATGATGCCCCAATACGAAAAGAGACGGGCACGCTGCCCGTCTCTTTGTATACTCAACAGATCAGATTTCCTGCCAGCGGTGGCATGCCACCATGTGGCCACCGCCGATATCCTCCAGCACAGGCGCTTCCTCACGGCAACGATCCACCGCATAAGGGCAGCGGGACGCAAACACACAGCCCGGCGGCATATCGATGGGAGAAGGCACGTCGCCTTTCAGAATAATGCGCTTCTTGTTGCGCTCAAACTCCGGATCGGGCAGCGGAATGGCCGACAGCAGCGCCTGCGAATAGGGGTGTGTGGGCCGCTTGTAGAGGTCGTCACCATCTGACAGCTCCACGATCTTGCCCAGATACATCACGGCAATGCGGTCGGAAATGTATTTGACCACGTTCAGGTCGTGGGCGATGAACAGATAGGTCAGGCCCATCTTTCCCTGCAAGTCTTTCAACAGGTTGATGATCTGCGCCTGGATGGACACATCCAGCGCGGAAATCGGTTCGTCGCACACGATGAACTCAGGCTCAATGGCCAGGGCGCGGGCAATGCCGATGCGCTGGCGCTGGCCGCCGGAAAACTCATGCGGGAAACGGCTGCCGTGCTCACGGTTCAGGCCCACCAACTCCAGCAGTTGAAAGATGCGGTCGGTGCGATCCTTGCCGGAATAGAGCTGATGTATGTCAATGCCCTCGCCAATGATGTTGGAGACCGTCATGCGCGGGTTCAGCGAAGCATAGGGATCCTGAAAAATCATCTGCACCTTTTTGCAGAAGTTGAAGGAATCATGCTTGCTAAAGCCCATCACGTCTTTGTCTTCGTATTCATATACACCGTCGGTGGGCATATAGATGCGTGACAGCACGCGACCGATTGTGGACTTTCCGCAACCGGACTCGCCCACCAAGCCAAGTGTCTCGCCCTTTTTGATCGTAAGATCAATGCCATCCACCGCTTTGAGCACTTGTTTGCGCCCTACGATAAAATGCTTTTTCAAGCCTTTGAGCTTGATCAGTTCCTTTTGCGCCATTTCCCTCACCTTCCCGTCTTCAGGCGCTCAGGCTTTGGCGCCTCAGGATGCTGCAGCCAGCAGGATGCCATGTGCCCGTTGCCCAGGTCATATTCCATCGGCAAGCGCTCACGGCACACCTTCATGCAATACTTGCAGCGGTCTGCGAAACCGCAGCCAACCGGCGGCTTTAGCAAATCAGGCGGAGTGCCTTCGATGGAAACAAGCTTCTGCGAGCGGTCATGATCCAAACGGGGGCGGGCTTCCAGCAAGCCCCAGGTGTAGGGATGCTGCGGGCGGTAGAAGATATCATCCACCGTGCCGATCTCCACAATCTTGCCGGCATACATCACGGCCACACGGTGCGCCATCGCGGCCACCACACCCAGATCGTGGGTGATCAGCAGCAGGGCCGAGCCAGTTTCATTCTGCAGATCCTTCATCAGATCCAGTATCTGAGCCTGGATTGTCACATCCAACGCGGTGGTGGGTTCGTCAGCGATCAGCAGCTCGGGGCTGCATGCCAACGCCATGGCAATCATCGCCCGTTGGCGCATGCCGCCAGAAAACTCATGGGGATACTGGTGTGCACGCTTCTCCGCGTTGGGAATGCGCACCATATCCAGCAGCGAATACACCTTTTGCATCGCGGCCTTCTTGGAAAGACCTTGGTGCAAACGAATGCTTTCTGCAATCTGTTTGCCGATGATCATCGTGGGGTTCAAGCTCGTCATCGGATCCTGGAAGATCATGGCGATCCTGCAGCCGCGGATACTATGCATTTCCTTTTCGGTCTTGCTTAGAATCTCCTCTTCGCCCAGCAGCACCGATCCGGTTTTAATGCGTGCCGGCGGCATTGGGTTCAGTTTCATCAGCGTCTGAGCGGTCACAGTTTTGCCGCAGCCCGATTCGCCCACGAGCGCCAGCACTTCCCCTTTATCTATGTGGAACGACACGCCGCGTACAGCCTGCACCTCGCCGGCATAGGTGTCAAAGGAGACCCTTAAGTCTTTCACTTCCAACAGTTTGTTGCTCATTGTTGTCGTGCCTACTTTCTCAGGCGCGGATCGAGAACGTCGCGCAATTTATCGCCCAGAATATTCAAAGCCAGCATAGTCAAGCTAATGAAAGCAGCCGGAATAAACAAGAGATATGCATGGGAGCGGAACTCCTGGATACCATCGCTGGCCAACATACCCCAACTGGATGTGGGTATTGTAACACCCAGACCAATGAAGCTTAAAAACGCTTCGGTAAAGATTGCACCAGGAATTGCCAGTGTCAGGCTCACAATAACCAGCCCCAGCGTGTTGGGCAGCATGTGGTTCATGATCACGCGGCTGGAGCCAGCGCCCAGCACTTTGGCGGCCAACACAAATTCCTGTTCCTTAAGCTGGGCGATCTGGCCACGAACCAACCTTGCCAGGCCGGTCCATCCCACGATTGCCATTGCCAGCACAATCGTCCACAACCCCGGCTTCATGACTACCAGCAGCAGCACAACGATGATCAGATATGGGATGCCCACCACAATCTCCAGGATCCTCATCAAGATCAGGTCCGTTTTCCCTCCCAGATAACCGGACAACCCACCGTAAGGAAGGCCGATCAAAAAGTCGGTGATCGCCGCCATGAAGCCGATAAACAGGGATATCTGCGCACCAAGCCACACGCGTGTAAACACATCGCGCCCGATGGAGTCAGTGCCGAACCAATGCGTATGCCCCTGCGTGCCATATGTGGCGTCAGTGCAGAGGGTGAAAGGTGGCAGGTATGTTTCTGAGGAATGAATTTCTGAGCCTGTGAACCCTGACAGCATTGGAAAAACAATGGCACCCAGCACGATGATCACAAGATAGATCAAACAGATTAACGCCACCGCACTCTTTCTGAGCCGGCGCCAAGCATCCTGCCAGTAGGTCATACTCTTTCTAACAATCACCTGACTTGCGGCGATGTTAGAACCGACGACCACGAAGTCATCCTTAGTAAGTTTCAGATCCGTATCGTTCATCCTACTGTCCCTCTACTTTTCCAGCCGAATGCGCGGGTCAATCAACCCATAAGCGATATCGACCACCATGTTCAATATGATCAGGAAAGCTCCGTAGAACATCGTCATTCCAGAAATGACCGTGTAATCCAGCGTCTGCACGGACGTGACGAAATACTTGCCCATGCCGGGCACGGAGAATATCTGCTCAATGACGAATGTACCCGTCAACAACGCCGCGGCCAAGGGGCCCAAAATGGTAATGATGGGTAAAATGCCATTTCGAAGACCATGCTTAAACACGACCGCACCGTAGGAGAGCCCCTTTGCCTTGGCGGTCTTGATATAGTCAGAACCTAAAACATCGATCATATTGGCGCGCATCAGGCGCGATATCTGTGCCAGTGAGCCCAAACAGAGCGCTATCACCGGCAAAATTCGGTGAGCCTCTGTTTTCCATCCTGCCACTGGGACGATGTTATACGAAAGATGAAACATATCCTTCATCAACGCGGAGAACTTATAGCCAACCAAATAGTTGAGCAAGCCACCGACGATGAAACCAGGCACCGAAACGCCGAAAACGGCGATGAACATAACGAGAGTATCTGCGGGCTTACCTCTTTTTACAGCAGCCAGCACGCCTAATGTCAAACCAAAAATCACTGCTACCAGCAAAGATCTGATGCCCAAATCCGCCGAAACAGGAAATGTTTGGGCGATTACACCGGTAACAGGCCTGCCCTTATAATACAGCGAGTCGCCCAGATCACCCTGCAGAACATTCAATAGATACCGGCCATACTGCACAATCATGGGCTTATCAAGATCATATTTTTCCATCAAGGCCTGGTGCACCGATTCAGGAATGGCCCTCTGGCCGATAAAAGGGTCGCCGGGCATCAGCCTCATCAGGAAAAACGTGAAAGACACCAGCACCAGCAGTGTCAGCAACGAATACCCGACCCTCTTGATAATATAAGTTCTCAACCTTATCCCCCCGCACTATGGAAAATGCTGATACCCAACCATATCTGAATGCAATTGATGCAGAATCATCAACGTAACTAATGAGCGAGGCCGTATGCTAGAGCGCATACGGCCTCGCACATCTTGACTAAATACTATTTGACTTCCAGAAGACGGGTTCCACTACTTCTCCTCGAAGTAAGCCCACATCAGGTTGACATCCTGCAACGCATTGCGGACGACACCCTTGAGCTCGGGAACGGTGGTGTAGTTACGGACACGGAAGTAAATCGGGGCGAAGGGCATGTCGTCCATGAGCATCTTCTCCATCTGGAAGTAGATGTCATAACGCTTGCTGCGATCCTTCTCGTTGCGGGCCTGGTTGAGCAGGTCGTCATAGGCCTTGCTGGAGTAACCAGTGTGGTTGTTGCCGTTGCCGGTCTCATAAACATCCAGGAAGGTCATCGGATCGTTGTAGTCGGGGCCCCAGCCGGAGGAGCTCATCATGAAGTCGCCGCTCTGGGTCTTCTCGAGGCGGGACTTAAAGGGCATCGTCAGAATTTCCACGGTGATGCCCAGGTTGCGCTTCCAGCATTCCTGATAGAATGCGGCGGTTTCCTTGGCGGTGTCGGTGTCATCGGACAGCATGGAGATCTTGAGATCCTCAGCCTTCATGCCCAACTCGGCCAGACCCTTTTCCAAAGCGGCCTTGGAGCCCACGGGATCGTTGTCCTTGATCAGCGGCTCGGCGAACTCTTCGGGGAACGTGGGCTTGGTCTTGCCGGCGATTTCAGGAGTCGTATAGGAGAAGGCCGGCATCGTGTCGTCCTTCAACACAGTGCTGATGTAGCCCTTGCGGTCAATTGCTAAGCTGAGGGCCTGACGGATATACTTATTCTTCAGGGGGTTGACCGCGTCGCCGATCTTTTCACGGGTGTTGAACTCGATGTAGAATGTGGCGCCATCGCCATACTTCTTAACCTCGAAGCCAGCATCTTCAACGGTCTTAATCTGCTTGCCGCGCATGCCAACCATGTCGAGATCGCCGGATAGGAACATGTTCAGCGCAGTCTCGGAGTCCTTAACGATCCTCATGTCAATACCGCCGATCTTGACGATATCGGCATTCCAGTAGTTGGTGTTCTTCTTCAGAACCAGGCCAACCTCATGCTCCCAGGACTCAATCACAAACGGACCGCTGTAGAGGATCTTGTCAGCGTCTTTGCCGTAATTCTCGGCACCGACAGAATTGTAGAACTTCTCATTGACCGGATAGAACACGCCAAACGCGCACACATCCAGGAAGTAGTCGGCCGGGCGCTCAAGCGTGATGACGAGAGTCTTGTCATCCTTGACTTCGATGCCCAGGTCCTCGACCTTGCCTGTGCCGGCGTTATAGGCAGCGCCGCCCTTGATCAGATAACCAAGGTAGGAGTAAGGAGCGCCGGTGTCTTTGTTCAAAAGCGTCTTGAAGGTGAAAGCGAAGTCATTGGCGGTGATCGGGTCGCCGTTGCTCCACTTGGCGTCACGCAGATGGAATGTATAGGTCAGACCATCTTCAGAAACATCCCAGCTCTCGGCAATACCGGGCTGACGCTCGTTGTCGGGACCCATGCGGACGAGACCTTCGCCGACATGACGATAAAGCGTCAGGCAGACTGTGTCTGTCATCATCATGGAGTTCATTTCCGGGGGCTCCTGGGAGTCAAGCCAGCGGACCATTTTCAGGTCTTCGGCCGGAGCGGTCGTGGGCGAATCGGTGGCTGCTGTGGTGGCTGTGTCGGCAGGCTTATCGCTGGCAGCAGGGGCCGTCGTAGCACAACCCGCAAGAGCCAGACCGAGCAGCATGATCACAGCGGTGATCAGAGACAGTCTCTTCATGTGTCTTCTCCTCCTTTTATTTAGGCATGACAATCCGTATCTCATGCGAGCATCGTCGCTGCATGAGAAAAAGTGAATACATTAGTTGATATATATCATACTTCGTTGACTATGAATTTACAATACCCATTTTGCGATTATGCAACTTTTCAAATGCGAAATTTCAAGTATGATCAGATAAGAAACCCAGTAATTACGCCAATTGCAAATATTTGTCAAAACAATAGCGGAATATGCAAGTTTTGCATATTCCGCAGTGCTTCAGGCTTGTTTACTGCTCTAAAGTGGTAACTTGATAGCGAGGTGCAGTTAGCGTCGATGCATGAAGTTCTTCTCACCCGTGGCATATTCCCCCATCGTCTGCCCGCTTCCCTCCAACATGTACTTGTAGCTCACGAGGCCTTCCAAACCTACTGGACCGCGGGCATGCAGCTTGCCGGTGCTGATGCCCACCTCAGCGCCCAGGCCAAAATTAAACCCATCGGCAAAGCGCGTGGAGCAATTGTGGAACACTCCGGCGGAATCCACCATGCCCATGAATCGCTTCGCAGCGGCTCCGTCACCGGTCACAATGGCGTCCGTGTGGTGAGAGCCATAATGGTTGATGTGTGCAACAGCCTCATCCAGCGATTCCACGACTTTCAGAGATATGATATAGTCCAAATACTCAGTCTTCCAGTCCTCCTCGCATGCGGGCTGGATATCGATGATAGCGCGGGTATTCTCACAGCCCCGCAGCTCCACGTGAGCCCCGTCGAAAGCTTTTTTCATTTCCGGCAAGAATGCTGGGGCAATGTCCCGATGCACCAGCAGCGTCTCGGCAGCATTGCACACAGCCACATACTGCACCTTGGAATCCAACGCCACTTTCACAGCCATCGGAACATCCGCTGCAGCATCCACATACACATGGCAGATGCCGTCGGCGTGGCCCATCACCGGGATGCGGGTGTTATCCATGATGTGGCGCACAAACTCATTGGAACCCCTGGGTATGATCAGGTCGATCGAGTCATCCAGCTTAAGCATCTCTGCCACATCCTGCCGGGTCTCCAGAAGGCCTGCCCAGCCCTCGGGAATGCCGCAGGCTACAGAGGCCGCATAGATGGCCTCAAACAACGCACGGTTGGTCAGCACCGCTTCCCTGCCGCCTTTCAAAAGCACAGCGTTGCCCGACTTCAGGCAAAGGGCAGAAATCTGCACCAGCGCATCCGGCCTGGACTCAAAGATAATGCCGATCACACCAATGGGGCAGGTCACACGGGAGAGCTCAAGCCCCTCGTCCATTTTACACTGATAGAGCACACGGCCCAGCGGGTCTTCCATAGCGGCCAACTGCCTAAGGCCCGCGCACACGGTAGCCAGCTTCTTCTCGTCAAACTTCAACCGCTTCATCAAGGGTGCAGCCAGCCCCTCATCCTCGCTGCGCTCCAGATCCTGCCGGTTGGCCTTAAAAATAGTTTCACTGCCCTCCTCCAGCGCCTGTGCAGCGGCAAGCAATGCCCGGCTCCTTTGCTCATTGGAAGACATTGCTAGCGTGATTGCAGCCTTGCGGGCTTGCTGTGCAGTCTGTTGGATCATTGTCATAGATATCCCTCCGGAATGCAGGATTACTCCCATGTGTTATTTTATTTGTTCGGTGATCTGCTTGAACTGGTCCATCATTTGCTGTATGTCTAGAGTGCTGGCGAAAGCCGAGAATGCCGTCATGACAAGCACGATTACAGCAAGGCCGATCCACGGCAGCCAATGAGGAAAGCGAACTTGTTTTTCAGCATACGGCTCAGGCTTCCAGGCAGCGGTGGCAGGCGTCACGCGCCGGAAGGCCCACCAGGCCAGTGCCAGCAGCGCCAGGAATGGCAGGGAGATCGTCATGCTGGTTAGCACACTGTTTACGGCTGTGGAGGCTCCGGCTATTGTGAAACCGGCCCAGTCCTTGAGCGTGGTGGTGAAGAGCAGGCTCATGCCCACCAGCGTGGCGTTATAGGCGGCATGAGTGATCACTCCGGGCAACACCGCGCCGGTGCTCCAGGCCATATAGCCCAGCAGCACACCGATCAGTAACCGAGTGGGGGCACCCATGATGTCAAGATGGATCAGCGAAAACACCAGCGCCGAAAGCCACACTGCAGTGTGTTTTTTGAGCACACTGCCCATGCCACGCAGCGCCACGCCGCGGAAGATGGGCTCCTCCACAATGCCGGCCGTAGCCCCGATGGCCACCATGCCCGCCAGCATCGTGCCGATGTCGGTGGGGTTCAACACGGAGGTATCCGGTGTTTCTAGCCCCATGGCCTGAAAGATTTGATAAAAAAGATCGGAGACGCCTTGAATGGCCGGGGCCATCAAAACGCCGATGGCAGCAGCAAGCAGCAATTGCGGGGCGGTGGTACGGTTGCCCAGCATCGCACGCACACTGGTGCCGGTGATGGCCATATAGAGGATCAGCGGCAAGATCAGCAGCAGCTCGGAAATGCCCAAGGCAAGATAGTTCCAATAGGCGGCACCGGTCAGATGGAGGGCCTGCGCCAGAAGCATGACAAACCCAGCAGGCATCGACGCCGGGATCAGAAACAACAGGAATGCCAGCACCAGAATTCCTGAGCCCAGCAGTGTGTATTTCCTTCGCATCAGCCAATCCTCCTATTTGGGAATGATCTCTATTATACCGTAAAGCTGTAAAACGTCGAGAGCAAGATATCCAAGCAGCACGGCAAATGCCGCTGCCCAGGGCCAGGCCGCACGCAGGCCGTTGCCGGACTGGGCCACATGAGGCTCCTCCAATCCGGCTTTATTGGTGTAGCGGGCAAAAGCCCAGAGCACAACTGCCGCCGAAAGAGCATAGGGCATCGCGATGCACACCCACACGATCGTGGCCGCTGCCAGATCAAGAGTGGGCAGAAGCCCGTCCATTGACACCGGCGGCGGCAGAACCATCGGCTCCGGCCAGGAGGACACCTGCTGTGAGACAAAAGCAGCGATCACTTGCAAAATGAGCAGAGAGGTGTTGTAGGCACAGTGGGCAGCCACTGATGGCCAGATGGATCCGCTGCGCACCGCCAGGAATGTGAGCACCAGCCCGCCCATCAGAATGCTGGGGAAGCCGGCGAACCGCCCATGCTCCATCGTGAACAGCAAGCCCGTAAGCAGTACAGCCACTGTATGAGGCAGAACCCCGGCCTGCCCCCGCAGGATTACACCCCGAAATTCAAACTCCTCCACCAACGGCGCAGCCACGCTGATGGCTAAAAATGCCGCAGCAACCTGCCCTGCGGTGAGCCTGGGGCTCTCCGCTGCCGCTTCCTGGAAAATATTCCCTCCGGTCATCGTAATGAACGTGGCCATCACCAGAGACAGTGCGATGGAGACCGGCACGATCAAAAACCCCACGAAGCCGCCCGCAACCACCTGCCCGGCCTCTGCTGGGCGAAGCAGTATGGAAAGCCGCTGACGCTTGATCGCCACATACAGGATGGCCGGCAACGCCGAAAGCAACTCCAGCCCGATGGATATGAGGTTCAGCATCGTGGGGCTCAGAGCTTCCAGTTGCTTTGCCAACAAGAATTGAGGCACCAGCACCAGCGCGATCAGCCACAGTGAGGAAAACAATGCCAAAAGGCCGGTGTCGCGGAACCGGCCTGAATCGTGCGGTATGGTTTCCGGCATAAGCCCTCCCCCGGCTCTGCCGCGATGGTTTAGCGGCAGGCGTGTTATTCGGCGGCGCTTCCCCCGCTGTCCGCCACACGGATGTTGAATTGGCTTTCCACAGCCCTGTGGCTGAGCTCCCGCTTCAGCTGATCCACCACGCGGTCCCGTTCGGCGCGGAATGGCTTTGTTGGGTCAAACACAATGGGCTTCTCCACATAGATCGACGCATTTTCACGGCTGGGATACACCGGATAAAAGCTCAACGGCTTCCCGGTCACCCGATAATACATCTGGGCCAAATGTACAAACCCGGTGTAAAGCTCGCCGGCGGCGTCGCTGCTGTCGCGGTAATCCCGCTCGGGCATGATGAGCAGGTTGTGGCCTTGCGTTAGCGCGTCCACGCTTTTACGGAATGTGTCCAGGATATTTTTCTGCCCCCGATAAACAGAGATGCCGTTCATGCTGCGCATAAACGCCGCCACAAACGGAGCAGCAATGGCAGCCTGGATTTTTGACCTAGCTGGGCCAATACCTTTACACGGATAAAACGACTCGGCATAATGGTGATAGCACTCTTGGGTGGTCATAAACTTATACAGCGTCCAGACTTTGAACTCCAGCGGCGTCCACGCGATGATTTCCACCGGTCCATAAAGGTTCTGATGCCGGCCAATGAAAACCGCCGGCTGCTCGCTGATGTTATCTAAACCATAAACAGGTTGCCTTTTGTGGAATACCCGCCAGATGAAGCGGCAAAACAAAAACAGAGGCCTGTAGATCCGCTTAATCTTGTTGGGGGTTGGGTCACTCATCGGCTTGGATACCTCCCAATGCACTCCAGGATCGCCGGCCAGGGGTTCGGTTTTTCCAGCCAGACCAGATCGTAATTTTCAGGGTCTCCCGGCGCTTTTGCTAGCTCCCGCCGGCCAGTCCGTGCATACCCCTGCCGCTCATAGATCACAAGATTCCGGTCGCTCTTTTCACCGGTGAAGATGGAGTAGACCGTGCATGCCCTGCATGATTCCTCCAGTGCCGCCACCAGCATGCGGCCCACACCTTGGCCCTGCGCCTCCGGCAGCACATACAACCTGCCGACATGGCAAATACCGGTTTCTATTCTCCCACGGACCGCTCCAATGATACGTCCGCCGCTTTCCGCTTTCAAAACCACACCACCGGTAGCCATAAACCGGGCCACATCCTCTGGCTGCTCGGTCATCGGAGGAATGCGCCAGTCATCATAAATCAGGCATTGCTCCTCAAAGGCCCGCCGTTGCCCAGCGAGCATCTCATCTATGTCTTTCCCCACGATCGGGCTGATAGTGACCACTTGCCTGCCCTGCGGCCACAGCGCCATCTCCAGATAGGGCACCGGTGGGGTCCTTGTGCCTTCAAAGTTAGTCGTGTCGGCGTTCAACAGCATGAAGCCCAGTTTCTCATAAAACCCACGGGCGAATGGCACCGCCCAGGTGGTTAGCTTCAAAACACCCGATTGGCGGGCAAACTCGATCGCTTCCCGCGCAAGCCTCGCGCCAAGCCCCCTGCCTCTCGCTGCCGGGCTCACAAACATGCGCGTGAGCTCGCCCTCGGCCACGGTGACGGTGCCCAGGATCTCTTCGCCTTCCCTCGCCACCCAAACACGACCGTTTTCGATATCATGGCGCAGGCATTCCGCGCTGTGGTAGCGCAGGAACAAGGCCATGACCTCTTGTGAGTAGGCCGGATAATAGCTGGCTTTAATCATAGCATGGACAAAGGAAAGGAGGCTGCCGGCATCCTCATGCTTGTGAAATATATGTATGTTCATAGGCAGATTATACCACGGGGTGAAATGGGAGGAAACTTAAAATTGGCATAAGCAGCCAGGTGAAAACCGCTGTAACTCATACACAAATGCTTATCAGTCAAATAAAGTATGGCTCAAATAGCCAGAACTAAATCTCAATATACAGCAACGAAATCAATCATAATACACTTCCATCAAACAAAGCCCCTGCGCCGGGGCTGTATACCCAGCCCGCTCCCGGTCACCGGATTCCAGGATCGCCGGGATGCTGTCGGGAGCGAGCTTCCCCTGCCCGATCTTGACCAACGTGCCGGTCATGATCCGCACCATGTTATACAGAAACCCGTCTGCCGCCACATCGTAATAGATAAAGGGGCCGTCGCAGGTGATCTCGCTTCGAGTGACGGTCTTCACAGTCTCCCGCTCCACACCACCGGCGTTTTGACAGGCGGAAAAATCATGGGTGCCAAGGAAGCAGGCTGCGGCTTCCTCCATCGCCTGCCGGTCCAGCTTCCAGCCCACATGCCAGCTCACACGGCGATAAAGCGCCGTGCCGGGGCGGTCGTGATACATCGTGTAGCGGTAGTGCTTGCCCACGGCGGAAAACTGGGCGTGAAAACGGTCCGGCACCAGGCAGGAGCTGCGCACGCGGATATCAGGTGGCAGATGGGTGTTCAAGGCGCTGGCATAACGCTCTGCGGGGATGGCCGCCTCCGCCTGGAAATTGGCCACCTGACCCAGCGCGTGCACACCGGAGTCGGTGCGGCCGGAGCCATAAAGCTTCACCGACTCGCCGGTTACGCGACGAATCGCCTCCAAAAGGGCATCCTGCACCGTGGGGGCGTTGATCTGGCTTTGCCAGCCCCCATAGTCGGTGCCGTCATATTCGATGATGAGCTTGATGTTGGGCATTCATTCTCCTTGGGTTGGAGATGTCCTCCATAAAGGGCAGGGGGGAATTGTTATAAGTAATCCACCAGCATCAGCCTGCCCGCCTCGCGAAAGCCCATGCTGTCGTAAAGCTTGCGGGCGGAGGCGTTGTCCTCATTGACAACCAGGCATGCCCGCCGGCCGCCATCTGTGGCAATGTGGAAGAGCAGCTCCCTCACCACAGCCCGGGCATAACCACGGTGACGCTCCTCCGGCAGCGTGCACACGCCGCCCACCTGGCAATACCCCGGCGTGCGGGTCTGGATATGGGCCTGGGCCACGTATTTGCCGCCAGCCGCCGCCAGCAAGTAGGGTTCGAACTCGGTCTTTTCCTTCAATAGGCGCTTGACAGTGCCGCGGCTGATGCTGTATCCAAAGCCCTCTTTCATGCAGCGCATGATGAAATCCTGCACCACGCGGCTGTGGCCCTTGCGGCGCACATCATCATAAGCCAGAGGGGGCGTTTGGATCGCTGGCATGTGGCCGTCATGGTCCATGAAGAGCTGCCGGTGCACCACCATCCTGCCGGGGATGTTGCGAAGGAGAGGCGCCATGGGTTTGACGCAGCGCTCACTGCCCAGCACCAGCCGAATTGGGTTGCCGGCAATCTCGTCACACATCGGGCGGATCACGCTGTCATCGGTATAATAGACCATGCACTGGGAATTGTTGAAAAATGCAACCACGCCGGTGAGCCTGTCATCGGTGAAAAAGCCCCAGTAATCGCCGCACCGCATGATGCGCGGGTCATCCTCAATGCCGTAGTAGAGCAGGTTGCCCAGCAAAAAGGTGTTTGCGGTTTCCTCCCGCATCAAAAAGGCGGTCAGCATGCCGATATCCGGTTTGTGCAGCAGTCTTCGCAAAACGCACCTGCCCTAAAGCTTCATTTCAAAGAACCGGTGGAACAACGGCAGCTCCACTTCGCTGCCCGCAGTGGCCAGCAGCGTGACCTGCCCGGTGCCTTCCTCGCGGAGCAGACCGGCGGAAGCAAGGCGACGCTCCAGGTGGCGCACTGTGCCCAATGCACCGTCAAAAAGCCTGTCGGTGCCGGCCAGCTTGCGGATCAGCTTCTCCGCATAAATGTAGTGGGTGCAGCCCACCACCACGCCATCCACACCATCGGCCAGATAGGTCTTGAAAAGCTCCTTCAGGTAATCCTGCGTGGCCCGGCTGTCTGGCCCACGCTCCTCAATGAGGCGCGACAGGCCCGGGCAGGGCACGGGGATGATCTCCGCCGCCTCGCTGAAATGGCTCAGCTGATCCTGAAAGCGCCGCATCCTGAGTGACGCCGGCGTGGCCATTACGGCGATCCTGCCGCCGGGCAGCGCCTCGCAGGCCGGCTTGATGGCCGGCTCCATGCCAAGCACAGGCATATGGTCATAACGGGTGCGGATGTCTTCAATGGCGGCGCTGGTGGCCGTGTTGCAGGCCACCACGAGCGCCTTGATGCCCTTATCCACCAGAAGCGCGGCTGCATCAAGCGCCAGCGTTTTGATTTCCTCATCGCCCCGGCTGCCGTATGGCGCGTTGCCGATGTCTCCGTAAAACAGAAAGTCTTCGTGGGGGAGCGCGTCCACGGCGGTTTTCAGCACCGCCAGGCCGCCCACACCCGAATCCATGAAGCCGACCGGAAGGCCGGCCAATGCCTGCTGGTTCATACACAAGCCTCTTTGCTGATTTCCAGCCTTATTATATACACGGCGGCGGGAATAAACAAGAAAGAGCCTGTTGCGATCCTTACCGCTTATTCCGCCCCGCCCTGCTCATACCCATACTTCGTAAAGAACTCGTTTCGGTATTGCTCCAACCGGTCCTCGGCAATGGCCTGCCGAATGTTGGCCATGAGGTCGGAAAGGAACTGCAGGTTGTGCCAGCTGGCCAGCCTCGCCCCCAGGATCTCCTCTGCCTTGAACAAATGCCGGAGATAAGCCCTGGTGTAATTCTTGCACAGCGGGCAGCCGCACTCCGGGTCCACCGGAGTAAAGTCCCGCTCGTATTTGGCGTTGCGGATGTTCACCTTGCCCCGGCTGGTCAGCAGCGTGCCCATGCGGGCCGTGCGGGTGGGCAGCACGCAGTCAAACATGTCCACGCCCCGCAGCGCCCCCTCGATCAGGCAATCGGGGCTGCCCACGCCCATCAGGTACCGGGGCTTGTCCTGCGGCAGAACCGGGTCCAGCGTGTCCAGGATGCGGTACATGTCCGGCTTCGGTTCTCCCACGCTCAGGCCGCCGATGCCGTAGCCGGGGAAGCCGATCTCCATCAGCTCCTCCGCCGAGCGGATGCGCAAATCCTCATGGGTGCCGCCCTGCACAATGCCAAACAGCGCCTGGTCGGCCCTTGTGTGGGCCTCTTTGCAGCGCCGGGCCCAGCGGGTGGTGCGCTCCAGCGCCTTGATCAGATAGTCCTTTTCGTTGGGCAGCGCGGCGCATTCGTCAAAGGCCATGGCAATGTCCGCTCCCAGCGCCTGCTCGATCTCCATCACCTTTTCCGGCGAAAAGTAGTGCCGCGAGCCGTCGTGGTGGCTCTGAAACAGCACGCCGCCCTCGTCGATCTTGCGCATGCCGTCCAGCGAAAACACCTGGAAGCCGCCGCTGTCGGTGAGGATGGGGCGCTTCCAGTTCATGAACTTGTGCAGCCCGCCGGCCTCCTTGATCAACTCATGGCCGGGGCGCAGGTAGAGGTGGTAGGTGTTGGAGAGGATGATCTGGGCGTTGATGCTCTCCAGCTCCTCCGGGGCCATGGCCTTCACGGTGGCCTGGGTGCCCACGGGCATGAAGCAAGGGGTGTCGATGGCGCCGTGGGGCAGCTCCAGGCGGCCCAGGCGGGCTCTGTTTGAGTTTTTCAGGACGGTGAATTTCATTGGGTACCTCAGTGAAGCTTGGTGGGGATGCAGTCATTATACAATAACGGGGCGCTATTCGTAATGCAGCCACATGCTGATGATCTTTACAATCCGCTCCTGCTCAAGCACTTGATAAACCACACGATGCTGGCGGTTGATGCGCCTTGAATATGCCCCGGCCAGATCGCCAACCAGCTTTTCATATGGCGGATATGCTGTAAAGGGGTCGTTGCGCAACAATTCAAGTATTTCAATGACCCTGCCATCAAACCCGGCGGCGCAGGCTGTTTTCTTATCCTTCAGCCCTTGCTTGGTGTAGAGGATGCGCCAAGGTTCATTCATCATTGTCCTCCACCAATTCGTCGATTGGTGTTTCAAGGCCTTTGATGATCTTTTCGCGCATACCGGGGATGGAGGTGAGATAGAGTGTTTCCTGGATGGACTTGTAATCTTCTTCGGACATGACGACCACGTTGCCGGTTTTGCCGGTGATCACGATGGGTTCGTGGGTTGTGACCGCCGATTCCAGCAGTTTGAAGAAGTTTTTGCGGGCGGTGGTGGCGTTGAAGATTTCCATTTATATCACTCCGATGATGTACGTTTTTCTGTACTTAGTATATGACTAGTGATTTCTGATGTCAATGGAATCTCACACCGATCAATTTATTGAAGGATTCTTTCTTTTCGTGAAGAATAATGAACCAAAGCAACAAGTTAATGGTGGATAAATCTATGTTTTCGAATATTTTCAAAAACAAGACAACATCAAGCGGGTGGGGTACATACACATGCAAAATCAACGGAAAATTAGCCCAGGTTCTTATTGATTTGGGATATAAAAATAGAGCACCACTAAAAGAACTTCCTCTTTTACTTTGGGTTGGAGTATACTGCCAAATGCCTTCCGGCCAAGGATTTCATAATCCTAATGAAACCTCGAAGCTAGATGAGATTGAAGATAACCTAATAAAGTTTTGTGGTCGTTACGGAAACGGTTGGGCAGCTTATACCCATAGAATTGGAACAACCGGAATACGAGAATACTTTATATATCACGGAGAGCAAGCAGAACCGAATAAGGCGCTAGAAAACTTAGTTTCATTATACCCAACATACAGAATTGAAACTGAAACAATACAAGATATTGAATGGAATGAGTATAGAAAGTATCTTATATAAGTAGGCACCCGTCTCAAATGAAACACCGAGGCCGAAGCCAGTGTTATGCGCTCGCTTCTTATGGTATTCACAAGAGAGCCTAAACCCTGTGACATTAGGAAGATGCGCCAGCCCTTCCCCTCTCCCCTTCACTATGCTAAAATAGTTCTGTTTCCCAATCCCACCAAACCGAGGTAACAATGAAATACGCCCGCGCCGAACACAACGGCCAGATCCACCATGCCATCGTCGAAAATGACGACCTCATTCTTTTATCCTCCGACCCCATCACCGACCCCTCCGCCGCCCCCACCGGGCAGCGCGTGAAACTTGCGGACGCCCGCCTGCTGGCTCCCTGTGTGCCGGGCAAGGTGGTGGCCATCGGCATCAACTACCGAGACCACGCCGGCGAAATGGGCCATGAGCTGCCCGAAGACCCGGTGATCTTTTTGAAGCCCCCCTCCTCGGTGATCGGCCCCGGTGACGAGATCGTGCGCCCGGCGCAGAGCCAGCGGGTGGATTATGAGGCCGAGCTGGCCCTGGTGATCGGCAAGACCTGCAAGAACGTGAAGGCTGCCGACGCCGCGCAAGTTATCTTCGGCTACACCTGCTGCAACGACGTGACCGCGCGGGATCTGCAGAAGAAGGACGGCCAGTGGACAAGGGGCAAGGGCTTTGACACCTTCTGCCCGCTGGGCCCGTGGATCGTGACAGAACTTGACAACGGCAATGCCGATGTGGAATCCCGCCTCAATGGCGAAGTGAAGCAGCACAGCAACACGAAATACCTGATCAACCCCATCGGCAGGCTCATTGAGTTTGTGAGCGCCGTGATGACGCTGCTGCCCGGCGATGTGATCACCACCGGCACACCCTCGGGCATCGGCCCCATGCAAAGCGGCGACGTGATCGAGGTGGAAGTGGCCGGCATCGGCACGCTCCGCAACACTGTGAGGTAGCGAGATGGCATACGAACCTGTGGTGAAATCGGAACAACTGGACGGCCTGTTTGAAGCGATCATGAAGCTGGAATCCATCGAGGAATGCTACCGCTTCTTTGAGGACCTTTGCACCGTGCATGAAATGCAGGATATGGCCCAGCGCTTTGAGGTGGCCAAGCAGCTGAAGGCCGACGTGACCTACCATGACATTGTGGAGCACACCGGCGCAAGCACCGCCACGATCAGCCGTGTGAACCGGTGCCTGAATTACGGGGCCGGCGGTTACCGCCTTGTCTTGAAGCGGCTGGAAGAAAGCGCTGGGCAGCAATGAGCAAAGCGCGCCTGAATGACATGCAGCGCCAGGCCGTGGAGCGCACCGAAGGCCCGGTGCTGATCCTGGCAGGAGCCGGCAGCGGCAAGACCAGCACGCTCACCGCCCGCATCGCCAACATCCTGGAGCAGGGCTTGGCCAAGCCCCACGAGATCCTGGCCATCACGTTCACCAACAAGGCCGCCGCCGAAATGCGCGAGCGCGTGGAAAAGCTGGCCGGCGAGGGCGCCGCGCAGATGCAGATTTCCACGTTTCACTCCTTCTGCTGCAGGCTCTTGCGTGAGCACATCAGCGAGCTGGGCTACACGCGTTGGTTCACGATTTATGACGATGACGACAGCATGGCCGTGGTGAACGCCATCGCCAAGGAGATGGACCTTTCAGAGAAGTATTACCCGAGGCGGTCCATCCGCGCGGCAATCTCAGACGCGAAGAACAAGCTGTTATCCCCCGACGAATACCGCCAGCAGAGCGACGACGCCAAGGCCGACAAGATCGCCGCGGTGTTCGCCAAATATGATGTGCAGCTGAAAGCCAGCAACGCGCTGGACTTTGACGACCTTTTGAACAAGGCACTGGAGCTGTTTGCCGAGCGGCCGGAGGTGCTGCGCTGGTACCAGCACCGGTTCAAGTATATCCACGTGGACGAATATCAGGACACCAACAAGGCACAATACCTGCTGGTGAAGTATCTGGGCGCCCATTGGCGAAACGTGTGTGTGGTCGGCGACGACGACCAGAGCATCTACGGGTGGCGCGGAGCCGACATCCGCAACATCCTGGATTTTGAGAAGGACTTCCCGGATGCTTTTGTGATTCGGCTGGAGCAGAACTACCGCAGCACCTCCAACGTGCTGGACGCCGCCAACGCCGTGATCGCCAACAACCGTGACCGCAAGGAAAAGCGCCTTTGGACGGATCGCTCCGGCGGCGACAAGCTCATTGTCTACACCGCCGAGACCGAGCGGGAAGAAGCGCAGTTCTGCGCCCGCACGATCCAGCAGCTGTTGGGGCAATACAACTACGGCGACTTCGCGATCCTTTACCGCACCAACGCCCAGTCCCGTGCCATTGAAGACGCGCTGATGAAAACCGGCGTGGCCTATTCGGTTTATGGCGGCACACGCTTCTATGACCGCAAGGAAGTCAAGGATGTGGTGGCATACCTAAAGCTGGCTGCCAACCCGCTGGACACCGTGGCGCTGAAGCGCGTGATCAATGTGCCCCGCCGCGGCATCGGCGACACCACAATAGAAAAGCTGGAAGCCGCATCATCCGGTAACAATGTGACGCTGTGGGAAATCCTGAAAGACCCGGACGCCGTGCGTGAGGCCGCTCCCAAGGCAGCCAAGCAGGTGCACGACTTTGTGGCCATGATCAAGGGCTTTGAGGATGCCGCCAGCCACATGGCGCTGCTGGAGTTTGTGGATAAGGTGCTGGGTCACTCAGGCCTGGTCGCGATGTATCAGGAGGCTGACGACGAGGAGTCCAAGGCGAGGCTGGAAAACATACAGGAATTCCGCAGCGCCGCCGCCGACTTCATGATGAGCCGTGACAACACCAACCTCAACGAGTTTCTGGAGAATATCGCGCTTGTCACCGATCTGGACAGCATGGACGGCAAGCGCTCCGCCGTGGCAATGATGACGCTGCACTCGGCCAAGGGTTTGGAATTCCCGGTGGTGTTTCTGCCGGGCATGGAGGAAGGCATCTTCCCCACCTCCCGCAGCATCGATGATCCGGATAAGCTGGAAGAGGAACGCCGCCTCGCCTATGTGGGCATCACAAGGGCCCGGGACCGCCTTTATATGCTGCACTGCAATCGCAGACTACTGTATGGCAATATCAATGAATGTATTCCCTCTCGATTCTTGGATGAAATTCCTGAGGAGCTGCTGGTGCACCGGGGTGAGAAGCCCCGCAAACGGCGCGATGCCGCAAGCAGCTTCCTGGATGACGACTTTTCCACTCCCTTTGGTGGTGGGAAGCCGCAGGGCCAGCGCCGGCAGGAGCCGTCAAGCTCCTCCTTTGGCTCCGGCAAGCGTATTGAGCCTTCCTCTTTCAGCAGGCCAATGGCCCGGCCATCGAAACCGCCTGTCGGCGGGATGAGCCGCCCGGCCTCCCCGCCCATGGGCAAACCCATCACGCAGGCGCGCCCTGTGCAGGCATCCCAAACAGCGGATCTGGCCCCAGGCATGCTGGTAAAGCACAAGCTGTTTGGTGAGGGGATCCTCATCGGCATCGACGGCAGCGCGCCCAAGCGCATCTTCAAGGTGAACTTCAAAGGCGCGGGCTTAAAGGAGTTGTCCGAAGGCTACGCACCGCTGGAAAAGGCTTAACGGTATTAAGGAAGTGATCCTATGGACAAGCATGCGAGAATGGCCTGGCTGGTGGACGAGCTGAATGACCTGGCCTACCGCTACTATGTGCTGGACGAGCCCAGGGTGTCTGACGCTGAATATGACAGGCTTTATGATGAGCTGGAGGGGCTCGAAAAAGAGCTTGGCCCCCTGCCCCACTCGCCCACCCAGCGGGTGGGCGGCGACCCACTGCCGGAGTTTACACAGCACCGGCATCTGGCACCACTGTGGAGCATGGACAAGGTGCGCACCGGCGAAGACCTGCGGGCTTGGGCCACCCGCGCTGCAAAGCTCGCCGCCGACCATACGGCGGCCACCGGGCAGGCGCTGCCCCCATTGCAGTTTACCGTGGAGATGAAGTTTGACGGGCTCACCGTGAATCTCACCTATGAAGGAGGAAACCTCACCCAAGCCGCCACCCGCGGCAACGGCGAGATTGGTGAAGCGATCCTGCCACAGGTGAGAACGATTAAGGGAATCCCAATGAAGATCCCCTTCACTGGCCGCATGGAGGTGCAGGGCGAGTGCATCATGAAGCTATCCGCCCTGGCCGAATACAATAAAACCGCACCCGAACCGCTGAAGAACGCACGCAATGGCGCGGCAGGCGCGCTCCGCAATCTGGATCCGAAGGTCACCGCTTCCAGGAAACTGTCTGCGTTTTTCTATAACGTCGGCTTTATTGAGGGTCGAGAACTGGCCGGGCATGTGGATATGATCGAATTCATCCGCTCCTGCCACATCCCCTCCAGCCCCTTTCTGAAGGTGTGCAACACCATGGACGAGGTGCTAGAGGTTATACACGAGGCCGAACAGGACCGCCCGCGCCTCGATTTTCTGATTGACGGCATGGTTGTGAAGATTGCAGATTTTCGCACCCGTGAGGCGTTGGGCTACACGAACCGGTTCCCCCGCTGGCAGGTGGCATGGAAGTTTGAGGCCGAAGAATTGACCACAATCGTACGAGATATCCTCTGGGATGCCGGACGCACCGGGAAGCTTACGCCTGTGGCTGATCTGGAGCCGGTGGAACTAGGCGGTGCGACAATCCGCCGTGCGACTCTGAATAACTGGGATGATATCCAGCGCAAGCAGGTGAAGATCGGCGGGCGGGTGTGGATCCGTCGCAGCAACGATGTAATCCCCGAGATTATGGGCAGTGTGGAGGACGAGGAACTCACCACCATAGAGCCTGTGAAACCCACCCAGTGCCCAGCCTGCGGCAGCCCCGCAGTGGAAAACGGCGCCAATCTCTTTTGCCCCAACGGCCTTGCCTGCCCGCCGCAGGCAGTGTCGCGCCTGGTGCACTTTGCCAGCCGCAACGCCATGGACATTGAGACCTTCAGCGACAAGACGGCAGAGATGTTTTTTGAGCAGCTGGGCCTCCGTGATGTATCCGGCCTGTATGCGCTGCATCGAGATCAGCTGGTCGGCTTGCCGGGCTTCGGTAACAAAAAGGCCGAAAACCTGCTGGCTGCCATTGAGAAGAGCAAGGATATCGACCTGAATCGCTTCATTTTTGCACTGGGAATCCCCGGTGTGGGCGAGAAAACCGCAAAGGATCTGGCCCGCAAATTTGGCAGCTTTGAGCGTTTGCGAAGCGCACAGTTGCCTGAACTACTGGAGATCCGTGACGTAGGCGATGTGGTGGCGGAAAACATTGTAGACTTTTTTGCCGATCCACACACCAACGAAACGCTGGACAGGCTGCTTGCCCTCGGCGTGAAGCCCCGGCAAGCCGAACTTCAGGCAGTCGGCAGCTTGTTGGCCGGGAAGACCGTGGTTCTGACGGGCACGCTTCCCACCCTGGGCCGCAAGGAAGCCGAGGCGTTGATTGAGAAACACGGCGGAAAGACCAGCGGCAGCGTGTCTGCAAAGACATCCTTCATACTGCTGGGCGAAGATGCCGGCAGCAAATATGACAAGGCGAAGCAGCTCAACATCCCATGCATCTCTGAATCGGAGTTCCTCGCCATGATCGGAGAAGCGTAACATGCAGGGTATTGGCAAACTCACCAACGAGCAGCTGCAACAGATCATTTTATCCGGCATCACACCGCGCAGGGATGATGTGGTGCTGCGGCCAGGCATCGGTGTGGACTGCGGCGCAATCAAGGCCGGCGGGCGAATCTGCGTTTTCTCCACCGACCCGATCACGGCGGCCAGCCAGGACGCCGGCCGGTTGGCTGTGCATGTCTCCCTCAATGACGTGGCCGCCGCTGGGGCCGAGCCTGTGGGGCTGCTGTTGACCGTGATGGCCCCGCCCGGCACCGACCCAATGCGCTTGGGCGAGCTGGTGCGCCAGGCTCAGGAGGAAGCCGGTCAACTCAACGTGGAAATCATCGGCGGGCACACCGAGTTTACCGACGCGGTCACCCGTGTTGTGCTTTGCACTACGGCCATCGGCATCGCGCCGGAGGACGGACGGGTGTTCTCATCGATGGGTGCCCGGAGCGGCGACGAGCTGGTGTTGACCAAATGGGCCGGAATGGAGGGCACAGCGATCCTCGCCGCCGATCTGCCGGATTTCGCCGGCAAGCACTTGAATGAAGAGGAAATAACCTTCGCCAAAAACCTCACCCGCCAGATCAGCGTGGTGCCCGAGGGGCAGCTTACCGCCAAACTCTCCGTCACGGCGATGCACGACGTGACCGAGGGCGGCGTATTGGGCGCAGCGTGGGAGATGGCAGAAGCCTCCCATTGCGGCGTGGAGATTGACACGGCAAAGATTCCCCTGCTGGATGTGACCAAAAAGCTATGTGCCGCCGGAAACCTCAACCCCTATCGTTTGATTTCCAGCGGGTGCCTGCTGATGGCAGCCGTGTCCGGCAAGCAGGTCGTAAAGGCACTGCAGGCAAAGGGCATCCAGGCGGCAGTCATTGGGCGCTTTGTAGATGGTCCAAGCGTGTTGATTGAGAATGGCAAGGCCAAGCCGATGGAACCGCCGGGCAGCGATGAACTGTATAAGATGTTGTAACGCGCAAGCAGGCCGGGACGGAGCCCGGCCCCTACTGTCTAGAGGATAGAATATGCAGAGGTTCAACCCCAAAGAAAACTACCCGGATTGTTAAGGAAAGCCCGGCAAACACACAGTCTGCCGGGTTTAAATACCTGCACCTCTATTTCGCACGTTCTTCCATCCAAGATTCCGGGATCACCCGCTTCACCACCAGAGCCAGAAGCAACCCGATCACCACGCCGCCCCCGGCCTGGATCAGGTTATAGGGCAGGTTTGCCAGCGCCACCGTGTAATCATAAACAATCAACTCATAAACACCGTAGCCCACAGTCATGATCACCGAGCCAAGCACCATAAACAGCAGCATCCTGGCAAAGCCTGCTTTGCAGCCATGCAGCGCGGCGCCAACCACCAGGCCCATCAGCCCTTTGATGATCAGGGTTGCCGGGGCATAAATCGGATACCCAACCAAAAAATCCGCGAGCATCGAGCCGATACCGGCAGCAGCGGCTGCCCATGGCCCGCCTAACGCCAGCGCAGCGACATAGATCACACCGTCGCCGGCATTCACATAAGCGCCGGATGGCCCAGGCACCGGGAATTTTACAAATAGCGTCACCACGCAGATCAACGCGGCAAAAAGGCCGCTCAGCACCAGTTTCCTTGTCAGCTTGCTTTGCATCTCGGTCTCCTATCAAATCAAAGATATGATTGCGCTTGAAACTTTGATAATATTATACACAGAACCGGCCAAATAAAAATGCTATCATTGCTTCCTTTCTCCGTAATATATCCATATGCCAACATTTTACCCGGAGAGGCTTTTTTTCTAGGTAATTGCTTGCATTGAGCCTTATATCGTGATAAAATATCACAGCTTGCTATAGAAACCCAAAGGAGGTGAGATTCTTGCCGAACATCAAGTCCGCAGAAAAAAGGGTACTCGTTGGCGAGAGGAACAATCTGCGCAACCGCATCGTGAAGTCTGGTGTCAAGACGGTGCTGAAGAAATTTGACGCCGCCGTAGCCGCCAATGACGCCAATGCCAATGTCTTGCTTGCCAATGCCGCCAGCGCCGTGGACAGGGCTGCCTCCAAGGGTGTGATCCACAAGAACGCTGCCAACCGCAAAAAGGCGCGGCTTGCCAAACAACTCGCGAAGGCATAAATCCCATCAAACGGATTGAAGTGGCTCCAACAATGGTTGGGGCCATTTTGGTATGCCCGGAAGAAACATATGAACAAGAATGGCAGGGGCTTCTCGAACCCCTGCCACAACGTCTGGCTGAAACCCTTATCAAACCTGCGGGATCGTTGCCAACCCTTCATTCAACGTTTGCTCGGAAAGCGGGATATCCTTGAGTTTGCCGCTATTGTACATATCATAAGCAGCCAAATCAAAGTAACCGTGGCCGCTCAGGTTGAAGAGGATCACCTTTTCCTCACCGGTCTCCTTGCACTTCAACGCCTCGTCAATGGCGGCGCGGATCGCATGGGACGATTCGGGGGCCGGCAGGATTGCCTCGTGGTGGGCAAAGAACGTAGCCGCCTCAAACACAGGATTCTGATCCACTGCGACGGCTTCGATATAGCCCTCGTGGTAAAGCTGGCTCACCAGGCCCGAATCTCCGTGATACCGCAGACCGCCGGCGTGAATGCTCTCAGGCAGGAACCCGTTGCCCAGCGTATACATCTGCACCATAGGCGTGAGCTTGCCGGTGTCGCCAAAGTCATAGGCATAGGTGCCGCGGGTCAGTGTGGGGCAGGCAGTGGGCTCCACGGCGATGAAGCGCGTGTCGCGCTTCCCCTCCAGCTTTTCCTTGAGGAAGGGGAACGATATGCCGGCAAAGTTGCTGCCGCCGCCGCAGCAGGCGATCACGACATCGGGGTATTCCCCCACCTTTTCCATTTGCTTGATGGCTTCCTGGCCGATGATGGTCTGATGCAGGCACACAAAGTCGAGCACGCTTCCCAGGGAGTAGTTGGTGTCAGCGTTGGTGGCGGCCACTTCCACCGCCTCTGAAATGGCGATGCCCAGGCTGCCGGAGCAATCCGGGTCTTCAGCCAGGATCGCGCGGCCGGTGTTGGTCAGGTTGGTGGGGCTTTCATATACCTTGGCGCCATAGGTCTCCATGATGAGCTTGCGGTAAGGCTTCTGCTGGGCAGAGCACTTCACCATATAAACCTCGCAGGGCAAGTCCATCATCTTGCAGGCGATGGATAGCGCCGTGCCCCACTGGCCAGCGCCGGTCTCGGTGGTGAGACGCTTGATGCCGGCCTTTTTATTGTAATACACCTGCGGCAAAGCCGAGTTCAGTTTGTGGCTGCCGCTGGGAGACACACCTTCATACTTATAGTAGATGTGCGCCGGTGTGCCCAGCGCCTTTTCCAGACGGTAAGCACGGATCAGCGGCGAGGGGCGATAGGTCTTATAGGCTTCCAGCACCTCGTCGGGGATGGGCACATAACGCTCCGGTGTCACCAGTTGCTCGATCAGGCCCATCGGGAATATGGCTGCAAGATCTTCCGGCCCGATTGGCTGCATCGTCGCTGGATTGAGCGGCGGCTGGGGCTTGTTGGGCATGTCAGCCACAATGTTGTAATAATTCTTCGGGAGCTCTTCTTCGGTCAAATAGGTGACATTGGGAATCTGGTTTTTAGACATGGTCTCAGCTCTCCTCTACTCGTCTCATTTTACCCTGGCAAGCGCCGCCTATGCGGAGCTTCGCCTGTATGGGTAACTGGTTATATATTATATCGGAGAATGCTTATGAACGCAAGGGAGAATTTCTAGCCGTCATTTCGCCGCGCAAGAGCCCGCTCCATGTCCCTCTTGGCATCACGATCCGCATCGTCCTCGCGCTTGTCATAAAGCTTTTTACCCTTGGCCAACGCAAGCTCCACCTTCACCCGGTTGTCTTTCAGATACAGCCGCACGGGGATCAGCGAATAGCCCTGCTTCTGCACTTGCCCACCCAGGCGGCGGATCTCCCGCTTGTGCATCAGCAGCTTGCGGCTGCGCAGGGGCTCGCGGTTATATATGTTACCCTTTTCATAAGGGCTGATGTGCATGCTGTGGAGCCATAGCTCGCCATCCTTCACTTGGGCATAGCTGTCGCCCATGTTGGCCTGGCCCAGGCGCAGTGACTTGACCTCGGTGCCGGACAACTCGATGCCGGTCTCGAAGAGCTCCTCAAAAAAGTATTCATGGCGTGCCCGCCTATTTTGCACCAAAGTTTTTTCCAGATGTTCCGCCATTGCTATTTCCTGGTTTCCTTTTCTCTTTCTTTGGCCGCTTCCTTCTCCAGCCGGAGCTGTTCGGAAAGCTGGTCCAGTATGCGCCACACCAACATTTTGCCCGCGGTGGCCTCGGTGATGGTGAGCAGCATCAGCATCATCTCGAAATTCTCATCGGTATAGATGCCCTTCTCCACAAGCTTGGATTCCACATTCGCCATTCTGGCCTTGAGGTTTTCCAGATGCTGCTCGCGGTAATCACCCACCATCTCCAGATAGGTGCCATAGATCGTCTCGATGTTGTTGTCCGATTCCATCAGATCGAACATGCGCTTGATATCCTGCAAGCTAAGCACCTGCTTGAGCATGAAGATATACATAAGCCGGATCATGTGTTCGCGGCTGTATTTCTTGCCGTTTGGCCGGGGCAGCGTGCCTTCCTTGGTGTAGTTGTTGATCATGGTTTTGGTGAGGATTTTATCAGCCTCATCCCGGCGGGCTCCCGCCAACGCTTCATCAAAAAAGGATGTGAGCTGCTCCATGTATAGCGGGATACGGGGAATGTCCTTGATCTGGATGAGGTTCCATTCAAAGGCCGATTCCGCCAGTTCGAGGATTTTGTCTTTATGATCCATAAATGATAACACTCCTCACAAGCTATTATATTGTAATCAAAACCATATTTCAATTATTAACAGGAAATGACGGTATCGTAACTTGAACCAAACAGCGGAATGTGGTATCATAAGTTTAAAATATAGTTTTAAATACCACATTACGCAAATATGTGAATTGCGTACTGGAATAGTACAGGAGATGCCATGCCGAACCGTAGAATCGCCATTATAACCGATTCAACTTGTGACCTGCCGGACAGCCTGCTGGAGCAGCACCGCATTCGGTTTGTGCCGCTGCGGATTGTTTATAAGGCCCATGAGTACCGTGACCGCATCGATATCACCGCCGAGCAGGTGATCGACCGATTTGCCGAGGAAGTGCCAAAAACCACACTGCCTCTGGCTGAAGATGTGCATTCCGTTTTTGACAGCCTCAAAGCGGAGGGGTATACAAACGCTGTGTATCTCTCCATCTCCGGCGGCCTGTCCGGATCCTGCAATTTCGTGCGGTTGCTGGCCCAACAATATGAGGGACTGCACATCGAGGTGGTGGATACGAGCACTGTCTCTGTGCCGCTGGGGTTTCTGGTGCTGGAAGCCGCCCGAGAAGCCGAGCACTCCGGTGACCCCAAGGCCATCGTGGCGAGGGTCACGCAGATCCGCAGCCGTATGGACACCATGTTCGTGATCAAAAACCTGGATTTCCTGGTGCGAGGCGGCAGGCTGGGTTTCGTCGAGGGCGCCATGGGCAGCTTGCTGGACATCAAGCCCATCATCACCTTCGGCATGGATGGCCTTTGCCACACCGTCTCCAAAGCAAAGGGGTTCAAACGAACGGTTCAAAGAATGGTTTCCACATTTGAGGAAAAATACGCTGGCAAGCGCATCAACATTGCCGTGGTGCATGCAGCCGCGGCAGAAGAAGCAAATGAGCTGTTGGAGAGCGTGAAGAAAATCGCTACAGTCTGCGAATCCTTTGTGTCGCACCTGTGCCCCGCCCTGAGCATCTACGGGGGGCCGGGGCTGGTCGGCGCGACGGTATATGAAGTAGATTGAGTTTTACAGAAACTAAATGGAATGGGCGACAGCTGACCAAGGCTTGCCGCTCATTTTTTTCTGCGCCTGTATGGCCTCCCCTTCCGTCTCAAACACAGCAAATATTGCCGCACCGCTGCCCGTCATCGCGGCATAGGGAGTACCTGTCTCTCTGATCATGGCCAATAATTCCCCAATGGCGGGTAGCAACTTCATCGCAGCTTTCTCCAACGCGTTGCCGCCATATAGGGCCATGCCGCCAAAATCACCACATTGAAGCGCCTCAAGAAACCGATCGTTATCTGGCCTTGCCGCAGCGCCAATTACATCGTAAAGGCGGTAGGCTTCCACCGTGCCCACGCCGCCATCGGGCTTTGCCAGCAGGAACCAAAGAGGCTTTACACTATGGATGGGCTCGATCTCATCCCCCACTCCGCGCACCCGCGCCGTGCCGCCTGCCACAGCAAAGGGCACATCGGAGCCCAGGGCAAGGCCAATTTTACACAATTCACCGGCAGTTAGCCCCAGCCCCCAGAGCTCGTTCAAGGCTTTCAGCACCGCCGCCGCGTCAGCACTGCCGCCACCCATGCCAGCCTGGGCCGGGATGCGTTTCGCTAATGTAATCCTTGCGCCCAGTGCCTCCCCTGCATGCGCCCGCAACAGCTCCGCTGCCCGCCAGGCCAGGTTCTTCGGGCCATTGGGCAGCCAATCGGGGCAAACCAGCTTGATTTCATCCGCCGGCTCCACCGTCACCGTGTCGCAGAGGGAAACCGTATGCATCACCATATCCAGCGTGTGATACCCGTTCGGTGCAAGGCCCGTGATGTCCAGTGTGAGGTTCAGCTTGGCGGGGGCTTGCAGCGTAATCTGTTGAGACATGATATCTCCTCAATTATGGTGTCATGCCGGGATTATACCATGGATGGCGGTGTCAAAGCCAAGCCCAGTCTGGATTAACCAACAAGACAATGCTAAAATCTGGATATACCGATCATTCAGAGGGGATTATATGAAACGTTTTGTCAGAAGACTGCTCATTGGTATTGCCATCACAGCAGGAGCCGTTGCTGTGCTTGCAGCCGTTTGGTATCTGATGTTGGATCCATATCGTGGCACAAAAAGCAGGGCATCCCTTGAGCAGACACGACCCACCGGGCAAACCCTTTCGCGGGAGCAAGCACAGGAGGACTTGCGCTTTCTGGCAGCGCGGATTGAAGAAAGGCATGTAGCGGCAATCCACGGCCTGCCAGATGCTGTAAAGCAGCAATTGGCAAAAGAGATTGATAGCTTGCCGCAGTCGCCAACGGTGTTGGATGTATGGCAAGCAGGCAGCCGGATTGTGAAGCATCTGGGTGATGCGCACACATCGGTCAGCTTTTATTCCACAGCAAAATCAACCAAGCGGCTGGAACAACAATTCATCGTTACTTCCACTGGAGCATTGGTTTGCCAGACAGAGCCTTATGCCAGCCGAAGGCCTGTTTCCATTGGGGACATTGGTATAGAAGAGTTATATAGCCGCTTCCTGGCGATGTATTCCTATGAGAATGCTCCATGGGCTGACCACAAATTCCCCGCCTACATTCGGTCGGCTGAGAAGCTCGCCTGGCTGGGAGTGCAAACGGATGGCTCCGTGCCGGTGCTCTTTGAAGGAGACGACAAACCGGTATACCTTCCCTTCGTTGAGCCACCAGGGAATGACGATGCCGCACCGGACTTTGTACGCTACGAAATTGACCGGGATCGCAGCCTCGGCATCCTGACGCTGGACCAATGCAACCTGAACCAGCACTACAGAGATGTGGTCAGGCAATTCTTCACTGACGTGAAAGCAGCCGGCGTGCATTCCATTGCTGTGGACCTGCGCAACAACGGGGGCGGCAACTCCGGTGTTGCAAATGAGTTTATGCGTTATTTGCCGGTAAAGAACTATACCAGTTTTGGGGCCCGGATGCGCATGGGGCCGTTTCTGACAGACAGCAAACCGGAGAAAAGGGAAAACACGCGGGTTGGTGATCTGGAGTTCGATGGCCACGTCTATGTTTTGACAGGCCGCGGCACATTCAGTTCGGCAATGTGGTTTGTCGTAATCCTCAGAGATAACGGCTTGTGCCAAGTAATCGGCCAGCCGCCGGGCAACCGCCCCAGTGCCTATGGCGACGTGTTGCTTTTTCAGATGCCAAACTCAGCTTTGGCGTTCTCAGTCACCTACAAGCAGTTTTCACGGCCAGACCAAACAAAAGATGGCGAAAGCGCGCTGCAACCCGATTACCCCACAGAAATCACAGAGACAGGAGACGAAGTGATGGAGAAGCTATATCAAGTTGCAGCAGCAGATTGACAGGGCATCGGCATCATAGGAAGTGGAATGCTCATTTCCGCATCCTTTACTTTCTGATAACATTCCGGTTGCCATATACACTTCAGTATGGTAAAATTTATCCGGGACGAAAAGATGGTGCTGGGCGCAAAATGTCCCGGAAGGTGGTGACCTCTCTGTGAACACCGTGTTGTCGCAATTCCGGCGGCTGGTGCCGGAGATGGTGGACACCGCCAGAACCCGATTTGAAATCCTGGAAGCCGTGGCGCTGATGGCGCCGGTGGGCCGCAGGGCGCTGGCCAGCCATCTGGACTTGCCGGAGCGGGCTGTGCGCGGTGAAGCTGACCGCCTGAAGGATCTGGGCCTCATTTTATTCGCGCCGGACGGCATGCATCTGACTGACGAGGGCACCGACGTACTCAACGAGATCCGCAGCGGTCTGGATCTGCTCTTTGCCGAGCCATTGGCCGAGCGCATCCGTGCAGAGGCTGGTATTGCCAGCGTGATGGTGGTATCTGGCGACTCGATGAGCGATCAGGTCAGCCGCAGGGCGCTTTACCGCAAGACAATCCAATACCTTTCCATTTTGTTGAAAGACGGCATGACACTGGCAGTCATGGGTGGCTCCACGATGGCCGGCGTGGCCTCACAGGCTCAGATGGCAGGCCGGGGCCTGCCAAGCCTGATGGTCGTGCCGGCGAGGGGCGGCCTGGGCGAGGAAATGGAGATCCAGGCCAACACAGTGGCCGCGCGGCTGGCCCGTGGCATGGGTGCGCGACACAAACTGCTGCATTGGCCCGACGACATGCCCAGCGACGCACTGCCGGTGATGGCTGACGGGCGCTTCAACGAGTGGCTGGACAGTGTGCGCCGCGCCGATGTGCTGCTGTTTGGTGTGGGCCGCTCCGACGAGATGGCCCGCCGGCGGAACCTGCCGCAGGATGTGATGGCCCGTATCCGTGCCCGCGGCGCTGTGGCTGAGGCGCTTGGCTATTATTTTGACCGCAGGGGCAACATGGTCTACGCGGCCAGCGGCCTGGGGTTGGAGCTTGAAAGCCTGCAGGCGGTCAAAAAGCGCGTGCTGGTGGCCGGCGGCTCCATCAAGGCTGAAGCGGTGCTGGCTGTCGCCAGGGGCTGCAAGCCCACGGCGATGATCCTGGACGAGGCCGTGGCTTCCGGCGTATGCGTTCTGCTCGATTCCAAACAATAACATAGGTCAAAACAGGCAAAACCTGTTCGAATAATTGCAAGGAGAGAAAGCTATGGCGCTGAACAAGAAGACGATTGAAGACATCCAGGTAAAGGGCAAGAAAGTGCTCGCGCGCGTTGACTTCAACGTGCCGCAGAACGAGAAGGGCGAGATCACCGACGACAACCGCATTCAAGGCGCGCTGCCGACGATCAAGTACCTGCTGGACAACGGCGCCAGGCTGATCCTTTGCACACACCTGGGCCGCCCGAAGGCCAAGGTGGAGCCGGAGTTCACGTTGAAGCCCTGCGCAGATCGCCTCTCTGAGCTTCTGGGCAAGCCTGTGCCGCTGGCTTCCGATGTGGTGGGCCCCGATGCACAGAAGATGTCCGCTGAGCTCAAAGACGGTCAGGTGATAATGATCGAAAACGTCCGCTTTGAGCCCGGCGAAGAAAAGAACGATCCGGAGTTTGCCAGGCAATTGGCCTCTCTGGCCGAAATCTATGTCAACGACGCGTTCGGCACGGCCCACCGCGCTCACGCTTCCACCGCAGGCGTAGCGGCCTACCTGCCCGCTGTGGCCGGTTTCCTGATCAAGAAGGAAATCGAAGTGATGGGCGGCGCGCTGGATAACCCAGCCCATCCCTTCGTCGCAATTTTGGGCGGCGCCAAGGTCAAGGACAAGATCGGCGTCGTATCCAACCTGCTGGATAAAGTGGATACACTCATCATTGGCGGCGGCATGGCCTATACGTTCCAGAAGGCGCTGGGCGGCTCCATCGGCAAGTCTTTGCTTGACGAAAGCCGGATCGAGTATGCCAAGGAAGTGATGGCGACCGCTGAGAAGAAAGGTGTGAAGCTGCTGCTTCCCGTCGACAACGAGGCCAGCCAGGAATTCAGCAACGATGCCCTGCGCGCGACCTTCCACAGCCGCGAGATCCCCGATGGCTGGGAAGGAATGGACATCGGGCCCGAGACGCAGGCCATCTTTGTCGAAGAGATCAAAAAAGCCCGGACCATCATCTGGAACGGAACCATGGGCGTAAATGAATTCTCCCATTTTGCAGTTGGCTCGCGCGAGATTGCCAAGGCCATGGCAAACAACCCCGGCGTCACCATTGTTGGCGGCGGTGACACGGCAGCAGCAGTAGAAAGTTTTGGCCTGGCCGACAAGATGACCCATGTGTCCACCGGCGGCGGCGCGTCGCTGGAGTTCCTGGAAGGCCGTGAGCTTCCCGGCGTAGCGGTGCTGCTGAGCAAGTAAACAAACCTCAACCCTCCCCCATTGGGGGAGGGTTTTCTTGGTTGAGGCAAGGTTCTTGAGTGCGACTTATCCCGAAACATCACCCGTTCTGTTGAGAAATCCCCCCTGCCGCTTCGGCGGCATCCCCCCTTCATAAGGGAGGGTGGAGAATGACTTGAACAAACTTCATGACGGGGTGAAAAGTGTAATGGAAGTTGCATCAAGCTTGAATCTACCCGCCAATTCCCCTATACTGTGTATCGAAATTTCGACTTGATTGGAGATAAAACCCCATGCGTACACCGATCATCGCCGGCAACTGGAAGATGAACAAAACCCCTGACGAAGCCACACAGTTGATTAACGAGCTGATCCCCCTGGTCAAGGACGCTCCCTGCACTGTGGTGGTGTGCACACCCTTCGTGTGCCTGCCCGCCGCGGCCGCCGCCCTCAAGGGCACCAACATTCATCTCGGCGCGCAGAACATGCACTTCAAAGCCAACGGCGCCTACACCGGTGAAATCTCCGCAGCGATGCTGAAGGCCGTGGGCGTAGAATATGTGATCCTGGGCCACTCGGAGCGCCGGCAGTATTTCGCCGAGACCGATGAGACCGTGAACCTGAAGACCAAGGCCGCGCTGGAAGCAGGCTTGATCCCGATCGTTTGTGTAGGTGAGTCGCTGGAGCAAAGAGAACAGGGTGTCACCGAATCGCTGGTGCGCGGCCAGACCAAAGCTGCCCTGGAAGGTCTCACCGCCGAGCAGGTGAAGACCGTCGTAATCGCCTATGAGCCCATCTGGGCCATCGGCACCGGCAAAACAGCCACCAAAGAGCAGGCCAATGAAGTCAACGGCATCATCCGCGATGAGGTGAAGCGGCAGTTTGGCGCGGAAGTGGCCGAGGCCATCTGCATTCAATACGGCGGCAGCATGAACCCCGCCAACGCCAAGGAGCTGATGGCAATGGAGCACATCGACGGCGGCCTCATCGGAGGGGCCAGCCTGAAAGCCGCCGACTTCAATGCCGTGGTGCATTTCTGAGAGGATAACATGAAGAAAACCAACGCGATTATTATCATGGACGGCTTCGGCCTGCGTGCCGAGCGCAATGGCAACTGCATCGTGCCGGAGAACATCCCCAACGTGGGCAGGCTCATGGCCGAATACCCCTTCACGCAGATCGGCGCCAGCGGCATGAACGTGGGCTTGCCCGATGGCCAAATGGGCAACAGCGAAGTGGGCCACACCAACATCGGCGCGGGCCGCGTGGTCTATCAGGAGCTCACCCGCATCACCAAGGAGATCCGCGAGGGCACGTTCTTTCAAAACCCCGCCCTGCTGGGCGCGGTGAAAAACGCGCTCAACCTAGGCACCAAGCTGCACCTGATCGGCCTGGTATCCGATGGCGGCGTGCACAGCCACATCGATCACCTGGAGGGACTGCTGGAGCTTGCCCGCCGCAGCGGCCTGGAGAATGTATTCGTCCACTGCCTGATGGACGGCCGCGACACGCCCCCGGCATCGGGCAAGGGTTACATCGAAGACCTGGAAGCTCGCATGGCGAAGGTCGGTGTGGGCCGCATCGCCACGGTGATGGGCCGCTACTGGTCCATGGACCGCGACAACCGCTGGGACCGCGTGAAGCGCGGCTATGACGCCATGGCTGCCGGTGTAGGCAGCACTGCCGCATCCGCCGTGGAGGCCATGCAGCAGAGCTATGACAAGGGCGAAAACGACGAGTTCGTGCAGCCCACCGTGGTCATGCAAGGCGGCAAGCCCGTAGCCACTGTGGAGGCCGGAGACTCCATCATCTTCTTCAATTTCCGCCCGGATCGCGCCCGCGAGATCACCCGCGCCTTCATTGAGCCGGACTTCGCTGCCTTCGAGCGCGCAGGCGGATACAAGCCGGTGCATTATGTGTCCATGACGCAGTATGACGCCACATTCACAGGCCTTGAAATTGCGTTCTTCCCCCAGAGCCTGGACAATGTGTTCGGCAAGGTGCTTTCTGAGAGGGGCCTTACCCAGCTGAGGATCGCCGAGACGGAGAAGTATGCCCATGTGACGTTCTTCTTCAACGGCGGCGTGGAAGAGCCCTTCGCCGGGGAAGACCGGGCCCTCATCCCCTCCCCCAAGGTCGCGACCTATGACCTGAAGCCGGAGATGAGCGCATATGAAGTGGCCGATGAGGCTGTGAAGCGGGTGCAGTCCGGCAAGTATGATGTGATGATATTGAACTTTGCCAACTGCGACATGGTGGGCCACACCGGCATCTTTGACGCCGCATGGAAGGCCGTGCATGCTGTGGATGAGTGCGTGGGCAAGGTCATCTCCGCCATCCTCGCCACCGGTGGCCAGGCCATTGTGACGGCTGACCACGGCAACGCTGAGATGATGGTGGATCCCATTACCGGCGAACCCTTCACGGCGCACACGACCGGGCCGGTGCCGTTTATCCTGGTGAGCGAGCAGAACAAGGCTGCGAAGCTCAAGGAGAATGGCAGGCTGTGTGATATTGTGCCGACGCTCATGGATGTGATGGGGATGGAGAAGCCCTGCGAGATGAGTGGGGAGAGTTTGGTAGCCAGATAGTTTAGTTCGGTACTAAGGACAGCTGCGTTTTCATCGCGGCTGTTCTTTTTCTAACTCCCTCCGGCGGCTTCGCCGCCATTTCCCTCACTAGCCCCAACACTTGTGGTACTTCTCAATAGGAAATCCCCCTCCGGCTCCGCCGGTGTCCCCCTTCACAAGGGGGATGCACTCCGTTCTTGCTCTCATTAACGTTAGCAGCAAAGAATGAAACTTGCGCCCCCCCTTGCGAAGGGGGGATGCCACGAAGTGGCAGGGGGGGATTTTATTGGGGGATACCGCCCAGCGACAGGGGAAGTTAAAAACTCCCATCCCCCGCATAATCCCCCCACCTTCTGCCAACCAAACCGTCAGGAGGTAATAAAACATGCCAATCACATTGACCCAAAAGAACGACCCCTGCTGTAAGGCAGATAAAAGCATAAGCAGCTCTGCTTGGACAAACACCGTGCCTACGCCAACCAGGCCATCGCCTAATAAGGCAAAGAGGCGAGCACTATCTCAGTCTCTGATATAACCTGAACACATACTTCTCCCCCGTTATATGCACCAACAACTCCCTCTCCTCCACAAACTCAAACCCACAGCTTTCCACAACCCTCTGAGATGCCACATTCCCAACCTCTACCGTTGCGATCAGATGGGGTATGTTGTATTTGGCAAAAGCCCACTCCGTGACCGCCCGTGCAGCCTCCTTGGCATGCCCCCTGCCCCTTGCTTCCGGCAACATGTTGTAGAACAGCTCCGGCTCATGCAGATCGTCATGCTCCCCGGCGCCTGCAGCACCAAGCACCCTGCCGGTGGCCTTGTCAAACACGCCCATGCACACAGCGCCATGAACAATGTCCATCGCTTGATAATTTGATATTTGCCAATCCAGGAACTCCTTTGCCCGGAGCTTCTGCATCCGCCAGCCCTCCACCTCCGGGATGTCCAGAAGCCTCTTGAATTCCTCTAAATCCGTTTCCTCAAACGGGCGGATGATCAGCCTTTCAGTTTCTATCACCATACCATTGCAACCCTCCTATTCTCCGCATAATCCACCCACCTTCTGCCAACCCTATCGGCAGGAGGTAATGGAATATGGCAGTAAGTTTAACACAAAAAGAAAGATCGTTGCTGCAGGATCAGCAAAAGCACGAACAGATTTGCGTGGACAAATACAGCGCCTACGCAAACCAGGCAAAGGACGCCCAGCTAAAGCAGCTGTTCAATTCGTTCGCCAGCCAGGAGCAGACGCACCTGAACACGGTCAACCAGATGCTTTCCGGGCAGGTTCCGAACATGAACCAGCAAGGCCAGCAGAATGCCCAACCAGCCGCACAGCCCACCGCAGCTGCCGGCATGAACAACAAGGACGATGCCGCACTCTGCAACGACATGCTGATGACGGAGAAGTATGTGTCCGGCGCGTATGACTCTGCAATTTTCGAGTTCAAGAACGCCGACATGCGCAACGCCCTCAACCACATCCAGAAGGAAGAGCAGCAGCACGGCGAGGGTATCTTCAACTACATGCAAAGCCATGGGATGTATAACGCGCAGTAACATACCCATACGCGGGGACACCAATCAGTAGGGGCCGGGCTCCGTCCCGGCCCGCTCCATAATTCTCCGTCCCAGCTCGCTCACTTATGCTCCACCCTGACTCATTGGTATACTCGTTTATCTACCCATACCAACCGTTTATCTTCTCCCAATGCACTTATAATGCTCCATCCACCCTCTTATCTTTTCAGACCCGTTCCACCAGTCTATCCAGACCGGCTTATCCCCTCCATTAGCCCCAGATTTTCATACCCCAATCACCAGTGTTTATCTTTGGTCACAAGCAAAATGGAGAAGTTTTTCAGCAAATTTTCATACATTAATACAACTTGTCATTTCCAGTATTACTTGTTATACTTGTATTACCAATCCAACAGAAGGTGACCCCATGGCCGACAAACTGACACACTTCATGACCGCCGTCAAGGTCGGCCCCAAGGGCCAGATCGTGATCCCCAAGGAAATCCGCGATATGTTCGGCATTGAGCCCGGTGACAGCCTGATGATGATGGCCGATCACCAACGCGGCATCGCGGTGCACAAGCAAAGCGTGATGGAAGGCATTGCCAAGGCCATTTTTGACGGCCAGGGCGGCAACATCTACCCCAAGGAAAATGAGCAGGACCTGAACCATCTCGCCAAAGCCATCGAACACACTGTGAAACACGGGGAGGACAAGATATGAGTGTGCTGACCGTTCAAAACCTGTGTAAACGATACCCTGCCTTCACGCTGGAAAGTGTGAGCTTTACGCTGGCACCGGGCAAGATCACCGGTTTCATTGGCCGCAACGGTGCTGGTAAGACCACTACGCTGAAGTCACTAATGAACTTTGTGCACCCCGACAGTGGGGCCATTGAGTTCTTCGGCAAGGGCTTCGCGGAGCACGAACTTGAGATCAAGCAGCGCATTGGTTTCGTGTCCGGCGGTGTGGACTATTACAGCAAAAGCAAGATCAGGACGATCACCAGTGTCACCCGCCGTTTCTATGACCGGTGGGATGACGACGCATATCGCAGATATCTGAAACAGTTTGACCTGGATGAGGCCAAGACGCCGGCGCAACTCTCCGCCGGCATGAAGGTGAAATACGCGCTGGCGCTGGCATTATCACACAACGCCGAGCTGTTGATCCTGGATGAGCCCACCAGCGGCCTGGACCCAGTCTCCCGCGACGACCTGCTGGATGTGTTTCTGGGCCTGCGTGATCGTGGAATCACGATCCTGTTTTCCACCCACATCACCTCTGATCTGGACAAATGCGCCGACAACATCCTCTACATCCGTGAAGGCCGGATTGTGGCGGACAGCAGTCTGGATCGCTTTGTGGCCTCCTACAAAGTCGTGCAGTTGGGCCCGGATGGCCCGAATGACCGCGTCAAGCCGTCACTGATTGGTGTCAAGCGCATGCGGGACGGATATTCCGCACTGATTAAAACGGAGCTCGCCAGCTTGTTCCCCAACGGGGTTGCCGACGCTGACCTGGAGGCAATCATGGTGCATATGGAAAAGGAGGTGTTGTGATGAAGAAGCTGTTGTGGAAAGAGTTCGCGCTTGCGATGCACCCCACGGCGATCATCTTCCTGTCGCTGTCGATGATGCTCATCATCCCCAACTACCCATACTATGTCACGTTCTTCTATACGGGGTTAGCAGTGTTCTTCACCTGCCTGAATGGGCGTGAAAACCACGACGTTGCCTATACAATGTCATTGCCAGTGCGCAAGCGTGACATCGTAAAGGCCCGGTTTGCCTTTGTGATGCTGATGCAGCTGCTGCAGGTGCTGCTGGCCATCCCCTTTGCAGCGCTGCGCCAGAGTTTTGACATGCCAGGTAATCAGGTGGGGATGGATGCCAACATTGCGTTCTTCGGGCTTTCCTTCGGCATGCTGGGTCTATTCAACCTGGTGTTTTTCCGGGTGTACTACAGGGATGTGAACAAAGTAGGTACGGCCTTTGTGTGGTCCAGCACAGCCATCGCCGTTTATATGATTTTAGCGGAAGTAAGCGCCCACGCAGTGCCCTTTGTGCGCGACTGCCTGGACACCAAAGACCCGGAGTATCTGGCCTATAAGCTCTGCGTGCTGGCAGCAGGGGTGCTTTTATATGGTTTGCTGACAACGGTAGCTTATGGAAATGCTGTCCGATCATTCGAAAAGCTGGACCTTTGAGTCAAACAGCAAAAAGCTGGCGGGGTGACCTACTCCGCCAGCTTTTTCAGTCCCTTCACCAGTTCCGTCCAAAGACCATATGATTGCCCGATCCCCTCCGCAGCACCCCCTAACCGGAGCACATCCAGAATCCGTTGCTCACAATCCGCCGGCTTGACTGCAAAACCGGCGATGTGCTCCAACGACCGTTTTCGGCTGGGGAAAAACACCAGGTTACGGGCAAACAGCGCCTGCAGGAAGTGATCCAGGGCGTTGTCCAGCGCGTAGTGATAAAACAGCGGGTCCTTGCGGGCTACGGCACGCTCCAGATCTTCCACGTCGCCCAGCGCGGACAAATGGTGCCCCGCAAGCTGTTTGGCAAGTGTTTCCGGGTAATGAGCGACCTTTTCTTTCATCCCCCGCAGGAAGCCGCCCCGGTCAAGCAGCACCTCCATGCCCAAGTACATCGCGCATCGGCCCGTAGGATAAAAGCCGCCCTCCCGGTCCGGCTGCTCGCCACGCAGTACAGCGTCCACCTCAGCGGCGGCCTGTTCCATCGTGAAGTACATGAGCCAGGTCTCCACGCCCTGGATGCGGGCAAAGTCTCCGACGCCCCAGCGGCCGCCACTGAACACACCGACTTTAGCTGTGTCAAGTTCAGCGGTTATATTGTCAAGTATGGCTTTGCGGGCATCACCAGATGGGATAACATCGCAATATAGGAAAACATCGATGTCGCCGTCGGCGGGAGATGCCGGCAATGCTCTGCCACCGCTGCGGCCAATGGACTGCACGCCTGGCAGAGTGGAAGCCAGTTGGATCAACTTGGCATATGTAGTTTCCAGTTTGTTGTTCATTGGTAATCCTCACCTCTCCATATGAAATCCCCTCTGGCTCCGGCAGGAGCCATTCCCCCTTGAATCGGCGCATAGCGCCGATAAGGGTGGCAGAGAGGTTCATGCTCAGTTTAATGGTTCATAAAGAAACCTGTTTTGGATCGAATCATCTCGTCAATAGTTCCGATATAGTACTCGATGTTCTTTGGATTGGGAAACCGCTCATGGCGGGTCTGTTCATAAAACATCCGTTTAGACACAGCCCCAGCCCCCAGGGCTATGATGTCGTGGGTTTCCTCCATCATATCGATGTTATAGACACACGCCGTGCCGGGCAGGGCATAACCCACGTTTTCCAGGTTTCCGGTCATATACTTCTGGCGGTACATGTAGTAAGGCTCCATCCCCCGCCCTGCCGCAAAGGCATGGGCAAGCTCCACCATGCGGGCAACCTCCTCATCGGTGGGTAGCGGGTATTCGCCCAGCCGCTCATTCAGGCGAGAGGAGTGCTTGATGGCCAGCGTGTGCACAGTCAGGTTGTCCATGTCGAGCGGTGCCAGCGCTTCCAGTGTGCTTGCCATATCATCGGCGGCTTCACCGGGCAGACCGGCGATCAAGTCCATGTTGATCTGGCTGATGTCGGCGGCACGGGCCATAGTGAAGGCTTCCAGCACGTCTTCCGGCGTGTGATCGCGGCCAATGGCCTGGAGCGTGCGAGCGTTCATCGTCTGCGGGTTGATGCTCACCCTGCCCACACCCATAGTTTTGAGCATCGCCATGGTTTCGGCAGTCACGCTGTCCGGCCTGCCGGCCTCCACGGTGAACTCCCGTGCACCGGGGAATGCCTTTTGCGTTTCATCCAGCACCCGTTGCAGTTGCTCTGTTGGGATGGCCACCGGTGTACCACCGCCCACATAGATGGCGCGGCAGCGCCTGCCCTGCCCGGCCATCACCGAGCCGAAGGCAGCGATCTCCTGGAGCAGCGCCTCCACATAAGCGTCAGCCAACTTGGGTTTGCGCATGTCGGCGCTGAAGAACGAGCAGTATAGGCAGCGGGTGCGGCAGAACGGGATGCCGATATAGACATCATAATGGCCCTGATCGCCCCATGTATGAATACCCTGCTGCGCGGCGAGGATGTCACCCACCAAACGGGCCTTGGGTTCCGATACATCGAATACAGTTTGCAGTGCTTCCACCATTACGGGCAGGCTGCCCTGCCCCATCTCGTCCAGCAGTTGCCGGGCAAGCTTGGTGGGCCGGATGCCGGTCAAGGACCCCCACGGTGGGGAGAAGCCACGATCATCCTTTAGGAGGGCATACAAACACAGCTTGGCATAGCGTTTCTTGAGCCTCTCCATCAGCAAGCTGTCATCGCTTTGCACTGTGCTGAAGGACATTTCCCGGGCGATGGGCTCTTGGCCAGGCCGGATGAACTCGCATCGCTCGGCCCAATGCCCCTGCTGCTCCTCAAAGCGGTGGTCAATGGCAAGCTCCGCGCCGGATTCCTCAGCAGAGATCTTCTCCATGCCAAAGAAAAGCCGGATTACATCGGCCATGTCGTTATAAAAGCCCGGTTGGTTCGTCGTAAACTGGATCATATGCTGATCGGGTTCATTACCCGCTCCCGGCCGATTGTGCTTGGCTGACCGTGTCCGGGGTAGATGGAGATATTTTCATCCATGGAAAGCAGCCGTGCCATCGAAAGCATCAACGCCTGCATGTCACCGCCGGGGAAACCAGTGTTACCGTAACCGCCCCGAAACAATGTGTCGCCGGTAAACAGGTCGTCCCCCACCCAAAAGCAGCAGGAGCCCGGCGTGTGCCCCGGTGTGTGCAGCACCTTCACAACAAGGTTTCCAACAGCAATTTCGCTGCCTTCAGCCAATTCCGCATCCACATGCCGCCCGGTGATGGGCTTCTGCCGGAACGGGCCGGACATATTGCGCATCGGGTCACTGAGGCCAGACCGGTCCAGGCTGTGAATCGACACCTGCGCGCCGGTGCGCTCACGCAACTCGTCAGAACCTGACACATGGTCGAAGTGGCAATGGGTTAGCAGAACGTGGCGGATTGCGGCGCCCTCCGCCTCTGCTGCTTGCAGCAGTTGTTCTACGTTAATATCCACATCGATTGCGGCGGCGATGCCTGTTTCCATGCAAACCAATAGATAACTACGGCCATCGTTGCGGCCTGTTGGCACGGAAATGATTTTATGAACGGCCATCAAAAGGCCCTCCTGCTGTCCAAAAGAATCGTAACAGGCCCGTCATTGACAAGATGGACCTCCATCTCAGCCCGGAATTGGCCGGTTTGCACCTCAATACCAGCCCGGCGGAGGAAGTCAACCGCGGCCAGATACCACCGCTCACCTTCCTCGGGTGCTGCGGCATTGGAAAAACTGGGCCGGCGGCCATGGCGGGCGTCACCCAGAAGCGTAAACTGTGACACGACGAGCACATTGCCGTCCACATCACCCACAGCCAGGTTCATCTTACCCTCGCCATCCTCAAAGATGCGCAGGCCGATGATCTTGGTGCAGATATATTCCAGATCCTTCTCACCGTCACCCAACTCCACACCAAGAAAGACCAGCAGGCCGTGGCCGATCTGGCCGACAGTCTGGGCTGCCACGTCCACTCTGGCGGATTTGACACGCTGGATGACTGCTCGCATACTCTCTCCGTCTCTTCAGGGCGCCTCACGTCCCCCGATACACATCAATCATCTCGGGAATCTTCCGGAACGCACGGATCAACGCTTCCAGCTGCACCTTGTCCTTAATTTGAATGAGCATCGCCATGTTGGCCACGCCTTTGGCGGTCACCTTGGCGTTCACCTCAATCATGTGGGCGTCCACAGCATCAATGGCCTTGTAGATGTCAACAATGAGCGCCGGGCGGTCATAGGCGCTCAGGTGCAGGCGGGCGCGGTAGGCCGAGCTGGCATCGTCTTCCCAAGCCACGTCGATAAAGCGGCTGGCGTCGTTCATGAGATCTATGATGCTGGGGCAATCCCGGCGATGTACGGACACGCCTCGACCCCGCGTGATGAAACCCACAATCTCATCGTGGGGCACCGGGTTGCAACACTGGGCGAAGCGCACCAGCATGTTTTTATGGCCCTTTACAATGATGCCCCTGCTGCTCGGCGGTTTCTTCTGCGTCTTGTTTTCGGCGGCAGGAGCTGCCTCAGCCTGCTTGGCCTTCTGCTCACGGCGGAGCTCCGCCAGCAGCCGCTGCAGCACCTGGCCAGTTGTGAGGCCGCCATAACCCACAGCGGCGTACATGTCTTCCACAGAGCTCAGTGTGAACTTTTTATACAGCTTCTGCAGCCACTCGGGCTTTAACAGGTCACCAAGCAACACACCGGAGCGCTTGGCCGCCTCCTCCAGCATGTCCTGGCCTTTTTCGATATTTTCATCCTTATATTCTTTTTTGAACCAGGCGCGGATCTTGTTGCGGGCCTGGGGTGTTTTCACGATGTTGAGCCAGTCGCGGCTGGGGCCCCGGCTGGTGTTGGAGGTGATGATTTCCACTATGTCGCCAGTTTTAAGCTCGGCGTTCAGGTTCACCATCTTGCCGTTGATCTTAGCCCCCACACACTTGTTGCCCACGGCGCTGTGGATTATATAGGCGAAATCCACCGGCGTGGCCCCCTTAGGCAAGTCCACCACATCGCCCTTTGGCGTAAACACAAACACCTCGGTGGCAAACAGATCGAGCTTCAGCGAGTCCATGAACTCATGGGCGTCACGGGTCTCGTTCTGCCACTCCAGGATCTGGCGGAGCCAGGCAAGCTTGCTGTCAAACTGATTGTCGCCGCCCGCTTCCTTTTCCTTATATTTCCAGTGGGCGGCGATGCCGAATTCTGCTGTGCGGTGCATCTCCCAGGTGCGGATCTGCACCTCAAACGGTGCGCCGCCCCGCCCGATCACCGTAGTGTGCAGCGACTGATACAGGTTGGCCTTGGGCACGGCGATGTAATCCTTAAACCGACCTGGCAGAGGGCGCCAGAGCGTGTGCACGATGCCCAGTACGCCGTAGCAATCCTTCACACTATCCACAATCACGCGCACGGCGGAGAGGTCGTAGATCTGCTCCAGAGTTTTGTGCTGCTCCTTCATCTTGCGGTAGATGCTGGCGTAGTGCTTCAGGCGGCCCTCAATGTTGGCGGCAATGTCTGCCTCCTCCAGCCGCTCGCGGATCTGGGCGATCACCAGGTCAATCTCCGTGCTGCGGTTGGCCACCGTGGCCTCCAGCTCGCGGGCAACTTCTGCGTAACCCTCGGGATCGAGGTAACGCAGCGCCAGGTCTTCCAGCTCCACCTTGATCTTGAAGATACCAAGCCGGTGGGCCAGCGGCGCATAGATTTCACGGGTTTCGCGGGCCACGGCAACCTGCTTCTCCCGGGGGCAGGCATCGAGCGTACGCATATTGTGAAGCCGGTCGGCCAACTTGATCATGATCACGCGGATATCCTGAGACATCGCAAGCAGCATCTTGCGGATGCTCTCAGCTTGCCGCTCCTCGTTGCTGCTGAACTCCACCTTGCTGATCTTGGTGAGCCCATCCACAATCAGGGCGATTTCCGGCCCAAACTTTTCCTTGATCTCCTCCAGCGTGACGATCGTGTCTTCCACGGTGTCGTGGAGCAAGCCCGCGGCGATCGTGGTAGCGTCCATGTCCATATCCAGAAGGATCGTGGAGACCTCGCAAGGGTGGATGAAATAGGGCTCGCCGGTTTGGCGGGCCTGCCCTTCATGGGCTGCCCTGGCAAATTCATAAGCCCGTTCGATCAGGGCCTTATCCAGCTTGCCCGGTGCTTCCTTCCGAATGCGGTCAATGAACCCGTTCACACGAATCTCCTTTGGGGATGGATGCTTTTATAGTATTATTCCCATAATCAAGGGGTGAGAAACTCCCGGTGATTCGCAACAAGGCGGGGAGCACCCCCGCCTTGCCTCATTGCACCTGCTTTAAAATTTTATCGCCGAGAAGACATCATACCCCTGCAGGATTTCCTTGCCGGAATACATGGTCATCTCCATCGCAAAACACACGCACACAATCTCCGCGCCCATCTTCTCCAGCAGCTGGCAGGTGGCAAGGGCGGTGCTGCCGGTGGCAAGCAGGTCGTCCACCACGACCACGCGCTGGCCGGGCTGCACAGCGTCTCTATGCACTTCCAGCGTGTCGCTGCGGCCCTGCTCAATCTGGTACTCATAGCGGAACACCTCTGCCGGCAGCTTGCCGGGGCGCCGCACCGGCACGAAGCCAGCCTTCAACAGATAAGCAAGCGGAGCGCCGATCACAAAGCCGCGGGCCTCGGGGCCGGCCACGATATCAATCCGCTTGTCCTTCAAGTGCTCATGCATCCTGTCCATCAGTGCGGCGAAGGCTTCGCCGTCCTTCAACAGCGTCGTGATATCCCGGTAACGGATGCCGGGCATCGGGAAGTCCTGTATCAAGCGCACTTTGTCCTTCAGATTCATCGCCGCACCTCCTGATCGATTCGGTCAACAGCCTGTAGATCGAGCTGCCGTTGAGGTCTGCCTTTGCAGCCGGTTCCGCCGGCCGCAACCACACGGGCTTGTCCAACTCCATGAGCAGCTCCAGCTCAATGAAGATTCGCGCGGAAACCTCCGCACGCCAGGCGGGCACGCCTTCCCGCTCCAGCCAATGCCAATCGGCAGGGGTTACCGGGCCTGCTTTTGAGAGCAGCGCCGACTTCATCAGCCGATAAACCCGGAGCAATTCCTCCCGGCTGAAATCACCGGGCAGCAGACTACCATCAAGGTTACCGCTAATTATAATGCAGTTTCCGGCATTGTTCAATCTTTCGCTGATGTGGGTTACCATACCGCCGGAAATGGGGCTGTCGAACAGGAAAACACGGTCATACCCCTCCAGTGGAACAGCCTTGAGGTCAGGCGCGAGCACCAGCGCGTTTTCGCGGCGGGCAGCCTGGTGAGCAGCGCCCACACCGGTATACACCCGCTCCAGCAAGCCGTCATGCCGCAGTGCATCCAACAGGTCAGTGGCGGTGGTCTCGGTAAGGCACAGCGCCAACGTGCCCCAGCAAGTGCTCCTCACCGCATCCAGATAGGCGGACACACCGGTTTGCCAATCAAGCTGCGCCGCAAGCCCATCCCCCTCCGGCAGCCGCACAAGCACCGCTTGCACGGCCCCTCTGGCCCGGCCGATCAAAGCTCTTGCGCCGGCTTCTCCGTGTGGGGGGCGGATGTGCTCCACCACGGCCTGCACCCGCTGCCGGCCCATCCAATCATTTACATCGGGCACCACCAGCGCGTCGCAGACTGCAGCGCCTTGCAGCGCGTCAAACATGGCGCCCTGCCGGAAGGCAATGCCCTCCACACCGTTGCTGCCGCCGAAGCGCATGCGCAGGTGCTTTTCATCTTTGGTACGAGCCAAACCGGCCAACGCCGCGTCCTTGAGATAAAACACCGGGCGGGGGTTGCCAAAGCCGCAGGGTTCCAGTTTATCCATATCCTCTGCCAGGCTGATGGTTAGCTCTGAAACCGCAAGCTCCGTATCATATTGCCGTAGCGGCAGGAAAACATCCTCCGCGTAGTTTTCCGCTAGGAACCGATCCAGCGCAGCGGCAAACAACTCCACATGCTCCGGCAGCAACGCGCAGCCGGCAGCCTGCTCGTGGCCACCGTAGCGCAGGAACCACCGGGAGCAGGCTTTCATCGCCTGAAACAGGTGCACGCCCGGCACGCTGCGGCCGGAGCCGTAGCAGGCCCCCTCCCCATCGCCAAAGAGGAATGTGGGTCGGTGGTAGCGCTCCACGATGCGTGAGGCCACGATGCCGGTGACGCCGGTGTTCCATTGGGGCTGATAGAGCACAATGGCCCGGCGCTTCGAAAAGGAGTAGCCGCTCTCAATCATGGCAACGGCTTGCTCCAAAATTCCCTCTTCCACACGCACACGGTCGGCGTTATCGTCGTTAAGCTCCGCCGCAATCTCTCTGGCCCTTGCTGCGTCTTGAGTCAGCATCAGTTCCACAGACTTGCGGGAAAGATCCATCCGCCCGCCGGCGTTGATGCGCGGGGCCAGCATGAAGGCAATGTTGCCGGCCTTCACCGGCTTGCCGGCAAGCCCTGCGACTTCCTTCAGCGATTGTATGCCTGGCCGCTCACCGGTTTGGATGCGGTCAATGCCCATGCGCACGATGGCGCGGTTCTCATCGGTGAGCGGCACGATATCCGCCACGGTGGCCAGCGCCGCGAGATCGAGCGCCCGCTCTACTGCTTCCCGCCCGCCCAGCGCCTGCACCAGCTTCAGCGCTGTGCCCGCGCCGCAAAGGCCGGAGAAGCCATAAGCCTGGCCGGATCGCTTGGGGTTCACCACCGCTGTGCAGTCCGGCAGCACATCGGGGCACTCATGGTGGTCGGTCACAATCACGTCCATGCCCAGCTCGCGGGCACGGGCCACCTCTGCGCCATTGGTCACGCCACAGTCAACCGTCACCAGCAGCCCTGCCCCGGCGAAGGACTCCACCGCCGCACGGTTCAGGCCGTAACCCTCTGTATGGCGGTTGGGGATGTAATAGTCGCAATTAGCTCCCCGGCCTGTCAAGTATTCGATGAGGATCGACGTGGCGCACACACCATCCACGTCATAGTCGCCATACACGATGATTTTCTCATGGGCCTCAATGGCCAGTTCGATCCGCTTCGCCGCGTCTCCCATGCCCGTCAGGCCCAATGGGTCGCGAAGGCGCTCCATGCCGGGATTGAAAAAGGCACGGCCAAGCTCAGCCGTGGTCACGCCCCGGCCAATCAGGATTTCCGCAGTAGGCTTCATCACACCCAGCTCGCGGGCCAGCGCCTCCGCCTCTTGTGGCTCGGCACCCAGGTTTCGTTTCAGGTATCGGAACAGCAAAACAGGCTCCCTCTCCCCGAAGGGAAAACAGGTGAAATGACTCGAAGAAATGAAAACAATATACCAAATGTTGGGGGAGATGTAAACCATGGGAGTAGTCAGTAGCTGGTGACCAGTAAACAGTAGGGAATGATCCCGTGGTGTTCCGCCGATCAAAATCCCCCCGCCGCCGTTGGCGGCCCCCCCTTAGCAAGGGGGGTGCGTTAGTCTTCTCCCTCGCTTACGTGAATGTGAAAGAACGATATTGCACCCCCTTTATGAAGGGGGGATGGCCTCCACAGAGGCCAGGGGGGATTTGTCTACGGGCCGGGACTGAGTTACAGAATGCATGATGGGCTAGCAGCTGCGAAACTGCAACCAGCCGACCTCTGCTGCGAAGACGGGTGCAGGGCGAAGCCCTGTTAAGAACTCCCCTTCCCCGCCGACAGTCTGATGGTTGCCACACAGCAGATCGGGGAAGGGGCAAGGGGATGGGGCAACTAAATCCCCATCTCCTGTTTGCACTCCGCAAATGCCTTCATCGCAAAATCCAGATCCTCTTTGCTGTGCGCGGCGGAAATCTGCGTGCGGATGCGGGCCTTGCCCTTGGGCACCACCGGGAAGAAGAAACCAACCACATAGACGCCTTTTTCCAGCATGCGGGCAGCCATGGCCTGCGCAAGCTGCGCATCATAGAGCATGATCGGCGCAATGGGATGGTCGCTTTCAGGAATGTCGAAGCCCAATTCCTTTATGCCGGCGCGGAAATAGCGAGTGTTTTCCTCCAGCCGGTCACGAAGCCCGGTGGATTCGGTGAGCAGGTTGAGCGTCTCCAGCGTGGCGGCGGCGATGGCCGGGGCTAATGTGTTGGAAAACAGATAGGGCCGGCTGCGCTGCCGCAGCAGGTCCACCACGGTCTTCTTTGCCGCCGTATAGCCGCCGGACGCGCCGCCCAGCGCCTTGCCGAAGGTGCCGGTGAGGATATCCACCCGACCCATCACGCCGCAGTATTCGGGAGTCCCCCTGCCCTGCCTACCCATAAAGCCTACGGCGTGAGAGTCATCCACCATCACAAGCGCCCCATAGCGGTCTGCCAGGTCGCAGATGCCCTTCAGGTTGGCGATGAAGCCGTCCATCGAGAACACGCCGTCGGTGGCGATCAGCTTGATGCGTGCACCAGCAGCATCAGCTTCCTTCAGTTTTGTCTCAAGATCGTTCATATCGTTATTCGCATACCGGTAGCGCTGGGCCTTGCACAGACGGATGCCGTCAATGATGCTGGCGTGGTTCAATGAATCGGAAATCACCGCGTCCTGCTCGGTGAGCAGCGTCTCAAACAGGCCGCCGTTGGCGTCGAAGCAGGAGGAATAGAGAATGGCATCCTCCATACCCAGAAATTCGGCAAGCTTTTCCTCCAGCTGCCTGTGCAGCGCCTGCGTGCCACAGATGAACCGCACAGAGGAAAGGCCGTGGCCCCACTTCTCATAGCTGTTTTTTGCTGCCTCGATGAGCCTTGGGTGGTCGGAAAGGCCCAGATAGTTGTTGGCGCACAGGTTCAGCACCTGCTTGCCGCCTACATCGATCCAGGCCTGTTGAGGGCTTTCGATAATGCGCTCGGTCTTCCAGAGGCCAGAGGCGCGGATTTCCTGAAGTTGGGACGCGAAGATTTCAAAAGCTTGGTTCATGAGAAATCCTTTCTCCCCCGCGGGGGGCATCCCTCCCTACCCTCCCTTAAGTCGGTGCGCTCAGCGCCGACGGCTAAGGGGGGATGCCGCCACAGCGGCTGGGGGGATATTCTCGGGCCGGGACAGAGCCCGGCCCCTACTGGGGGGATTGGGGCGAAGCCCCACCTTCAAACTAAGGGCGGGTGGGTGGGCAACCAAGACGGAAAGCCAAGATGGTGAGCGGTTCTGGGCTGGCCGCGACCTATCAGCCGCTGCTCGCCTATGCATCCTAGAACCCCACCCTTACCAATGACGGGATTTACTCCCAATCCAAAACCACCTTGCCGCACTCGCCGCCCAGCATTGCCGCGAAGCCCTTGGCAAAGTCGGTGTAGGGGAAGCGGTGAGTAATCACCGGCGAGATATCAAGGCCGCTTTGTAAAAGGGTGGTCATCTTGTACCATGTCTCAAACATTTCCCGGCCATAAATTCCCTTGATGTGCAGGCCCTTGAATACGATCTTGTTCCAGTCCACCTGCGTGTCTGGCTTGTGGATGCCAAGCAACGCGATGCGCCCCCCGTTGAACATATTGTCCACCATGTCGGAGAAGGCCGCGCCATTGCCGGACATTTCCAGGCCCACATCAAAGCCTTCCTTCATGCCCAGCGCCTTCATTGCGTCGCGCACGGTGCTCTTTGATACATCCAGCGCCACGGTAGCGCCCATTTGTTTGGCCAGTTTGAGGCGGGTAGGGTTCACATCGGTGATCACGATGTTGCGTGCCCCGGCGTGCTTGACGACCGCGCAGGCCATGAGGCCAATGGGCCCGGCGCCAGTGATCAAAACATCCTCGCCAAGCACGTCGAAGGAAAGCGCCGTGTGCACGGCGTTGCCAAAGGGGTCAAAGATGCTGTAAAGCTCCTCAGGGATCTTGGGATCACACACCCACACGTTTGTTGCAGGCAGGCAAAGGTATTGGGCAAAGGCGCCATTGCGGTTCACACCGACACCCACGGTGTTGGGGCAGAGGTGTCGGCGTCCGGCCAGGCAGTTGCGGCAGCGGCCGCACACGATGTGGCCCTCACCGCTCACCAGCATGCCGGGCTTCAGATCGTGCACACCGTCTCCCACCTGTTCAATCACGCCCACATACTCATGGCCGATCACCATCGGTGTCTTGATTGTCTGTTGCGACCAAGGGTCCCAGTTATAGATGTGCAGATCGGTGCCGCAGATGGCAGTCTTTTTGATGCGGATCAGCACCTCGCCGGCGCGTGCCTCCGGCACCGGCACTTCGGTCAATACAACGCCCAGGCCGGGCTGCTGTTTCACAATAGCTTGCATGGTCTTCATGGCTTGCCTCCGAAATGGATTGAATACCAATACATCATTATATTATTCATGAGTGTATATCACAATATGACGGAAGAAGCGATTGGGGTTGCTGAAGCGGTAAGTATTGGCAAATGAAGGAGCAGGCAGCAGCCATAAGGCTCTGCCTGCTGCACACCTGTTCTTACACACATATACATTTCTTTTATTCTTATATTCTTGGATGTTGACGGTTCGTTGTCAGTTCGTTGTCGCCTCGTTGGCGCGTTTGATGCCGTTTGGTGTGTCGAGACAGTAAGGTAAATTGGCGGAAACTCCAGGTGCCATCGGGGTTGTGGCAATTGATGTGTGTGTCGTTCGGTGTGTCAGACCGTGTGTCGGAAAATGCATTGGTGCAGGCTAGAATGCGGTAAATTGCTTGTCATCGCATAAATAGCGTATGCGAAAGGGGCCGGTACAGAGCCCGGCCCCTACATGGACATCATGATCAAGATCCCTCCCTACCCGCCCTTACTAAGGGGGGATGTCGCTCGAAAGCGACAGGGGGGATTTACTTATACTCCGGCAGCCAATCGCCATGGGCTTCGATCAGCTCATCGCACATAGCCTTGATGTCATCAATCGAGAGCTCTGCCGAGGTGTGCGGATCCATCATCGCAGCGTGATAGATTGCTTCCTTCTTGCGGGTGAGCGCAGCCTCGATCGTGAGCAACTGCACGTTGATGTTGCTGCGGTTCAGCGCTGCCAGCTGCTCCGGCAGCTCGCCGATATGGCAGGGAGTCACACCGCTTGCGTCTACCAGGCACGGCACCTCTACCACGGCCTTGGCGGGCAGGTTGGTGATCAAACCGGTGTTGAGAACGTTGCCGCCAATCTTGTAGGGTTTGTTGGTCACCATGGCCTCCATGATGTAGGAGGCATATTCATGGGAGCGCTGGTGCTCCAGGTCGGGGTTGTTCACCAGGCTGTCGCGCATGCGCTTCCAGCCTTCGATCTGATTGACACAGCGGCGGGGGTATTCATCCAGCGGGATATTGTAGCGCTCAATGAGCTCCGGGTACTTCTCCTTGATGAAATAGGGCATGTATTCGGCGTTGTGCTCGCTGGATTCTGTCACATAATAGCCGAAGGTGTGCATGATCTCATGGCGGACCTTGTCCCACTCAGGGGCACCCTTTTCCTTACTCCTGCGCTTGATCTCCGGATACAGATCCTCACCGTTTTTCGTAATCTCCAGCAGCCAGGCCATGTGGTTGATGCCGGCGATCTTCCACTGCACCTGGTCGTCATACTCCAGATCCACACCGTTCAAAAGGCTGGACGCGCAGATTTGCACACTGTGGCACAGGCCCACGGTCTTGACTTTTGTGGCCCGCAGCATCGCGCCGGTGAGCATCGCCATCGGGTTGGTGTAGTTCAGAAGCCACGCCTTGGGGCATACGGCCTCCATGTCGGCCGCGAAATCAAACATTACCGGCAGCGTACGCAGCGTGCGGAAGATGCCGCCGATGCCCAATGTGTCTGCGATGGTCTGCCTCAGGCCGAATTTCTTCGGGATCTCGAAGTCGGTGATCGTGCAGGGGTCATAGCCGCCCACCTGAATGGCGTTCACGACAAAGCTGGCGTCTTTCAACGCCTCCCGGCGGTTGGAAACGCCAAGATATTTCCGGATCGTTGCGCGGCCTTCATTACAATTCTTATTGATCGCCTGCAGCATTGTGAAGCTTTCATCCAGGCGGGCGCTGTCAATGTCATACAGCGCGATTTCGCAGTCGTGCATTGCCGGGGAAAGCATCGAATCCCCCAGCACATTCTTGGAAAACACCGTGCTGCCGGCGCCCATAAACGCGATCTTAACCATTACATTTCCTCCCCATTCCGAATACCAGACCATTATACCTCAAAAGCGGCAGAGGTGAAGTAGCGTCTGTTGCCAGATGCTGCACTTTTGTTGCATAATATTACTATGATTCAACCGCGTAACCCCTGTGATGCCGATATCGAGTTTGACGTGCAGGATTTCGAACTGTGCGACCTCAAGCTGCTGTTTTGCGGCCACGAAAAGTGCAAGCCCGGCCACGCTTGGGGGCCGGACATGCGCAGCCACTTCGTATTCCATCTGATCCTGTCGGGTAAGGGCAAGCTCCGGACCGGCGGCAAGGAGTTCAACCTGTCTGAGCAGCAGGGGTTCCTGCTGTTTCCGGAGACTCCGGTGCACTATATTGCTGATCAGGAAACACCCTGGGAATACATCTGGGTGGGCTTCACCGGCCAGTCGGTGCCGCGCATGATCGCCAAAACCGCGATGTCACCCACGCTGCCGGTGATCGCCTTTGTGGAGCGGTTTGAACGGGAGCGTGACCTCTTGAATCAAATCATTGTTTCTATCAAATCGGGCGGCACAGAGAATGTGATTGAAAGCTACGGTTTGTTTTTACAGTTTATGTCTCACCTGGCCCGCGAAAACAGCAAAGCGTTGCAAGCTGAGGCCTCACTGCCAAAGCTCTCCACCGAGCAATACATCGAGCGGGCCAAGGACTTCATCCGGGAAAACATCTCCCGCGATATCACAACCTCCGATGTGGCCGCCCACCTGGGCTTGAACCGCTCCTACTTTTACAAGATATTTACCGAAGCCTGCGGCAAGGCGCCGTCCCGGTTTATCACCTGGCAGCGGCTCAACACCGCCTGGCATCTGCTGAACTATACTAACATGCAAATTTCAGAGATTTCCCGGCATGTGGGTTATAACGACCCCACTTATTTCACCCGCTGCTTCACCGCCTGCTACGGCAAATCACCCAATTCGATCAGAAATGCGGGCAAATATTGACGAAGCTATATGACTTGTCAAAAGAACCTCATCATTCCTTTTATTGCGTTTGACACGGTTGTTTGCGTTCCCTTATAATGTGTTGTATTTGTTTGTCTGGAAAGGTCGGCGGATGCAAGCAATGACCGGTTCAAAGCGGAAACGGTGGATGGTTCTCCTGGCGGTAAGCGCGGCGTTGATGTTGATGCTGCCCACTGCTGCCGTGCAACCAAATATCGACACCGGCATAGCAGCAAACACCAGCCAGCTTCAGACAGCGCTGGATCGTTTTCCTGCCACAGCCGAGTCCGGCCTGGCAGATTCCGGCTTGGCTGGGTTGGGCAGGCTGATCCTGACTTGCGCCAGCCCGGCGTTTCAAGGTAACACCCAAACCACAAGCAACGCATCAAGAGCGATTATTGCCGCAAGCCATTCCATTACCTGTCGCAGGTTTTACCGTTTTACAGCAATCACATCATTCCTCATCAAGACCCGCCTGACTGGGGCGGCTCTCAGTTGCCGCGCGCCACCTTCTTTCATCCCGCATTCCATCTAGTCAATATCCCCGGCATCCGGTGAAGTTGTGCGCGGGCATGCGGCTGAACAGGCTGCGCTGCCGTGTCTTCCGAATCCGGAAAAAGATAGTGAGGAGAAAGCGAATATGAAGAAGGTAAAGAGATACCATTTCTTTATCATGGCCGCCGTGATCCTGCTGATGGCGTTTGTCGCGATTTTTGGCGTGAAGATCCCCCTCGGTGTGTATGACTTCACGCTGCAAGGCGCGCCGGAAATGCGCTACGGCATCGACATCCGCGGCGGAGTGGACGCGGTGTTCCAGCCCAAGAATCTGGGCCGGCTGCCCACAACTGAAGAACTGGAAGCCGCGCGGTCGGTCATCGATACCCGCCTGGATCAGAAAAACATCTTTGACCGTGACGTGACCATTAACAAAGAATTCGGCTACATCATCGTGCGCTTCCCGTGGAAGTCGGGCGAGAAAGATTTCGACCCCCAGAAGGCCATCAAGGAGCTGGGCGAAACAGCGAAGCTCACCTTCCGCGATTCCAGCGGCAACGTCCTGCTGGACGGCACCCATGTGACATTGAGCCAGCCGGGCACCAACCCCGACACCGGTGGTTTTGTGGTGAACCTTGAGTTCGACGGCGAGGGCGCCAAGCTGTTTGCGGACGCGACCGGCAAGCTGATCGGCCAGACAATGTCCATCTATATGGATGAGACAGAGATCTCCAGCCCGACCGTGAAGACACAGATCTCCGGCGGCAGGGCCTACATCGACAACATGAAGGATTATGACGAGGCCAAGAAGCTGGCAGACAAGATCGCCGCAGGCGCGCTGCCCTTCTCGCTGGAAACGAAGAACAACTCCACGATCAGCCCCACGCTGGGCACCGGCGCTCTGGACACAATGGTGATCGCCGGCGAGCTGGCCTTCGGCATCATTTGCCTGTTCCTGCTGCTCTACTACAAGCTGCCCGGCTTTGTGGCCTGCCTGGCACTGCTGATGCAGATGGCCGGCCAGTTGCTGGCATTGTCGCTGCCCCAGCTCACGCTCACCTTGCCCGGCATCGCTGGTGTCATCCTCTCCATCGGCATGGGTGTGGACGCCAACATCATCATTTCCGAGCGCATCAGCGAGGAAATCAAGGCCGGCCGCACGCTGGACGCCGCCATTGCCGCCGGCTTCAAACGGGCATTCAGTTCGGTGTTTGACGGCAATATCACCGTGTGGATTGTGGCCGCGATCCTATACTTCCTGGGCTCCGGTGCGATCCAGTCTTTCGCGATCACGCTGGCGATCGGCGTGGCGATGAACTTCCTGGCCGGCGTGTTCTCCTCCAGGCTCATGATCAAGTCGCTGAGCCGCTTTGAGTTCCTGCGTAAGCCCGGACTCTACACGAAAGGATGGTCAAAGGCATGAAGCGAATCATCCCGTTTTATGAAAAGCGTTACATTTATTTCATTATCTCGGGCCTGATCATACTGGCTGGCATCGTGGGCATGATTGTCAATGGCGTGCAGCTGGATATCCAATTCAAAGGCGGCGCAATCCTGAAATACACCACCACCGCCCCTGTGGACGCCGCACGCGCTGCAGAAGTGGCCGGCACCACACTAAACCGCCTTGTGGATGCCCAGTTGACCAACGACCTGCTCACCAAGCAGGAGCGCCTGGTGCTGAACCTGGCCGGCAACGAAGGCCTGGATGCCGACGCCCAGCAGAAGCTGGACAACGCGCTGAAGGCCGAGTTCCCAAACGCCGGCCTGGCAGTATCCGAGACGATCCTGGTGGAACCCTTCTTCGGCAAGCAGTTCCTGCGCAATGGCATGCTGGCCATCGTGCTGGCATCCATTTTGATCGTGTTTTATGTGTGGTACAGCTTCCGCAGGATCTCCGGCCTCTCCGCAGGCGTGATGGCGCTGGTGGCGTTGCTGCACGACCTGTTGGTGGTGTTCTTCACCTGCGTGCTGTTTAAGATTCCGATTGGCGACAGCTTCGTGGCTGTGGCACTCACGATTATCGGTTACTCCATCAACGACACGATCGTCATTTACGACCGCATCCGTGAAAACGCCCGCCTCGATTCCAAGATGCCGGTGGACCAGCTGGTGAACCGCTCGGTCACCCAATCGCTGAGCCGCTCGGTGAACACCAACCTGGCCGTATTCCTGTCCATCTCGCTGGTTTGGATCTTCGCATTCGGCAACGGTATTGACTCCATCCAGCGCTTCGCGCTGCCGATGGCAGTGGGCTGCATTAGCGGCTGCTATTCCACCGTGTGCATCGCCGGGCCCCTGTGGGCGATGTGGCAGCTCCGCAAGAAGAACAACCGGCTCAAGCACGTCAAGCAGAACGCTTAGCCCAAGAAGTCGTATGCATTCATGCCCTCCCGGCATTGCCGGGAGGGCATTTCTTATATCCAAATTGAAAGGATGGTGGAAAGATGATACGATGCTTGTATCGGCCATGCCCGAGATATATCCTGGAGGGATTGCGTTGAGTAGTTATTTCCTCGCCCGCATCAACATCCATGACGAACAGGAATATGAAAAATACCTCGCCCGGGTGGACGAGGTGTTTGCGAAATTCAAAGGGAAATATCTTGCGGTTGATCCTTCACCGGCGGCGCTGGAAGGCACTCCCGGCGCCGGCCGGATTGTATTGATTGAGTTCCCAAACCGGGAAGAACTGCTTCGGTGGTACCACTCGCCGGAGTATCAGGCGATCCTGAAGCACCGGCTGGCCGCCGCAGACTGTGAGGCTGTCATCCTAAGCGGCTTGGCTCAGGCTCCCAGTGCCACCTGAGAGCAGGGGCAGCCCCGACGCTCTGCCTCCACAATGGCCTGATCGGCGCTCCAGAAAATGTTCTCCTGCTGGATCATGTCCAGCAGGCCGCCGCGCTCCATCATCTTCATAACCTGTGGCTGCACGCTTGCCAGCATCAGCGTGCACCCGCTGCCTTGCATTCTCTCCGTCAGCTTCACAAGCGCCTGCAAGCCGCAAATGTCCAGCAGCGGCACACCGCGCATTGATAGAATCAATGTGTGAGAGCCGTCCAAGTGCTGCAGCGCGGTATTCATTGAGTCCACCGCGGCAAAAAATACCGGGCCGGTCAGATAGGCCACCTTTGCGTGGCGGCAACGACCGGCGTTCTCAATACCCTTTTCCCTCAGGCGATCAGGGTCCACATCCAGCACCTGCACCTCCAGGTCTGATATGCTCTTGAGAAACAACACCGCCGATACGCCCACACCCACCAGAATCGCCTGCGTGAGGTCCAGCGCCACTGTGCAAACCATGGTGACGGCAAACGCAAGGATCGCGGCCTTGAAGCGTTTGTGCATCATAAACCGGATGCTTTCCCATTCGTTCATCCGAAACGCGGTAACCATCAGAACACCGGCAAGCGCTGAAAGTGGGATGCGCGACATCACCGGCGCCAGCAGAAACATCGACGCCAGCAGACCAACAGAGTGGATCACGCTGACCATACGGGTCTGCCCGCCAGACTTGATGCCCACACTGGTGCGGGCGATGGCCGCCGTTGCTGGCACGCCGCCCAGAAATGGAATCAGCATATTGCCCACACCCTGGGCAATCAGCTCCTGGTCTGCCTGCAGCGGTTTTCCGGTCATGTTACCGGCCACCGCACCGCAGAGCAGGCTTTCCACCATGCCCAACACGGCAATTGTGACAGCCGGAGCAGCAAGATCTCCAAGATCAGCCCATGGAATCGATGAAAACACAAGCCTATCCTGCGGCAGCAGCGTGCGGGGGATGTCGCCCACCATGGGAACTGTCCAATTGAGCAATGCGTTGGCCGCCAGCACCAGTACAATCGCAGCCAGTGACGATGGAAAACGGGCTTGCCATTTTTTCGGCCAAAGCACCATCACAGCGATCACCGCAGCGCCAAACGCTGCCGCATGCCAGTCGGGAGCGAACCCGCCTTTGAAATATCCAAACAGCTTCAGCGCCGCAGATTCCGAGCCCGGTGTAGCAATTCCCAGGAAATTATCAATCTGGCCAATGGCAATGATGAGCGCGATACCCGATGTGAATCCGGTGATCACCGGCGAAGGGATATAGCTGATCATTTTTCCCAGCTTAAAAAGGCCAAGCACCAGCAGGATCGCCCCGGATATAAGCCCTGCCACCCACACACCGGGCAATCCATATTTCTGCACCAGCAGGATCAGGATGGCGCTCATCGCGCCGGTAGGGCCGGAGATCTGATACGGAGCACCAGACAGCAAACCAATCACCAGGCCAGCGACGATCGCGGTGATCAGCCCTGCTGAGGCTGTGGCACCGGAAGCCACACCAAATGCCAGCGCAAGCGGCAGCGCCACGGCCGTCACAGTGAGGCCTGCCAGTGCGTCTTGGGCGAACGTTCGTCCGTTATAACCTTGAAATTCCCGCCGAAAAAGACTTGTCAACCCTGTTTTTCCCATATAACGCTCCGAATAATATGTATTAGTCCAAACTTTCAGTAGGATACGGCATGATGGCCTGTTTGTCAAATGCAGAAGTGACAGAATACTGGATGTATTTTTTGAGATATGTTTAAACAATCATATTCCAAAGGCTTAAGCACGCACAGCATGAAGCCCTGCGATAACGCAGGGCCTCGGAATGCTTGTTGAGTCTTATCGTGTTTAGTACTTGCCAAACTCCCTGTCGTTCAACGCGATCTGTGGTTTACCGGCAAGCCGGCTCCCTTGGCTTGCAGGCTTACCCTGGCCGATGCTCTTTTTTTGGGCGGAGCCACCGTGATGCTTCAGGCTGAACCGGCCCACCATTTCCTTGACCAGGGCCGCCTGGCTGGAGAGCTCTTCGCTGGCAGCTGCGCTTTCCTCGGCGGTGGCCGAGTTGGTCTGCGTGACCTGGCTCACCTGCTCGATGCCCTTGTTTACCTGGGCAATGGCGGATGCCTGGTTGTTGCTAGCCCTGGCGATGCCGCCCACCAGCTCAGTCGCCTTTTCCACATCCTGCACAATCCGGTTCAACGCAGAGGCGGTGTTGTCGGCCATCTTTAAGCCTTCCTTCACCCTGCGGATGGCTTCTTCGATCATGGCTGTGGTTTCTTTCGCCGCTCCGGCGCTGCGCTGGGCCAGGTTTCTCACCTCTTCAGCCACCACTGCAAACCCCTTGCCATGCTGCCCGGCCCGGGCGGCTTCCACTGCCGCGTTCAGCGCCAGCAGGTTGGTCTGGAAAGCAATTTCATCGATCACCTTGATGATCTTGGAAATGTTGTTGGATGCTTCGTTGATCGCGGCCATCGCCTGCTGCATCTCGCGCATCTGCTCATTGCCGGAGATCGCGTTGTCTCTGGCCGTATTCGACAGCTCGCTTGCCTGGCTGGCGTTCAGCGCGTTCTGCCTGGTCTGGCTGGCGATATCGTTGAGCGATGCTGTGAGCTGCTCGATGGCGCTGGCTTGCTCTGTTGCTCCCTGACTGAGCGCCTGGCTGCCGGCAGCCACCTGTTGGGTGCCCGATGCCACTTGTTCAGAAGCGATGTTGATTTCGTTGAGCGTCTGGTTCAGGGTTTCGGTCACGCTGTTCACCGACTCGGCCAACTCCTGGAAAGCGCCCATGTAATCCCCATCCATGCTCTGGGAGAAGTCATTGCCAGCCATTGTCCCCAATACCGCTACCGATTCACGAAGAGGTTCGGCCATCGCGTCGATGATACCGTTGATTCCCAGCAGCAACTGAGCGTATTTCCCCTCATACTCGGAAGCGTCTCCGCGCACATTCAGATTGCCGTTTGATGCTTCCACAGAAAGCTTGCGGACATCCTCTGTCAGGTTCTCCAGAATGCGCATAAACCGGATGACCGACGGAAGCATCCTGTCATTTTCGCTGCGCTTCCCGACTTTTTCAAACCCTTCCAGCTGTGACAGGTCACCTTTGGCCATGTTGATGAAAATGGCCTGGATGGAGAGAAGCCTCTCCGTCACACCATTCATCGCGTTTATCATCGTTTGGAAGTCACCGTGATATAAGCCGTTCACTTTCACAGTCAAGTCGTTCACAGACATCTTGTCCAGCACGGTGGTGATTTCTTCGATCGGCATGTGGATGGCTTCCAGGCTGTTGTTGAAGCCGTCGATGATCCGCCTGTACTCACCGCTGTACTTTTTGGAGTCAACACGGGTTTCCAGCCTGCCCTCTTCCGATGCCTGCACCAAAAGATTAATATCGGCAACGAGGCTGCCGATCACATCTTTGGCATCCTGAAAAGCTTTTGCCAGTTGGCCGATTTCACTGTTGCTTCCCAGACTGAGCTCATCCTTGGCGCTGAAATCACCCATGACAAGGCCTTGCGCGCTTTTCACTACCTTGTTGATCGGGCTGCTGATTGAAATTGTGTCCAACAGTCCAAGCCCCACCGAGAGCAAAACCGCCACAGCAATCAGCAACCACATGAGCCAGATGGCAGTATTCGCTTCAGATGTATTCGCTGCCATTGTTTTACTGCCCAGCTCGGAGAGCTTATCACCCAACGCAGCGATTGCACCTGTGACATCACCGGCAGCGCCATCCACTTCGGGGCTCTGCATCAGCTGTTCGGCTTCGCCATCCTTGTTTTCCTTTGCCAACGAAACAACCTGGTCCTTTAGCGGCAGATAGATATCAATTTTCGCCTTGAAGTCCTTCAATAGCTGCAGTGCCTCAGCGTTAGTAATGGATTTACTCAATGTTTGATAAGCAGCATCCACATTATCGAATTTGGCTTGCAGGCTCTCAAGCTCCCCCTTCATGCTCTCCGCATCATCTTTCAAAATGACATCCCGCATGACCAGCCTGGACCGTTGCCACATCCCGGATAACGTGACCATATCGTTGAGTGGAACCGTAGTGTCGTAATACATTCTAGTGTAAGCGCTGTTGATATCAGAAATGTTGTATATACCAACAGCACCGACGGCCGCCGCAATTACCGCCACCATTAAGAATGCGGCAATCAGTTTGGGCATGATCTTCATGTTCATTAGAAACTTCATTGTCTCTTCCACCCCTCTTCAACTGTCGTATTGTGTTCTTATGCTGCCGCAGCTTGCAGCATTGCTGACTGGGTTTAGTCGCCAATTGTTCTGGTTGGATTCTGGTAGTTTACCATACTAAACAAATACCCTCTCTCTGACTGGATATAACACATTTCTCCATAATATGTCATAATTCGACACATCGTTGTAGTAATTGAAAGTCATCGTTTTATATGCTCCACAAATGAATGACAATAGAATTCGCATCTACACAAAATCAGAAAGCCAGACGGTTGAACGTCTGGCTCATAAATGCAGTCGTATTAAGCAATCAGTTCTTCAAACTGTGCAGCGGTGCTGGGATCCTCCCACCACGGTCAATGAACGCCTTGCTGGAAAACTGGCTCACCGGCATCACCGGCGCCCGGCCAAACAGCCCGCCATATTCCACAATGTCCCCTGGCTTGCCACCGGGGATCGGGAGAATGCGCACAGCGGTGGTTTTTTGATTCACCACGCCGATGGCGGCCTCGTCGGCGATGATGGCGGCGATGGTCTCCGCCGGTGTGTCACCGGGGATGGCGATCATGTCCAGCCCCACGGAGCACACGCAGGTCATCGCCTCCAGCTTCTCCAGCGTGAGCGCACCGGCCAGCACGGCATTGACCATGCCTTCATCCTCACTGACCGGAATGAACGCGCCGGACAATCCGCCCACATGGCTGGAAGCCATCACGCCGCCCTTTTTCACCGCGTCGTTGAGCATCGCCAGCGCCGCCGTGGTGCCGGGGGCACCAGTGCGCTCCAGGCCCATTTCCTCCAGGATCGCGGCCACTGAGTCGCCAATGGCCGGCGTGGGGGCTAGCGAAAGATCCACGATGCCAAACTCCACGCCCAGCCGCCTGGAGGCTTCCTCAGCCACCAACTGGCCCATGCGGGTGATTTTAAAGGCCGTACGCTTGATCGTTTCGGCCACCACATCAAATCTCTCGCCCCGCACCTGCTCCAGCGCGTGCTTGACCACGCCGGGGCCGGACACCCCCACATGGATGGCGCACTCCGGCTCGCCCACGCCATGGAAGGCGCCTGCCATGAAGGGGTTGTCCTCCACAGCGTTGGCAAACACCACGAGCTTGGAGCAAGCCACAGCGCCCCGGTCAGCCGTGAGCTCGGCGCAGCGCTTCACCACACGGCCCATTTCGGCCACGGCGTCCATATTGATGCCGGCGCGGATCGTGGCCACATTGACCGACGCACACACCCGCTCGGTTTGGGCGAGCGCCTCCGGAATGCTGTTGACCAGCGCCCTGTCGCCCACCGTATAACCTTTGTGCACCAGCGCGCTGAAGCCGCCGATGAAGTTCACACCCACCTCGCGGGCAGCCCGGTCCAGCGCATGGGCCCATGGCGTCATATCGCTCTCACAGGAGCTTTCTGCAACCAAAGCGATCGGCGTCACGCTGATGCGCTTGTTCACAATCGGGATGCCATATTCCCGTTCAATGGCCATGCCCACGGCAACCAGATCCTTGGCCATGCGGCAGACCTTGTCATACACCTTCTGCTGCGAAGCCCTGGCGTCGGAATCAGCGCAGTCCCGCAATGAGATGCCCATCGTGATCGTGCGGATGTCCAGGTTTTCCTGCTCAATCATGCGAATCGTTTGAAATATCTCTGAGTGGTTCAGCATAAATCCCCCTGCCGCGACGCGGCATTCCTATATCCTGTGCATCGCCTGGAAGACCGCTTCATGCTGGATGCGCACTGTCATGCCAAGCTCGCGGCCTCCCTCCTCAAGTTTGGCCTGCAGATCAGCAAAGGGTGCTTCGCACTTGGCCAGATCCACCAGCATTACCATCGCGAAAAACTCCTGTAGCACCGATTGGCTGATGTCCAGGATGTTGACGTTGTTAGCGGCCAAAATGGCTGACACACGGGCGATGATGCCCACCATGTCGCAGCCGATGACTGTGATGATCGCTCTCACGGATAACTCCTCCGAAATGGTTTGGACAATGGTAACATTCATTAGGGTAAAACACAATTGGAAAATAACATGAATACATTGGATGGGTGGATGCGTAGCATTGGCACAAAGGCAAGAGACTGCTCCAGCAAGTAGTGGTTGTGAAATAATGCCATGCGTATCGGCAAACCCATTATTCGACAAACAAGCACTTACAATCTAGGCACATTCCACATCATAACATTCTCATTAATAACAATATCGTTAATATACGCTTTAAACCCATCAGAGATATAAGTACCAAATCGAACCCAAACATCGCTTTCATCGGATAGTCTTTCCAATAAAGTAACATCTACAATATTCTGAACACCCTCTGAACCACATATCCACATTTCCTCAATAAATGAACAATACTTTACAATTGTCGGAATGACCTTATTCTCTCTAAGAAGTACAATTAACGGTTCACCAATTTCCTCAGCAAAGAACACATGACCGAGGAGTTCTCCGTAGTCTTGAAAGTGCTCTGAAAGTGAGCTCGCTTTGTCTGGAAACAAGTTGACTAATTTATCAGCAAATTCTTCATTCGTCATACGTCTCATCGCTAGGAAAATCCTCCAGACAGATTCCCGCTGCTATTCTCAAGTTCTTTCCTTATCAAGAAATCATGGCAAATAATCCTGCCGCACCGGCGCGAAGACCTCGATGGCCACGCTGTCTTCCAGCACCTCAGCCCAATGCTCCATGCCGCCGGGAATGCACCAGGCTGCCCCTGGCAAAACGTCATGGGCTATGCCGTTGTAGTGCAGCACAATGTGGCCGCTCACCAGATAACCGGCCTGCTCCTCCGGGTGGCTATGGCGGGGCAATGAGTTGCCGGCTTCCAGGCGGAACTCACAAAGAAGCTCCTTCTGGCCATATACCAGCGTTTTCCGGCGGATGCCGGGCGCACCCTGGAGATAGCCCTCCAATGATGGAGAAGAAAAATCAAGCGCCATATTTCCCTCCTGCGCAGATAGTGTAATTACTCATTCCACAAATCCCGGCTACTGGTGGATACCGCCAGAGCGCCGGCGGACAGAGCATCGATCACCTCAGCCCGCTCTGTCACCATCCCACCGGCGATCACCGGCCTGCCTGCCGTCTTGAATTGGCCGATGGCCTTGGGGATCACGCCGGGCATGACTTCCACAAAATCGGGGCTGCATTGGCTGATCAGCTGGATGCCACTTTTGATCGAGCCTGAATCCAGCAAAAACACCCGCTGGATGGCCAGCAGCCCATGGTCCCGGGCAGTCTTTACCAGCTGCGCCCGTGTGGAGATGATGCCTGTTGGCTTCCAATGCTGCGCTGCGTATGTCAACCCCGCTTCATCACGGCCGATGCCCTCGATCAGATCCATATGCAAAAAGACCAGCTTGCCAGCTCCGGTCAGCTCCTCCATGATGCGATCCATTGTGAGGATGCTGCCACCCAGCACAAAGGCCACCGAAACAGGCGAACTGGCCGCGGCTTGCGCGCTTTGTTGTGATTTGATCGCGGCGATGACCGGCGCGTTTTCCAATGATTCAACCGCCTGACGGATGGTAACCATGATTCACACTCCACTCTGAGAACCCTCTCCCAAACCCCCTCCCTCATCAAGTGGGAGTGGGAAAGCTCTGGAACTCCTTCCGTCTGCTGAGGCAGCCACCTCCCTCAGGAGGGAGGTTGAGCAGGATTCAGCAACGTTATGTTCGATACAGCATCCACACCACACCCCCTTCATAGAGGGGGGATGTCGCTCGCAAGCGACAGGGGGGAGTTAGATATGCCACGAAGTGGCAGGGGGAGTAATACTTAAGGAATTCTGCTATTCTCGGTGTCGTCTTCATCCACCGCCGGTTTAGCTGCTGCATCACCCTCCGGCGGCTTGAGCTGCTCAAGCCTTGGCAGTTGCTCCAGCGATTCCAGCGCGAAGCACCGCAGGAACTCTTCCGTGGTGGCAAACTGCACTGGCCTGCCCAGCCGGTCGGCATGGCCAGCCTCGCAAATGAGGCCACGCTTCAAAAGCACCTCCAGGCTGTAATCGGAGCTCACACCACGGATCTCCTCAATGTCGCGGCGGGTCACCGGCTGGCGGTAGGCAATCACAGATAGTGTTTCCAGCGCCGACTGTGACAATGGCCTGCTCTGCCGGGGAGCCAATGCCGCCTGCACATACTCGCCATACAGCGCATTGGTGCACATCTGTATGCTGTCTTCCACACGTACGATCTGAATGCCCCGGCGGTCAAACCGGAGCCGGTCAATCAATTCCTCCAGCGCAGGCCTGAGTTCCAACTCCGTCACGCCAAGGGCGTCCGCAAGCACCGAAACAGGCACAGGGCCGCCGGAGGCAAACAGGATGGCCTCGATGGCGGCCTGTATTTCATTCCTCTCCATGCTCCGCCTCCTCGGTGAATTTCTGTCTGGATTCTATGGTGATCCCGCCATACAGGCCATCTTGCCGGATGCCGATGCGGTTGAGCTTCAAAAGCTCCAACAGCGCGAAGAACGCCGTGATGACCTCTTCCCTGCCGGGCCGCTCGGAAATCAACGCCCGGAAACCAACCGGCCCCTGGCTCTCCGCAAGGAGGCCCTGGATGCGGAAAATCATCTGCTGCACGGTGAAACTCTCACGTTCGATGTGCCGCTCGGGCTTATCTTCCTCTTCCTCCTGCACCTTGGCAAGAAGCATCGCGAAAGCACGGCCCAGCAGCGCGGCGTCGGCGTTTGTGATGTCGAAGTCAGCGCCCTTCACGATCTCCATGGGCAGGCGGTAATACACATTGGCTGCCTGTTTGGCTTTTTCCTGCAAGGAGGCACTGGCCGCCTTGATGAGCTTGTATTCCTCCAGCTGCCGGATCAGCAGCTGCTCCGGGTCTTCTTCATCCTTTTCCGCCTCCGGCTCACCGGGCAGCAGCCTGCGAGACTTGATCTCCAGAAGCCTTGCAGCCATCTCCAGGAACTCGCTGGCGCGGTCCATGTCAAGCTCATCCAGCCCGGCCATATAATCCAGAAATTGGTCTGTGATTTCTGAGATGAAAATATCGCGGATGTCCACCTGAGCCCTGGAGATCAGGTAAAGCAACAGGTCCAGCGGGCCATCGAACATGGCAAGCGATACATGATACGCCATGGCAGTTATACCCCAAAAATCAAGGAGAACAACTGAACGCCATGATTGACAAAAAAGCCCATCACACTTGAAATGATAAACGATGTCGGCCCGAGAAACATCAGCGCAATCAGGATCAACGTGCCGTAACGCTCAAAACTCCAAAGCGCCTGCGGCCTCCGCACAACCCTGATCAGCACGGTGTCCTTGAGGATGTTGTATCCATCCAGCGGCGGGATCGGCAACAGGTTAAATGCCATCAAGACGAAATTGATTTGGGCGGCATACTTGAGGATCATCATGATCGGGCTTTCCTGGCTGGCAGTGCCAAAATAACTCACATACAAAAAGATCATAAGGAACAAAAGGCCCATGATCATATTTGTGAAAGGACCCGCCAACGCGACAATGGCAGTGCCATAACGCTTGATCTTGTAGCGGGAAGGATTGGTCATAACAGGTTTTGCCCACCCAAAATGAGCCACGATGAGCATCACGAATCCAAGCGGATCAATGTGGTTCACAGGATTGAGCGTGAGACGCCCCATCATCCTTGGCGTCGGGTCCCCTAAACGGTCCGCCGCGAGGGCGTGGGCAAACTCATGGAACACAAACCCAATCAGCATGCCCGGCAGCCAATACAGCAGTTGGAGCACCCAGTTGCCAAAATCATTGAAAATTCCGTTGAACAAATCAAACATCTCGATACCCCATGTGCCTGTTACAAGCTGACCGTATTTTCCTTGCCATTGGCCCGCTGGTTATTGATCACCACGCCGTTGACAACCAGGTCGAACCGGCACTCCAAAAACTCCGCCGCCTTTTCACACATCGTCATGCGCCGCAAAAAGATCTGCATAAACTCCATTACCGAGGAGGAATTGTCCATCGTCATGGCATAGGTGATCACGCGCTTGACCGGGTCCACATCCACCCAATTCTTCTTGATGGAGTAATTCACGCGATCGTGGATGTCGTACGGGTCATACTTGCCCTTGCGCACCCGGGTGCGGTGGGCATCAGATTTGTCCGCGATAATCAGCGCCGCAGAAACATCGGAAACCGGCGTGCCGTTTTCCTCCTCATGATTGCCGACGGCGGAAAGGATCTTGGCAATCTCCGCCATCTCCATGCCCATCTCACGCAACAATGGGAACAGCAGCGTGGCGCCATTGATGCCATGGTGCTTGCGGTTGATCACATTTCCCACATCATGCACCCAGCCGGCGATGGCGGCAAGCTCCACGGTGCGCTCCGGGCACTCCAGCTTCTTCAGGATTGCCGCAGCCGTGTTGCTCACATAACCCACATGCCGCTGGCCGTGCTCGGTGTAGCCGATGGCAGCCAACACATTGTTCGCCTCGCGGATCAAGGCCATGATTACCTCGTTATTCTTAATGTCTTCCAGCGACACCATGGTCTTACCTCCCATCAGCAGATCACTGATCTATTATTTTACCTGTATGGGGCTTGGACTGCAACATATTTGAAAATCGCAGCCCCTGCTCAGTCATATTGGTTTGGTTTTAGTGATCGAGGTGGCATGCATGAACAAAAAGACCCCCTCCCACTGATGGGACGGGGGGTGATTGGAGAGTTTTGGCGGAAGGAAACAGGGGGGGGCGAATCATTTCCCCTTTTTCGGAGGTTCCGCCTGGCAGCCGGGGCACCAATAGATCGCGCCGCCCAGATAAGGCTCCTTTTTGACCGTTGCGCCGCATCGGGGGCAGGCAGTGCCCACCGTGTTGCGGCTGAGCTTGGTCTGATATCCGCCGGGCATGCCGAAAAGATCGGTCTCAGTGTCGCGGCCTCCCCCTGCGTCCATCTCTGCAAGCGTCTGCTTGATACTGTGATAAAGCCGGTCCAGGTCGTCTGATCTCAGCGTCTCAATCTTGCGGCGCGGGTGGATTTGTGCGTTGTATAGAATGTCCTGCAGCACGCCGTTGCCCAAGCCGGGAATGCGCTGCTCGGTGGCCAAAAAGGCCTTGGCGCTCAGGTTCCCCACGCCGGCAGCACTCAGCAGACGGTCGAAACAAGCCCGGTCAAACGCTTCGGTCAGCGGGTTGGGCTTCTCTCTGCCGCCCTGCAAATAGACATTCTCCACATGATCGTCCGGGTACGCCGTCATGCCGCCGTACATCTGCACAGAGGCGGTGAGCGCACTGCCGTCATCCAGCATCAGCAACAGCTGGTGTTTATCCGGCAGCTTTGCACCGGGCTTATGCAAGCGCAAACTGGGCCCGTCATTAAAAAACAGCGTAAGCCCGCCGGAAAGCTTCATCTCCAGCGCCCCGCCGCTGCCCACCGCGCTCAGAATCTGCCGGCCGGAGAGCATCGCGCCGTAACCGGCAGGGTCACCGGTGTACCAAGCGAACTTATGCGGCGAATGATTGGCCTCCGCCGATTCTATCGTCCTGCCCCGCACGGCGGCATTCAGTTGTCGGGCCAACGCGGCAGCCTCTGGAATTTCGATCATTTTACCTCACCCTTCCAACGTTTGAGCGTGGGAAACAACTTTTGCATTTCTGCACGGGCAGTGTCGGCATCCGGCCACGGATTGCCATTGGAGACAAAGGGAACACAGGATTCAATGTGCTCGTCCATCGTCTGTTCGGAGGTGAACGCACCGTCCTTGTAGCAGTAGTGGCAATAGTCGGTGTTCTTGCTGCCGTCCTTTTCGGTGCCTAGCACATCGGGGCTCAGGGGCATCGCGCAACTCTGGCAGAATGTCATCGGTTCGCTCATGGAAAACCCTCCTGTTAGTTGATGGCACCAGCATACGGAGTTATATACGACAGCTGTCTGTCATGATTCAGGAGAACGAATGTTTTTATTTGGGGAATTCGTTTGGTGCAGTCCCTGCCCTTGCCAGTTGGTGTGTGCCATGAATGGCCTCTCACTGTTATGACAATTGTTGCCAAGAAATTCATCCAAGGTGTATGATACCAATATATCATAGTTCTTCATTGGAGTGATAGCTATGAAATGTAAATACTCATCGTTGCCATTCATAATTCTGTTGTTGATTGAAGTTGCTTGCATATGTTCTGGGTGTGCAAGCATAAGTGCAAAGAAACCATCAGCTGAACCAGGAAACCCAGCAGCTGAGCTTTCTGAATATGTCAGGCAGGGAAAGGTTGATGAACTCAGCTTAACCATACATTATATGAACCCGCACTTACTAACCCGTATGCCAGTGAGCGAGGAGTACCTAATCGAAAGGTGGTATGAAATCAAAGTTACGGTTAGTGGAGAACTCCTGGAAAAACATATTGATTTGGTTGATCAAGTAGCCAAAGCTGCTTTTACACCAGTTAAGCAAGAATCTTACGTAAATGCTCGACTGTATTATGTGTTTGAGTCAAAGGATCATCGAAAGATTTTTAGTGTTTGCATGTGGAGTGGAGACAGCAAATCAATTGTCAATGGGATTGAGGTCCAAAATAACGATATCCTTTATGATGTAGTAATGCCATTTCTGCCTGACGATGCAGCAGAAGAACTGAAAACTTTTATGGACACAACAAAATGATGCCGCAAACGGGTTTTACTCACTATCAAGATCGTTATCAGCAGAGGACCAAAGTGCAGGTGGGAATGCTTACAAACCAAAGACATCAGTTACAGTTTCTTCGTTTATCTCCATTAACATGGTTATTTAACCCCCATTTCTACATAACAGCAATCACTGTTGATATAATTTATCCAGTATTTTCCGGGCATTCAAGCTTGTTTACATCCATTATGCACAATATTTGACAGTGCGGATACACCTATACTATAATATAGTATCAAGCATCGGAACATTGGAGAAGAAGTGGATTTATCCAAAACCGGCAAGTACAAACGCAGTGGAAACGACCGCAGGGTGGCTCATAAACGCTTGAGTGACCCAGGCATGCTGTTGCGCCGCCGCACCGGTTTTTCGGAGCGCATGAAGGTGCGCACCCGTCAGATCCATTTACCCGCCGGCAACGTGGCACAGGCCGCAAGAGCAATGGCTTCCAACCTACCCATTGCCAAGATCGTGCTGGCAATGTGCCTGGTGTTGTTTGCGTCGGTTGGCATACTTCTGGGCGTGGTGGTGTTTGCGAAATCCAAGGAAATGAGCGTGCGGATTGAGAACGGCCCAATTAAGATGGCTGTGAAAACAACCGCCCGCACCGTAGGCGATCTGCTGGAGCAAAGCAATGTGCGCCTGGGGCCCAAGGATGAGGTCATGCCCGCTAGAAACACCAGATTGAGCGATGGTATGGTCGTGGTGGTAAACCGCGCTATGCTGGTTTATATCCACAGCGGCGGCGAAACGCTGCAGCCGCTCTATATCGTGGGCGGCACCGTGGAAGACGCATTGGCACAGGCAAAAATCAGCTTCGATCAGGATGATGAGATCAGTCCATCACTGGAGACAACGCTGACAGCAGGCATGCGCGTCAAACATGTGAAAGTTGAGACCGTGATCGAAACCGAATTACAAAATGAAAAATACAAGACTGTTTATCAAAACAGCAGCTCTTTGCTGAAGGGCAAAACACAGGTCAAGCAAAACGGCAAACAGGGTGTGCGGCAAAAGCTGGTGGAAGTGATCTACAAAAACGGGTTTGAGGTCAGCCGTACCGTCATCAAAACCATCACCAAAGAAGCTCCGATGGACAGGATCATCCTCAAAGGCACCGGTGTGGTTACAAAGCCATCCAATCACACAGGCGGAAGCAGCGGCGGATCCTCCGGCGGAAGCAGCGGCGGTAGTTCGGGGGGGAGCTCCGGCGGTAGTTCCGGGGGCAGTTCAGGCGGGTCCTCCGGCGGTAGCTCCGGCGGGTCTGACGATGACGGCGATGGCAGCCAATATTCCGGTATTTATGCCCACGTGAAGCCGGAAGACCTGGTCATCCCTTCTAAACCCAACACCTTTGAGGAAGTGCGGTATATGACGATTACCGCTTATACCCACACCGGCCGCAAGGTGGCGCTTGGAAGATGGCCGCAATTCACCCGCACGCTGCAAAAACCGGGCACCATCGCTGTGAGTTTCAAATCGATCCCGCGCAACACGCTGCTGTATGTAACCGGCTACGGCTACTGCGTGGCTGAGGATACCGGCTCAAACGAAGGTGACAGCTCGATGATGGGCGATGTGTTTATGAACACCAGGGATGAGTGCTATAAATGGGGCCGCCGAAGGAATGTGGAAGTGTTTATCGTGCAATACAATTACTCAAGGCCTTAGGAGAATGCAGCTGATTCCTACTCCAGCCCAAGCAACTCTGATAAAGAGTATATGATGTGTTCATGTGGAAATTCTTCAAAGGCATATGCAGGTGTCACCCCTGTTGTCACAGCAATAAACGCAACACCTGCGTTTCGGGCGGTTTTTGCGTCAACGATGCTGTCCCCAATATATACAGCGTTATCTTTGGCGACATTCATCCAGCCGATTGCTGATAAAAGCCCTTCCTCGTTAGGCTTAGCTATTTTTACATCCTCAAACCCGACAATCACATCGATCAACTGCTCGATCCGGAATTTCCGCAGGATCTCATCAATCCAGTAATGATATTTTGTTGTCACAATCCCCAATCCGGCGTTTCTGCTCTTGAGTTTCGTCAACGTCTCAATGGTGTCTGGAAACAATTCAGTGCTCTCCGTCATCACCTGATCCGCTTTTTCCTTGAAGCGCAGCGCAAACTCCTCTCCCCTGGCAGGTTCCTCAATACCTGTTAGTTTATAAAACGTTTCGGCTAACGTGAGCCCAACGGTTTTTCGGATCTCATCACTGCTGCATTGCGGCATGCTCATTTTCTGCAAGGCATCATTCACGCACATCACAATCCCCTTCGTGGCATCACCCAGGGTGTAGTCAAAGTCAAAGATGTATGCTGAAAATTCAGAAATGCTTCTCATGCAGCCAATCCCTCATAGCTCAAAAAGAAAGAACCACCGTTACCGAAACAAAAAGCCGGGTCGCCCCGGCTTTTTGCATATGACAGACAAATCCCTGGTTGCTACTGCCTTACGCCAGTTCCTCCGGGATGTCGGCGTTGTGATAAACATTTTGCACGTCATCATTATCTTCCAGCAGCTCCACCAGCCTTACCAGCTTTTCAGCTGTCTCGCCCTCAACTGCCGTGGTGTTTTGCGGCACCATCATCACCTCAGAGGAAGCGATGGCAACACCGGCATTTTCCAGTGCTTCCTGCACCACAGTGATGTCCGCCGGTGCAGTCGTGATCTCATAAATGCCCTCTTCACCGGAGATATCCTCCGCGCCGGCATCCAGCGCCGTCATCATCAGATCATCTTCGGAGAGCTTGCCCAGCTCTTCCACCACAATCACACCCTTGCGGTCAAACATCCAGCCCACGCAGCCGGTCGCGCCCAGCGAGCCGCCGGATCGGTCAAAGCTGTGGCGGATTTCCGGCGCGGTGCGGTTGCGGTTGTCCGTGAGCACTTCCACGATTACGGCAATACCTCCGGGGCCGTAGCCCTCATAGGTAATCTCTTCATAGCCGGCGCCATCGGCTGCACCGGCTGCCTTATCAATCAGGCGCTTGATGTTGTCGTTGGGCATGTTGGCTGCCTTGGCCTTATTGACGCACTCCTTCAGGCGCATGTTGGCATCCACATTGGGCCCTCCGCCCTCTTTCACCGCCACCATGATCTCGCGCCCCAGCTTGGTGAAGATCTTGCCCTTTGCAGCGTCGATCTTTTCTTTCTTCCTGTGCATCGTAGCCCATTTGGAATGGCCAGACATCGAATCCCTCCGCTATGTATCATCTGTTTTGCAGTTTTTTATTTTATATCATTTTTTGGTTTATTGCAATCTATAAGGCGCCTAAAAAGCCAGAAAGCAAGGCAAAAACAGCAGATTAACCCTTCAGACCCATATGTCGGGACTTGATTTTCCAACCATATTTAAACTGCAGGCATCAGTGTAACCCCGGTCACATAATCCACATTGATAAATCATTAACATTGGGTTTGCTCATACTAGTTGATATAGGGGGTTCTCATATGAAAGTTGTCATCATCGGCGGCGTGGCCGGAGGAGCATCCGCTGCTGCAAGGCTGCGTCGTCTGGACGAGCATGCCCAGATCATCCTGATCGAGCGCGGCAGCTTTGTTTCGTTCGCCAACTGCGGCTTGCCCTATCACATCAGCGGCGTCATCAAGGAAGAGGATGACCTGCTGCTGCAAACACCTGAAAGCCTGAACCGGCGCTTCAACATCGATGTGCGCATCAACACCGAAGCCACGGCAGTGGATGCCGCCGCAAAATCGGTGAAGCTCACCGATCTGCAAAGCGGCAGGCAATATGAAGAGGGCTATGACTATCTGGTGCTGGCCCCCGGCGCTGAGCCCATCCGCCCGCCGCTGCCCGGCCTGGACAGCAAGCGGATCTTTACACTGCGCAACATCCCGGATATGCAAAGAATCATTGAGGCGACAAAGGGAGCCCAGCGGGCCGTGGTGATCGGCGCAGGCTATATCGGCATCGAGGTTGCGGAAAACCTGGCCCACCTGGGCATGCAGGTGGATGTGGTGGAGCTGGCCGACCACATCATCGGGCCGCTGGACCGCGAGATGGCAGCGCTGTTGAATCCGATCCTAAGCGCAAATGGCGTGGCGGTGCACCTTTCCGACGGCATCTCCGGGGCCAAAGACATCGACTGCGGCGTAGCCATTCAGCTTGCGAGCGGCCTGGTAATTGAAGCGGACTTTGCCGTGCTGGGTATTGGTGTAAAGCCCGAGACCAAGCTGGCTGTTTCAGCAGGCCTTAAGCTGGGTGTTACCGGTGGAATTGCCGTGGACAGCCGCATGCGCACCAGCGACGAGCACATCTATGCTGTGGGTGACGCGGTGGAAGTGAAAGACTTCATGTCCGGCGATATGGCCCGCATCCCGCTGGCAGGCCCTGCCAACCGCCAAGGCCGCATCGCTGCGGACAACATCACCGGCCACACGAGCGAGTATCGTGACACGCTCGGCGCTTCGGTCATCAAGGTGTTTGACTGGGCTGCCGCGATGGTGGGCAACAATGAGCGCCAGCTGATCGCCCGCAAGGTGGATTATGACAAGGTCTATACCCACAGCGGCTCCCACGCCGGCTATTACCCCGGTGCAACGCCGCTATCGCTGAAGCTGCTGTTTGAGAAGCCCTCTGGCAAGCTGCTGGGTGCGCAGGCCGTGGGCATTGAGGGGGTGGACAAACGCATCGACGTGATCGCCACCGCCATCCGGGCCGGCATGACCGTGTTTGACCTGGAGCACCTGGAGCTCTGCTACGCGCCGCCCTTCTCCTCAGCCAAGGATCCGGTGAACGTGGCGGGCTTTGTGGCCGCCAATCACCTGCGGGGCGATATGCCGATGGTGCAATGGCATGACTTTGCAGGCCGTGACAAGAAGGAAACCTTCCTGCTGGATGTGCGCACGACAGCAGAATATGCCGCCGGCACCATTGAGGATGCCATCAACATCCCGGTGGACAGCCTGCGCGGCCAGCTCGACCGGCTGCCGAAAGACAAGGAGATCTGGGTGATCTGCCAGGTGGGCCTGAGGGGCCATGTGGCCACGCGGATGCTGCTGCAGCATGGGTTCCGCGCCCGCAACCTGACCGGCGGCTACAAGACCTGGCGCACGGCCACCGCACCGGCCCCTGCTGCGCCCAAGCGGGCTCCCCTGCCCTGCGGCGCAGAAAAGGAACAAGTCAAAGAAGAAAACACCAAAGGGGATCACATCATGGAAATTGATGCCAGGGGGCTGCAGTGCCCCGGCCCTATCATGTCCACCTTCAAGGCGCTGGAAGCCGCCAAGCCAGGCGATCTGGTGAAGGTGCTGGCAACCGACCCGGGCTTTTCCTCCGATATCGGCCCGTGGTGCTCCCGCACCGGCAACACGCTGGTGAGCAACGAGTATCAAAACGGTGCCTACACCGCCGTGATCCGCAAGGGTGCTGCAAAGGACAGCAATGAACCAGTGACAGCCACCGGCAACGACAAAACGATCATTGTGTTTTCGCAGGACCTGGACAAGGTGCTTGCTGCCTTTGTGATCGCCAATGGTGCTGCGGCGATGGGCCGGAAGGTCACGATGTTCTTCACATTCTGGGGGCTCAATGCCTTGCGCAAGCCCAAGCGCGTGAAGGTGGGCAAGGATCTGCTGGGCAAAATGTTCGGCATGATGATGCCACGGGGATCGGGGCGGTTGGGCATCTCCAAGATGAACATGGCCGGCATCGGGCCCAAAATGATCCGCTTCATGATGGGCAAGAAAAATGTGTCCTCATTGGAGGACTTCATCCAACAGGCGCTGCACAACGGCGTGCGGATCATCGCCTGCACGATGAGCATGGATGTGATGAGCCTGCGCAAAGAGGAATTCATCGATGGTGTGGAGGTGGCGGGCGTTGCCAGCTACCTGGCCGCCGCCGAAACAGCTGATACGAACCTGTTTATTTAACCAACATCATCAAGCCGCGCCGGACACCCGGCGCGGCTTTTTCATACTTGCCGAAAAATCGGCGTGTTTCGCGCAAACCTCCACCTTGTGGCCTTCTTGCATTTTACGGCACGCGCATTATAATAATGATGCTGATATTCATACCGTCATAAAAGCATACTCAAATCCCCTTTTCCGTTATATGATTAGTTTGGATAATAACGTCACAAGCGTCATACCTTAATCCGTGTGCCCAAGCTTGGACCAACAGGAAAGGAAACGCAATGTATTACGCAATGTTCAATGAGTCATACCCGCCGCAAACTGACGGTGTGGCCCAGACAACACGAAATTATGCCGTCTGGCTCAACCGCAAACACGGCGGTTGCTGCGTGGCAGCACCCCAGCACGCTCTGGCTGCCGGCCATGAATATGATGAGGAATTCCCGGTGATCCGGTTTGCGTCGATGCCGCTGTTTGTGGTCAAGGAATACAGCCTGGGCCTCCCCCAGATCGCGTTCCGCACTTCCCAAAAGCTGAGCGAGCTGCCCATCGACCTGGTGCATGCCCACTGCCCTTTCGCCTCCGGCACGCTGGCGATGAAAACAGCAGTGAAAAAGGATGTGCCTCTGGTGGCCACATTCCACTCCAAGTTTGCCGATGACTTCGCCCAACGGCTCAAGATGGAGAACGCCGGCAAGATTGCCGCCCGCTACACCGCAAAGTTCTTTTCCATGGCCGACGAAGCCTGGGCCGTGAACAACAGCACCGCCCAAACCCTGCGGGAATATGGCTATCGAGGCCCGATCACCGTGATGCCCAACGGCTGCGATTTCGAGCCCATGGCCCGCACGGCGGAAAACCGCATGGCAGTGCTACGGCAGTTCGGCCTGACTGATAAACCGTTGCTTCTATTTGTGGGCCGGGTGGTGGAGCAGAAAAACATGCCTTTCCTTCTGCAGGCCCTTGGGCAGATCAAAGCCGGCGCTGAGTTCAACCTACTGGTCATCGGCGACGGTGAAGGGGTTGTGCCCTATCAGAAGCTGGCCCATGAGCTGGGCATCGCTGACCGGGTGAAGTTCGCCGGGGCGATCCGAGAGCGGAAGCCTTTACGGGGCATTTATGCGGCGGCAGACCTGTTTGTGCTGCCCTCCGTGTATGACAACGCACCACTGGTGGTGCGAGAGGCCGCTGCCTGCGGCTGCCCATCGGTGCTGATCACAGGCACCAACGCTGCCGAAGGCATTACCGACGGTGTGAACGGTTTCACATCTGCATTGGATCCGGCAGCCTATGGCAGCATGATCAAAGAGCTGTTGGCACACCCCGAAGCCATCCGTGCCGCCGGCGACAACGCCCGCGAAACGGTCTATGTGTCCTGGGAAAAAATCGTGGACCGCGTGGCGGTGGAATATCAGCGCATCATCGCGGAGTATCACGATAAGAAATCTTCAGCAAAGGGCCTCAGGAAACGGTATTCCATCCCGGCGGCGCTGGCGCAGGAAATCTTCAACAAGCAGGTGGTGCGCATCAAGTTCACCACCAAGAGCCTGGACAGGCTGGCCCACCGCCGCACAGCAGCACTGAAGGCGGTGAACCGGAAGCGGCTGGATGAAATTCGTGCCAAGCTGCTCAAAGGCGTAAAGCGGCAAAGCCGTTGACAACGCAGACGCACCAAGGAGGAACCTTATGCATCTGGCACAGTTCAATGATTCCTATCCGCCCGTCACAGACGGCGTGGCGATGGTGATGCACAATTACGCACTTTGGCTCAACCGCAAGCACGGCAGCTGCTGCGTGGTCACCCCCAATCACCCGATGGCCGACGACCACACAGAATTCCCGGTCTATCGGTTCGCATCGATGCCGATGTCGGTGGAAAAGGACTACATGCTGGGTTTGCCCGAAATTGCGTTCAAGACCTTTCACACACTGGATACGATGCCGCTGGACCTGGTGCACACCCACTGCCCTTTTGCCTCCGGCACGCTGGCGCTGATGACCGCCAGGAAGAAGGACATCCCGCTGGTGGCGACGTTCCACTCCAAATATGCCGACGATTTTGCCCAGCGCCTCAATTCTGAAAACGCCGGCAAGTTGGCCGCCTGGTATACGGCGAAATTCTTCTCCCAGGTGGATGAGGTGTGGGCTGTGAGCAACGGCACTGCCCAAACGCTGCGGGAATACGGTTATCGCGGGCCGATCACCGTGATGCCCAATGGCTGCGACTTTGGCCCCACCGAGCGCACTACAGACAACAGGGCGGATATCCTGCGGCAATACGGCTTGCCGGACAAACCGCTGCTGCTGTTTGTGGGCCGGTTGGTGGAGCAGAAAAACGTGAGCCTGCTGCTACAAGCCACGGCAAAGATGGCTTCGGATTTCTCGCTGCTGGTGGTGGGAGACGGCGACCACGCGGACATATATCACAAAACCGCTGCCGAGCTCCGGTTGAACGACCGGGTGCGGTTCACCGGCGCCGTGCGTGACAGGGAGCTGCTGCGGAAGATTTATGCGGCATCCGATCTGTATGTGCTTCCTTCCGTGTATGACAACGCACCGCTCACGGTGCGTGAGGCCGCCTCTTGCGGATGCGCCTCAGCGCTGATCACCGGCTCCAACTCTGCCGAGGGGATCGGGCACGATGTGAACGGGTTCACCTCCGAGCTCAGTGTGGAGGCCTACGCCGCGCTGCTGGATCACGCCCTCTCCAACCCCGAACGGCTGAGGGCTGTCGGGGAATGCGCCAGAAAGACGGTATATCTGCCCTGGGAAACGATTGTAGCCCGCGCAGCTGACGAATACAGGCGTGTGATTGACGACTACCGATTCAAGAGCTTTGCCAGGAAGGCCCGCCCCCGCTATTATTCCGTGCCGGTGGCAGTGGCCCGTGAAGCGCTGAACAAGCAAGCGGTGCAGATCAAGTTCATGGCCAAAAACCTGGACCGGATGTCCCGCCAGAGATCAGCGCTTGCGAAGCTCCAGGCAGACAAGGCGCGCAACGAACGGCTGCTGCGGAGAAAGGAATTCCGTGACAGGCTGTATGAGGCCAGCAGGAAACGGGGACTGTAAATAAAACCACTATATAGCAAAACCCCCGCCGGTTTCCGGCGGGGGTTTCTATTCATCTCTCAGTCAAACAGTTTGTTGCGCACAATGGTCTGCTCCCGGTTGGCGCCCACGCCGATCAACGCCACCGGCACGCCGGTGAGCTCCTCAATGCGGCGCAGATAGGCCTTGGCTTCCTCCGGCAACAGGTTGAAATCTCGGATGTGGGAGATATCGTCCGTCCAGCCGGGCAGCTCCTCATAGACCGGTTCGCAACCCTCCAGGTCCTTTAGGCGGGCCGGGAAGTCGGTGATGAGCTTGCCATTCTTCCGGTAGCCGGTGCAGATCTTCACCGGCCCGATGCCGCCAAGGGTGTCCATGCGGGTGACTGCCAGGTGCGTCACGCCGTTCACGCGCACAGCATATTGCAGGATCACGGCATCCAGCCAGCCGCAGCGGCGTGGCCGCCCGGTGGTGGCGCCGTATTCATGGCCCTTTTCACGGATGGCTTCGCCGGTCTGGTCCATGAGTTCGGTCACGAAGGGGCCCTTGCCCACGCGGGTGGTATAGGCCTTCACCACACCCAGGCCGCCCTGGATGGCCGTGGGGCCGATCCCCGCGCCGGCGCAAACGCCGCCGGTGGTGGGGTGCGAGCTTGTCACATAGGGATAGGTGCCCAGATCGATGTCCAGCAGCGTGCCCTGCGCGCCCTCAAAGAGCACTTTGTCGCCAGCCGCGATCCTCTGGTGCAGCAGCGAGATCGCGTCAGTAACATAAGGGGCCAACCGCGCCGCCGCTTTGCGAAGGGCTGCAAGTGTTTCCTCATAGTCCACGCCGCTGCTTTGATATATGGTCTCAAACAGCTTGTTTTTGCGCTCCACATTGCGGCGGAGCAGCCCCGGGAAGGTCTCAGGGTCCATCATGTCGCACACGCGGATGCCGCTGCGCTCAGCCTTGTCGGTATAGGCCGGGCCGATGCCGCGC
>JAEZSE010000012.1 GCA_023421955.1 Bacillota bacterium
CTGATCCTTGAGCTTTTCAAACTGCGCCTTCTGCTCATTGGTCAGGTTGTCCGGTGAAACCTTCTTATCGCGCATGAGATCCCGAAGGCTCTTTTCGCGCATGATCATCCCTCCCATCAATCGCCTATGATTATTCATATTACGGCAGAGCCCCGATTGCCACTGGCGCCGAAAAACGCCCGGCGAACCTCCGGTTGCACAGGAGCATACAATAGATACGGGATATCCCAGACAGGAGGGCTCAGCATGATTGACAACAGGCCCAAGAAACGCCGCGCCCAAAAGCCGCATGACATCATCGCCATCGAGCCGGAGCCGGCCCAAACCACGGAGATACATAATGACCCAACCCCGGCACAAACCAGTCCTCCAAGGGCTCCCACGCCAAAAACCAAGGCGTCTGCGCAAGGCCCTTTGTCCGGGCTTGGCGCCAGCCTGGGAAACATGGGGCCACTGCCGCTGGCGCTGGCAGCCGGTGCGGTGCAACGGGGCCGCAAGCAGCCGGCAACCCGCACCGGGGCTGTGCCGCCATTGCCGGATGCGCTGAGCGAGGGCCGTGATGGCTCCGTGAAGGCCTCGTCAATCCAGCAAGCATCCGGGGCACAAACAGGCCGCAAACCGCGCAGCCTGCGGGATATGCAATCGCCCCCATCAACTGATACGATCATCCAACAGGCTGTACCGGTTGCGCCGCCGAGACCTGCCAGAATTGCACGGCCGGGGCCTAAGCCCCATGAGATCAGGGGCTTGCTCAATGACCTGTCCGGTTATTTACCCGGGTCGGGTGGTGCATCAGTGGCAAAGGTGGGCAAGATCATAGGCATTGCAGACGAATTGCGAGGAATCAACAGCGGTGGGGTGTTCACCGCCAGCGCTCCAGCCAACCCAATGGATCGCAGCATCGGCCTAATGAATGTGCTGAGCCGCAACATGAAGACCGGCGGCGCGTCCAGCCTGGGCCGGGCCACTCAGGTGCTTAGCCTGGTGAACACGCTGAAAGGCGCCGGCGGCGGCCAGGGAATGGGCGGATTGGGTGCGTTGGGCGGGTTGGGCAACATTGGCAGCATGGCCGGCATGCTGGGCGGCATGATGAACCAGCAGCCTACAGCACCGGCTCAGCAGATCAAGAACGTGACGCCCGCGCAGGCCGACGGCATCAAGGACACGGTGAACAGGCTGTTGAGCGGCATGGATGACAAGAAAAAGGCTGAGTTGCTGGATCGAGCGAAAGATTTGCTTGGGAAGTGAAAATACATACTCCAAATGAAAATCAAATCGGGCGAATCAGGTAATCCATATAACCATGATGAGTGATTGATACATCACGGGCGGCTCATGAGCCGCCCCTACCGCAACAGCACCAGAGTTTTGTGTAGGGGAGGCTCACGAGCCTCCCTCAACAATTCCCCACCCCTCCCCCAATACTGTGGGAGGGGCATATTTTGTGTCAGGTGCAGGGCGAAGCCCTGAAAGATCGCTATCTTGCCCCTTGACCTGACTACTGCTTTATAGTTTATGATACAGCTGTAACGTTACCCCAAAGAGGTGATCCCACCATGGCCATGACCGCCGGGAAGCTGGCAAGGCAATTCGGTATGTCGCGCACGGCACTGCTGTATTATGACGAAATGGGGTTGGTCAAGCCGTCTGAGCGGAGCCCGGCGGGTTACCGGCTCTACAACCAGGCAGACCAGAAACGGTTGGAGACGGTGATTGCCTATCGCGACGCCGGCATCCCGCTGGATGAAATCCGGCGATTGCTGTCCGGCTCCGGAAGCCGCCTGGAGGCGGTGCTTCTAAAGCGCCTGACCGAGCTCAATCAAGAGATCATCGCCGTGAAGCGGCGGCAGGCGGCGGTGGTCGCCCTCATCCAGGGCATTTCCACTGAAAACATGGAACAGATCCGAAGCAACTGGCATGCCGTGCTGGACGAAGCAGGCTTCGGCGGAGAGATGGCAGCGCGGCTGCACGCAGAGTTTGAGGAGCATTCGCCCGAACTGCATGAGAGCTTTTTGAAGGCGCTGGGGTTGCCTGACTGCGAAATCAAGTTCATTCGGGAAAAGCACATCGCAACGTAACTGGGGTGGCAATATGAAAAGAGAATTTAACCGCAACCTGGCGCTTTTGCTGGGGGGCCAGTTCATCTCACAGCTTGGGGACAAATTCTACGCACTGGCGCTTTCCTGGTGGGTGCTGCAGGCTACCGGCTCGCCGGCCAAAATGGGGCTTACGCTGTTTGCGGCCATGGCACCATCGGTGGTACTGGGCTTTTTCACTGGAGGCCTCGTGGACCGGTTTGACCGCAAAACTATCCTCGTCGGCGCCGACATCGTGCGGGGGTTGGCCATTGTGGCCGTGCTGGCAATCTATCTGACCGGCCAAATGAGCTTCGCAGTGATCCTGGCTGTGCAGGTGTTGCTGTCGGCCGCTTCGGCGTTCTTCAACCCGGCGGTGCTGGCCGTGATGCCGCAGATCGTGGAAAAAGACCGCCTGGTCAAAGCCAACGGCACAAGCCAGCTGCTGAGCGGCATCGCCAACATCGCTGGCCCCGTGCTGGGCGGCTTGGCGGTGTCTTATCTCGGGTATTGGTTCATCTTCACGTTTGACGCGCTGTCCTTTTTCGTGTCGGCACTATGCGAATGGATGCTCCGCATCCCACGCGGCGACACAGACGCTGCAAAGGCCCCGATGGCCGAGACCCTGCGGCAGGGGTATGCCTATCTCTTCCGCCGCAAGCGCCTGATGGCGTTGCTGGCCGTGGTGGCGATCGTGCATTTCTTCGCGGGCTCGACACAAGTGGTGATGCCGGTGCTGGCAAACGCCCTGTCCGGCGATGGCGCAAGGAACCTTGGATACATCGAATCCGCCTTTGGGGTTGGCATCCTGGCATCGGCGCTGCTGATCCGCACGCTCAAACCCAAGGGCAGCCGGGAGGCTTGGATGTTTGGCGGCCTGGTGGCTCTGGGGGCAATGCAGCTGGCATCGGGCCTTCTGGCAGGGCTGGGCATGCAGCTGGTTTTCCCCTACCTGGCAGCATTCTTCCTGTTGAGCGCTTCAGTGATCGTGATTTCCACCAACTACACCGTAATCCTGCAGCAGACAATCGACAACGCGATGGCGGGGCGGGTGTTCGGCATCGTGGGCTCGGTGGGTAATTTCACACTGCCGCTGGCGGTGCTGCTGTTCGGATGCATCCTGAGGCAGGAGACGTTGGGCATCGTGACCATAGCCTGCGGCGCGGGGATCCTGGCGGTGTGCGGAGTGGTGGCGTTAACCTATAAAGTAAGAAGAGTATAATGAATAAGCATCGTCCCCAAGAGCTCTCCTCCTGTCGCTGCGGCGACGTCTCCCTTAGAAATCCCCCCTGCTTCCCTTCGGTCAGCATCCGCCCTTCATAATCCCCCCGCCGCCGTTGGCGGCTTCCCCCCTTCATAAGGGGGGGTTCTTTCCGTTCTTGTTCTCATTAAACGGAAGCGTGATGAAGAACGGAATGCATCACCCTTATTAAGGGGGAAACCGGCGAAGCCGGAGGGGGATTTGTGTGGACGGCTCCGAAGGAGCAAGGGGGATTTACTCCCCCCTCGCGCTGAGCACCGTCGCGCTGGCCGCCGGGAGACTCGGAGAATAAACCGGCTCCTCTTCCACAAACGCACCGTTTTCATGCAGGATGTCATAGAAATGCCGCACGGGGAGCACCTCCATGCCAAGCTTATCAAAGTTCTGCTGCCAGTTGCTGGCCGGGATGAACGCCCGCCGGGCCCCGGCCTTCTGCGCTGCCTTCAGCTTCACCGGCACGCCGCCCACCGGATAGATGTCGCCGCGTATGGAGATTTCACCGGTGAGCGCCAATGTATTGTCCACCTTCAGGCCATGCACCGCCGAGTAAAGCCCGCAGGCGATCGCCAGACCCGCCGAGGGGCCGTCTACCGGGATGCCGCCGGGGAAATTGATGTGGATGTTGTAGTCGGTGGTATCGATGCCCACGGTGGAGTGCAGCATCGTGCAAACGTTTTCCACGCTGGAGCGCACGGCGCTCTTCATGCGCACCTTGTGCCCCTCACTACCCATCTCCTCTTCCTCCAGCACACCGGTGAGTGTAAGCTTGCCGCAGCCCACGGCTGTCTTTTCGGCAATTACCTCAATGGTCATCACCGCGCCTTGCTGCGGGCCGCACACGGCCATGCCGTTTACCACGCCCACGGCGGGCCTCCTGGGCACCCGCACCTTATGCGACGGGGCATAGTTGCCGTTGTTGAGCACCCACTCCAGGTCCTCTAACGTGATGCTGCCCCGGCCCTCGCTCACGGCCACGCCGGCGGCCATCTGCACGATGTTCACAGCATCGCGGCCATTGGCCGAGTAGCGGCCCACCATCTCCGCGCAGCCCTCTTCCATCGCCACGCTGGCCTTTTTGGCAGCGCCGTCAGCAATGAGCGCCAGCTCGTTTTCCTCCAGTGGCCGGAAGAACACCTCCACGCACCGGCTGCGGATCGCTGCGGGCAGGTCGTTGGCGTTTCGGGTGGTCGCACCCACCAGCCGGAAATCCGCCGGAAGGCCGTTTTTGAACACATCGTGGATGTAGCTGGGGATGTTGGAGTCGCTTTCGGAGTAATAGGCGCTCTCAAAATAAACCCGCCGGTCTTCCAGCACTTTCAAAAGCTTATTCATCTGCGTTGGGTGCAGCTCACCGATCTCGTCCAAAAACAAGATACCGCCATGGGCTTTGGTGACTGCGCCGGGCTTGGGCTGCGGGATGCCTGCCACACCCATGGCCCCGGCCCCCTGATAGATGGGGTCGTGCACCGAGCCGATCAGCGGGTCGGCAATGCTGCGCTCATCAAAGCGCACGCAGGTAGCGTCCATCTCCACAAACTTTGCCTCGCGCCCAAACGGGGAAACCCGGCTGGCCTTGGCCTCTGTGAGCACCAGCCTGGCCGCACAGGTTTTGCCGATGCCGGGAGGGCCATAGATGAGCACATGCTGCGGATTGGGGCCGCACAGCGCCGCCCGCAGGGCCTTGATGCCCTCTTCCTGGCCGATGATGTCATCCATCTTCTGGGGCCGCACCTTTTCGGACAGGGGCTTGGTGAGCTGGATCTGCCGGAGCTTGGCGAGCTTGTCCATCTCCTTGCGGCTGTCGTGGGTCACGGCGGCGCGGGTGGATTGTTGGCTCTTCAGTTGAAACAGGAAATACAGCCCGATGATGATGCTGAAAAACAGCTGGACAGCGGCCAGCAAACCGGTCATAAAATTTACCTCCATCACTAATAAGCAGTCATATTATGTGATTGGAGGGTTGTAATAACACTTACTAAAAATGGCAAAAGTGGATATCCGTGTAAGGAATACTACTGTCATGATGTGCTTATCTACAGCGTAGGATCATCTCCGTATCCCGTTTTTATAGTATTCTTCAATATCAATACCGATACCGCTTTCAAAATACTCATATTCATCCAAATAGTTATTGAACCGTTCATAACTGGAATGCACTGCCTGTATTTGGCCTTTTAACAACTTTATCAAATTCTTATGCTTTTCAGAACCTTTACATATATCAAGGATAGAATAAGCAGCTTCTTTGCGTACAGCCCATTTTGAATCCTGAAGCGCGGTTACCAATGAATGGATGGCCTGCTCATCATTAAGGTTACCCAATTGCCTTGCAGCAGCTGCACGTTTCATAGGATCTTCATTGCCCAATTCATCTATCAATGCATTCAACAATTGTTTGTTCAGGCCCTTTTTCATGATTAAGAGGCCCCCCATTAGCAAAATATCACGGTACTTATGAAAGTAAATTATATATCTATTATTGCTATTTACTATAATATAGGACAAATCATAGGGTATGGCAAGAAGTGGCATGGACAATATTGCATTTGCATGAATAGCATTGCGCATTGACTGGAAGGAAAAGGGATATGCCTGCCACATTTCTGCCGCAATCCTGCCGCTGCATTGCCATAATATGGTTGCACCATCAGCATTGAATTTCAAACACAGAGTGCTATAATTCTGACAATTTGCATGAGAAAGTAAACCCAGACAGAAATTTACAAATCGATTGTCGGTAATATTTCCTACGCAACGCAGACTGGGGCTGATTAAGCGTGTTTGCTCATGGGTATCTATCAACCGATGAGAAATACAGTCTCTGTCTGTCATGCATCGATTGGGATTGACAAGTATTTTCATTGAATTGCATATGTCAGAAGAGTATAATTCACAAATCAAAGAATAAATGAGAGTGAAACATGGCGATACGCCGTAAATTCCTGGGCGAGATGCTCATAGACGCTGGGCTCATCAACCGCCAGCAGTTGGATGAGGCGCTGCGCATCCAGAAAGAAACCAACAAGCGCCTGGGCGACGTGCTGAAGGAACGGCGCTGGGTCACCGAGCAGCAAATCATCGAGATGCTGGAGTTTCAGCTGGGCATCCCCTTTGTGGATGTGGCCAATGTCTATCTGCCCGCCGGCATCGAGCAATATGTGCCGGTGCAGATTGCCCAGCGCCACACGCTGGTTCCCATCAAGACCGATGGCAACAAATTGTATATCGCCATGGAGGATCCGCTCTCCATCGTCGCCATCGACGATGTGCGCACCGTGTCCAACATGGATGTGCAACCCATGCTTGCTCGGGGGCCATCGATCATCGCGGCGATCAACCGCATCTATGGCAGCAAGAAGGCCGAGCAGGCAATTGAAGAATTCAACCGGGAAGGCCCCGCCGCCACGCAGGACGAGCTGGATGCCATTGACCTGAGCGACGGTGTGAACAGCGCGCCGATTGTGCGCCTGGTGAACACGATCCTGGAGCAGGCCGCCAACGCCCGCGCCAGCGACATCCACGTCGAGCCCGGCGAGAGCGGCGTGCGGGTGCGCTTTCGCGTAGACGGCGTGCTCACCGTGGCGCTGACACCACCGATGAACGCCCACGCGGCCATCGTGGCCCGCATCAAGATCATGAGCAACCTGGACATTGCCGAAAAGCGCCGCCCGCAGGATGGCAGGCTTGATCTGGCCACCGGCGGCCGCAACATCGACGTGCGTGTGTCCACAATGCCCACTGTGTATGGCGAGAAAGTCGTGATGCGCCTGCTGGACCGCGGCAGCTTCCTGATCCCCAAGGAGGGCCTTGGGATGACGCCCGCGAATATGGCCCGGTTTGAAAACCTGATCCGGCACCCCCACGGCATCATCCTGATCTCAGGGCCCACGGGAAGCGGCAAGACAACCACGCTGTACGCGATGCTCAATGAGCTCAATGACCCCATCAAAAACATCATCACCATTGAGGACCCGGTGGAGTATGTGATGGCGGGCCTCAACCAGGTGCAGGTGAACGCAAAGGCCGGCCTCACGTTTGCTTCCGGCCTGCGCAGCATCTTAAGGCAGGACCCCAACATCGTGATGGTAGGTGAAATCCGCGATGAGGAGACGGTGGAAATCGCCATCCGCGCGGCCATCACCGGCCACCTGGTGCTTTCCACGATCCACACCAACGATGCCGCCAGCACGATCACCCGCCTGGAAGACATGGGCGTGGAGCCCTTCCTGCTCTCCGCATCGCTGGTGGGCGTGATGGCCCAGCGACTGGTGCGCAAAAACTGCCCCCTGTGCACGGAGGACTATACTCCCGATGCGGCGTTGTTGAGCCTGGTAGGCCTGACACCCGGCATGGGCCGGTTCCGCAGGGGCAAGGGTTGTGTGAGCTGCGGCGGCACAGGCACCAAGGGCCGGCAGGCTGTGTATGAAATCCTGACCGTAAACCAGGAAATCCGCGAAATGATCCATTCCCGCGCGCCGTTGCAGCAGATCGTGGAATCCTCCCGCAAAAGCGGCATGCGGTTGCTGCATGAGGAATGCTCCGAACTGGCCGCCAAGGGGATCATCTCCGTGGAAGAGGCCGTCCGGGTTGCGTTCAGGCAGGAATAGCAAACTCCCCCTGCCACTACGTGGCATCCCCCTCCATGAGGGGGACAAGCTCATCTCTGTCAAGCCATCACTTGCCTCCCGCTTGGGGGAGGTGCCGCCCACAGGCGGCGGAAGGAGTTAGCATGAATTCCACCGAACTGCTGGAGAAAACCGTATCGCTTAATGCCTCCGACTTGCACATCACGCCGGGCACTGCGGCGACCTATCGTGTGAACGGCCGGCTGCTGAGCGAAGGCGAGCGGCTTTCCACGCTGGAAACAGAAGGGTTTGTGCGCTCCATCATGAGCGAGCGCCAGTGGGAGCAGTTCACCGGAGCCGGCGAGCTGGACTTCCCGCTATCCACCCGCATCGCCCGCTTCCGCGTGAACGCCTATCGCCAGAGGGGTTCCTGTTCGGCTGCGCTGCGCCTGATCCCGCCGGGCATCCGGTCGCTGGATGAGCTTGGCCTGCCGGCGTCGCTGGCAGACTTAAGCACGCTGCAGCGGGGCCTGGTGCTGGTAACGGGGCCCACCGGCAGCGGCAAATCCACCACTCTTGCGGCGCTGATTGACCTGATCAACACCAACCGGGACTGCCACATCATCACGCTGGAAGACCCGATTGAATATCTGCACCGCCACAAAAAAAGCATTGTGAACCAACGTGAAATCGGCAGCGACACCCAGTCTTACGCCAACGGCCTGCGGGCTGTGCTCCGGCAGGACCCGGATGTGATCCTGATCGGCGAGATGCGCGACCTGGAGAGCATTTCCATCGCACTGACCGCCGCCGAGACGGGCCACCTGGTCTTCTCCACGCTGCATACAACCGGTGCTGCCAAGACCATTGACCGCATCATCGATGTGTTCCCGCCCTATCAGCAGTCGCAGATCCGCGTGCAGCTCTCCATGGCATTGCAGGCCGTTGTGTCGCAGCAGCTGCTGCCCACGGCGGACGGGCATGCCCGCGTGGCTGCCGTGGAGGTGATGCTGGCCACCCCGGCCATCCGCAACCTCATCCGCGAGGGCAAGACCCCGCAGATCAACAACGCCATCCAGACGGCAGGCCTTACCGGCATGCAGACGATGGACACGGCGCTGGCGGCGCTTTATAGGGCCGGGCGGATCACACTGGACGATTGCATCCTGTACTGTGTGGATTATGAAAACATCAAGCGTTTCCTGAACCTCAGATAAAGGAGGCTGCCAATGGCAAAGTTTCAATATAAGGCCGTCAATATGGGCGGCAGAACCGTGGAAGGCATCGCGGAGGGCAGAGAGCGCCTGGAAGTGGTGTCGATGCTGCGTGGAAAGGGCTTCTACCCGCTGGACATCACCGAGGTGAAGGCGCCAGGCGCCCTCAACCGGGAGCTGGGCCAGAAGATCAGCCTGAAGGTGCTCGCGCTGTTCTGCCAGCAGTTTTCCACGATCCTGTCCTCCGGCATCCCGGTGGGGCAGGCGCTGGATATATTGGCCCAGCAGACGGAAGACAAGCGCCTGAAAGGCGTGCTGCTGGATGTGTATGAAAAAGTGCAGACCGGCCGGAGCCTGACCGACAGCTTCGGCGAGCACGGCAAGCGCTTCCCCACCATCTTTATGAGCATGCTGGCCGTGGGCGAGGTCTCCGGCACGCTGGAGGGCAGCCTCAAGCGCCTGCACGGCTATTTCAAGCAGGAATACCAGTTGGTGGCGAAGTTTCGCACGGCGATGATCTATCCGGCAGTGATCATGGGGCTGGCCGTTGTGATCACCACATTCCTGCTGATCTTCATTGTGCCCACCTTCCAGGGCATCTTCGACCGGGCCGGAGCCAATCTGCCGCTGCCCACGCAGATCCTGCTGGGCCTGAGCGGCTTCGTCCGCACCCAGTGGCCGCTCATTCTCACTGTGATCGCGGCGGCGGCGCTGGTCTTCCAGATGTATCGCAAATCCGACAATGGCCAGCTGAACCTGGCCCGCCTCAGCCTGAAGCTGCCGGCATTCGGGCAGCTCAACATGAAGATGCTGGTGTCGCGGTTCACGCGCACATTGGGCGCGATGACAAGCTCCGGCGTGCCGCTCACGCAGGCGCTGGACATTACCTCCCGCGTGGTGTCCAACAAGCACATCGAAAAGAAGCTGAAGCGTGTCACCGAATCAGTGCAGCAGGGATCGGCGCTTTATAAACCTTTGGCCGATATCAAGGAGCTGCCGCCGATGGTGCAGAACATGACGCGCTTGGGCGAGGAATCCGGCCAGCTGGATTACATGCTGGAGCAGACCGCCGTCTATTACGACGCCGAAGCCGAGACTGCCATCGCCCGCACCACCGCGGTGATTGAGCCGGCAATCATCATCGTGATGGCAGGCATCGTTCTGTTTGTGGTGCTGTCCATCCTGATGCCCACATTCCAACTGGCCTCTGTGGTGAGCAGCGTAAAATAGGATTTGTCTGGAATGTTTGAATCATCATGAACCAGGGTATCTGGAAAGTAATGGGTAAAGCAATTGTGGTTTCTGCCGGAATGATGATCTCTATGGAGTTAATCCGTTTGATGGCCTAACTGCCTGATGAAAAGGATCCCGGCACAAGCAACCGCGGCATAAACCATGAAATCATGAGGGATTGAACCCTCCGCACTTCTGCCAATCGCACCGGATGTGATTCCGATAACGGTTGAAGTTTTGCGGGAGAATTGTGGCAGCAATGCGGCAATTTCTGGGTTTGGAATTGAAGGATTAACGGCAAAAGGATATAATTCAATGGTTGAATTATACGGCGAACTAACCCGTATGATAAATAAAACTGGAGGTGCTCCTATGCTTCTGACACTCAAGAAGAAGAACAAGAAGGGCTTCACACTGATCGAGCTCATCGTCGTCGTCGCGATCCTGGCCATCCTGGCCGCCATCGCAGTCCCTAGCTTCATCGGCCTGCAGGAGAGGGCTCAGAACGGTGTGGAAGTCGGCTGCGCCAGCTCGCTGGTCGGTGCAATCAATGTCTACAATGCGCTGAACGAAGCCACCCCCATTGCCGCCGCCAATGACGCTGCGCTTACGACGCTGGGCAACCTCGCACCGACATTTGATTCAAGCGTTACAATGGCTGATGTCTATGCTCGCATTGATTTCAACAATGGCGTTGCTTACGTGAGCGATACGAGTCTTGAGTAATTACATGCAGTTATGACGGCAGAATCAAAGAAATCGGGAAAGAAACGGCACGCAGGATTCACATTGCTTGAATTAGTAATGACCGCCGCGCTGCTTGCTATCATCGCCGCCATAGCAATACCGTCATTTATGTCATTACAAGACAAGGCTCGGCAAAGCACTGACATCGCAAGCGCAACGGAGATCGCCAACGCGATCAACCTTCACAACCACGCCAGCCCGGAAGAAGCACTGTCACAAGGCGATGTTTCCGGGTGGGCATCGGAAGCCGATGTTCAGGCTGCATTGGAAGGGCTGACACCAAAACTAGAGCCGGACAACTTCGCGCAAGCCATTGACAGGGTGAACGTGAACGAATACGGAATTGCTACGGTGAATACAGCCATCAACTGATTTCCCAGCCACAATTGTGGGGAACGGAGCGTAAACGAACGTTCCGTTCCCTTTCATCAAACTTCTGGAGTATGTATGGACCTGGAAACAATCCTTCGCTTTTATGGCTCAAACCCCTGGTATGGGGCAATCCTGACCGGCATCCTGGGCCTTTGCGTGGGATCATTCCTGAACGTATGCATCTATCGCATCCCGAACAAACTGTCTATACGCACTCCCCCCTCCCACTGCCCGGACTGCAAGGCGCGGCTCACCGCGCTGGACATGGTGCCGGTGGCAAGCTGGCTCTTCCTGGGCGGCAAGTGCCGCCACTGCGGCAAGCCGATCAGCCCCCGCTACATGATCGTGGAGCTGCTCACAGGAGTTTTGTTTCTGCTCTGCTGGTGGCGGCTGCCGGGGCTTGGAAGCCTGATCCCGGCGCTGGCGCTGGTCAGCGTGCTGATCGCAGCCTGCTTCATTGACGCGGAGCACACGATCATCCCTAACGGCCTGGTGCTGTTTGGCTCCGTGTGCGGGGCGCTGGCCGTGCTCATCACAAGCCTCGCAGGCAACCCCAACCCCCGCTGGCAGGACGCCCTGCTGGGTGCATTGGCCGGCGGCGGCCCGCTGTTTCTGATTGACGTGGTCTCCCGCCTGATCCTGAGGAAGGACGGCATGGGCGGCGGCGATGTGAAGCTGATGGCGATGGTGGGCCTCTTTCTGGGCTGGCAGCACACCTTGCTGGCGCTGGTGCTTGCGGTGGTAGCGGGTGGCCTGGCCGGAGCCGTGCTGCTGGTCACAAAGGTGCTCAAACACGGCGACTACTTTCCCTTCGGGCCGTTTCTGGCGGCCGGTTCGCTGACAGCGCTGCTGTTTGGGCAGCAGATCCTGCAGGGGTATCTTGCGTTTAGCAACGCAATCGTCAAACTGATCATAGGGTGATAACTTTGAAAAAATCGGCACTCAAAAATAACAAAGGCCTGACACTGCTGGAAGTTCTGGTGGCGGTGTTTATCCTTGCCCTTGTGGCGGTGCCGCTCATCAATATGTTTGTAACAAGCACCAGGTTCACGGTGCTGGCGGAAGACAACACCAAAACCACCTATCTAGCGCAGGCGAAAATCGAGGAGCTCCGCACTAAAACCTACGGCCAGCTCTTCAACCTGCTTGGCACCAGCCCCGCATCCAACCCGGACCATGCCGCCGCAAGCGGCAAATTCTACTCCATCGTGACGGCCCCGGCCGGCGCGATCAGCAAGGCCGCGTTTTCCGGCACGCCAAATTACGCGCACCTGTTCATCCGCGGCGGCAGCGCGACATTCACCGGCCCTGACGGCAAGGTGGCCACAGGGACCTCCGGTTCGATCACGCTGGCAGTGTCCGGCAGCAGCTATACCATCTCCGGTGGGGTGTCCGCATCCGGCTCTGTGCCGGACGGCAGGCCTCTGGGGCTGATCATCAACTGCGGCACCGCAAGCTTTTCCAGCGTGGTCTCACTGTCCGGCGTGAGCGCCTGCGCCGTCTATGAAACGCCCGCCCAGGCGCAGGTCAGCAGCATTGGTGTGGTGGGCATTTCCACGTCAAACCTGTTTATCTATGACAGCGACAATCCGCCGGCCACCACGCTGGTGGATGTGAAGTGTATGGTTTATGAATCCTCGTCGTCCGCCACGCCGCAATGCGTCGTGCAGGACACGCTGGAGGTGGCCGCGCCATGAAGAGGAAAACGCTGGGAAACCGTGGGGTCACACTGGTGGAGCTGATGGTGACGATCGCCATCCTCGCAATCATCGGAACGTCTGTCTATTCCTCGATGATCCTGGGCATCAAGACCTACAACATCAACATGGACGAGACAGCGGACCAGCAGGGCCTGCGGCAGGCCGCGCTGCACATCTCCAAACAGGTGCGCAACACCACCGCCGCCGGCGTCACCGTGTCATCAGGGTCACTGACGGTCAACGGCAAATCCTATACCATCGACAACACAGCCAAGACGCTGAACTACAACGGCTCGGTGCTGGCATACAATATCAATGCATTCACCGCCTCCATCAGCGGCGAGCTTCTTACCGTCACGCTGACATCGGTAAGCGGCATCACAGTCAGCACACAACTGGCTCTGCGATGACAAGGAGATGTGAGCCATGAGGAAATCCATAAAGCAAAGAATCACAGACAATAGGGGCTCGGCATTGGTGTCGGTGTTCCTGGTGATCATGGTGCTGTTGGTGTTGGGCATGGGCATCCTGGCGCTGACGATGAACAACGTAAAGCAATCTGCCGTGGTGGACAACTATGAGCGGGATTATTACGCTGCCAACCGCGCTGCCCAACAGGCCATTGAAAACCTGAAGCGCACCGTGGGGGACTATTACAATGACCTGGCGCTGAAATTCGCCGACACGGCAAATATAGCCGCATACGAAACGGCCTATAACAATTTCTTCACCAACGTGCGCAACAACGCCAATGCCACGTTCACCGAACCGGCGCTGGACACCTCCAGGGGTGGGCCCGGCAGCACCGTCACAACGGTTGCGATGGGCACGCCAAACGGCAACACCTGCACCTATACGATCTCCTCAAAGGCCGTGGCCGGCGAGACCACCCGCACTGTGTATGCGTCCATCACGATTATCCGCACGGAGAAGTTTAAAACGGAGTTCTTGACCAAGTTTGGCAACAACGCGCTGATTGCCGGCGGCAACGTGAACATGGATGGAAACAAGAATGCCAAGATCGACGTGAACGGCGATGTGGTCGTCGGCGGCTCTGTTGTGGACACAACGCACGGCGGCTCCGGCTATTTCGACGCCACCAATTATGACCCGGCCCATCCAGAGCTGTATGTGGACCCCACAATCGTGTCAAAGCTGACATGGTCATTGTCGTACGGCAGCTTCCCACAGGTCGCAAAGGATGCCGCAGTGGCCGCAGCCGCGCCCAAGATCAGCAACGGCGCCACTGTGCAGGCGTCCAGCTATATCACACCAATGGACATTGAGGGCAACCCTGGCGCATCCTACATGATCACAGGGGCATCCCCCGCCACCTCCGGCCAGATTGGCAGCACGGGCAACCTCACGCTGGACGGTGCCACGCTTTCAGGCGTGTCTATCTATGTGTCCGGCAACCTGACGATCAAGAACAGCACGTCGCTCAGCGGTGTCAGCATTTATGTCACAGGCGCGTCAAGCGTTCTTGATATTGACGACAGCACGCTGACCAACGTGAAGATCTATTGTAACGGCGACATGAATTCTTACAATACGGTGTATCGTCACAATTCCTCCGGCCAGGGCTGCCAGGTGGCGGTCAGGGGCGACACCACGCTCTCCGGAGACTCGCTGGACAGCCAGCAGAGCAAGTGCTACTTCTACACCGGTGGCACATTCACAATCCTGAGCAGCCACTTTGACAACATCATTGTCTATGCCGGCACAAAGCTCAACGTCCTGCTGGAGAGCCATGGCAACCGAAAGGGCAACCGTTCCGAGCTGACCGGGCTGCTCTATACCGCTGGCTCAGCGGAGATCAACAGCTGCCTGATCCGCGGCCAGCTGGTCTCAAAAAACGATGTCCTGGCAGACGACAGCATCAACTCCAGCACGCTGGCCGACCTGGTGTTTGCCCCGGCAGACATCAGCGACCTGCTGAATGACCCCACATTCACCAGCAGTATCTTCGCCAACGAGACCCTCGGGTCCGTCACAAAGATCTATATCAAGCCGCTGATCTCGGAGATGTATTCCGGGGAATCCGGCATCAAGGAAAGCTGATATCCAGAACAGGGAGGAGAGGAACTACATTTGCCGATACAAAGGAAAAATATCGTCGGCATCGACGTGGGCTCCAGCGCAGTGAAGCTGGTGCAAAGCTATGGCCCCCGCAACTGGAAAACCGGGATTGCGGCACTGCCAGACGGCGTGATGGCTGGTAACATCATCAATTCATCAAAACTGCTGGCGGCCACCGTGAAAAAGGCGATGGCGGCCGGCCATATCGCGGGGGGCAAAGCTGCCCTGTGCTTGAGCGGCATGGACATCATCATTCGCCACACTGTGCTACCCAGGATGTCTGCCGAGCAGCTCAAACAGAATGTCGTGGATGAGATCTCCGGCTATCTGGCTGTGGACCCGGCGCTCTATGTGATTGATTACAAGGTACAAGATGTGCTCACCGAAGGCGCCGCCACCCAATACAAGGTGATGATCGTGGCAGTGCCGAAGAACATCATCACACCCTACATCCAGGCGCTCTCCCAGGCGGGGCTGAAAGTCGTGTCAGTGGATGTGGCCGCCAACGCCAGGGAAAAGCTGGTCAACCACATCCTGGGCCGGGGCAGCAACTTCGCCGTAATCGATCTGGGGATGAACACCACACTGATTGACACCTATCAGTCAGGCCGGTTTTTTGTGGGTAAGGCCAACACAATGGGTCTATCCGCCGTAGCAGCCACGCTGGCCAAGAGCATGGAAACCGACGAGCTGAGGGCGTTGGAGATGATCCTGGGCACGGAGCAGAGCGCCGAGTGCAAGCAAGCACTCAGCGATTATCTGGATCAGGTGGTGGGCGACGCTGTGCGCACCACCGACTATTTCCGCTCCCGCAACCAGATGGCTGCAGTTGACCAGGTTTATCTGTGCGGAGGAGGCGCCCGGATCCCGGGCATTGCGCACATGATCCAGGACCGTATGAATCTGCCCGTGCAGGATATCAGCGCCTTGTTGTCCAGCGTGTTGGCCAGCGGGAACGATTCCGCGCAACGGTTGTCCACATTTGCGGCCGCAGCCGGCTGCACGCTGACGGAGGTGGATTGAGATGATGCAGAATCCAATGCCCTCCACTGAAAAAACAACCGTCAAAACTGCCAGGCCATCGGGCGCGCTGAAGCGTGACGTCAACCTGCTGCCGGTCAACGAAAACTCCGAACGGATGGCCCGTCAGGGCACCGTGGCGCTGTTTGTGCTCCTGGGCGTGCTGGCGCTGGCGACGGTGGCAGTCTATCTGCCATCCACCTGGCTCGGCAGCCTGCAGAACAAAGCAAGCGCCGCAGAAAACCAAGCTGCCTCTCTTGCCCATGTGGAAACGGAATTCGCCGAGGTTGTCGCACAGCGCAAAAGCCTTCTGGAAATGGTCTCCAATCTGGAAGGCATCACTGGATCAGGCCTGCACCCCGCCAGCATCAACAGCATGCTCTCCATCGCCTGCCCGGAAAAGATCACATTGACTGCCTACACACTCAGCAACGGGGAGCTTTCCGTCACAGGCATTGCCGCGAACGACACAGACGTTGCCCAATTCCTCGTGAACCTGCGCGCACAGCCCAACACCTATGGCACCTCGCTTGTCAGTGACGTGGAAAACCCGGATCCGGGCGCCGTATTGCCGCGGCTTTTCACCGTGACCGTCCGGCTCACGCCAGCGCTCGCGCCCACGGCAGAAGCCACGCAAGCCCCTGCCACGCAAGCCCCTGCCACGCAAGGAGGTGATGGCCAATGGCATTGACTAAAAGGGAGAAATTCCTGATCGTCTTCGGGTTGATCATCGTGACGGTGGCCGTCTACGTGATGTATTTCCTAGTTCCCTATCTGCAACACACCAGTGACACCAAGCAGCGCCTGGCAGCGGCGCAATCGCGAGTGAATGTGCTGAACATGCAAGCGGCAAACATTGGCAGCATCAAAGACAGCATCGCCACGCTGGAAGGCAATCTGAAGGAAAAGGGAGCCGCCGTGGCAACCGGTATTGACCACGCAAAGATCCTGCTCTATCTGGAAAACCTGGTCAAAGGCAGGGCGAAGGGCATTTCCATACAAGCCCCCGCCGACCAGGCTCAAACAGGGAAATTTCAAACACAACACATCGCGATTGATTTCCACACCTCCTGGAAGGAGTATGTGGCGATCATGGACGACCTGAAGAAAAACGAGCTGTATAACCAGGTTGCATATATCCAGGCCGAATACCGCAAGCCGGAAGCACAGCAGGCGCCAGTCGCCACTTCGCCAGACGCCACAGAGACTGTTGCTGCAACTGCCGCACCGATCACAGACAAAAACGTGATTTATGTGCATCTGGAACTGGTGTTCTACGCATTTGAGCTGCCGGAAGGGCAGCAGTTGGAGCCGCCGCTCAAGCCCACCGAGGCAGACCGGAAGCTGACGTTGTTCCCGGCCAAATAACAAGAGTAAAGCAAAACCGGGGCGATCGCATGCAACAGCGTTCGCCCCGGTTTTCTTTCTTGCCTATTCCACCAAAGAGATCTTGATTGAGGTTACCACACCATCGGCCAGGATGATGATCAGGTTGTCATTGCTGCCCACGCCCCAGGCCAACGCACCGTTGATCGCCTCATGGGGCTCACCAAGCACGGCCTTGAACTGCTCCAGCGTCATCCCAGCGTGAAGCCCGACCACAGAGGCATCGGGATTGACTGTCTCAATGGAGTAGAGATCGGCGTTGCGCAACACGGCTGTTGTTCCTTCGGCCCATGCCACAGTGCGGGTTTTTCCGCCATCGCTGATGACCGTATCATCACGCACCGGTTCTGAACCAATAGCATCGGTCAGGGCGTTGATTGCCTCGAATCCATTGGTGTCCAACTTCGCGCCAAAGATCATCAGGTTATCCCAGGTGAGTTTTGTCGGCTTCAACTCCACCGTAGGCGCTGGTGTGGGCTCCGGTGTTTGCGGCATGGCGGACTCCAATTGTGACGAGCGCACCACCTCGAATGTCTTCAGCATCTCAAAGAAACGGGCTCCATGGCCCTCTACCGCCTCGCGGAACATCCGGCAGCGTATTACGAAGCTTCCGCCCTGCGAGTTGTCGACCACATAGATGTCTTCATACGGGGCATCGCTGCCGGCCTCATCATAGGCCAGGATCGCCCAGCCCTTCACAGGCTCGGTGACCTGCCCGCGGCCTTCCGCTACGTCGAACCCGTTTTTTGCATCTGAAAGAAGCTTCTGGTACTCTTGCTGGGCATCTGTGCCCATGACCTGGCTGATCTCCATCTGCACCGCTGGATAACCTTCCGGTTGGTTCAGGGCTTTGAAATAATCTACGCCGCCATTGCTCTGCTTTGCATACCGTTCGGTGTCGATATAGATCACATAGCCCACTTCACCATCCTTGTTGGTGAATAGCGCTGCCTGCTGCGTTTCTGTGCCGCCCTCTATCTGCGTATCCAGCTGCTTCTGCGGCGCGAAAAACTTCACAACACGGTCAGCCAGCGCCGTACCCTCCGGTGTCAGTGAGAAAAACACCAACCCCGCCGCTGCCACAGTGGCAGCCGCTGCGGTGGTAAACCACATATTTCGTTTCATGCGCGTCTCCTTTTGTTGCTTGTCCTGTTCAGTTTCAACGATTCTCCTTTGAACCGCCCGCCAAACCGGTGCCTTTTTCTGCGCGGCGTTATCAGTGCCCCGCCGCAGCGCTTCAGCCACCCGGCGACCCCACTCGCGATCGTTCATCGTTCATCACCTTTCACGAGCTCCTGCCGGAGCTTTTCTCTGGCCCGTTTCAGCCGGCCCTTTGCCGCCACCACGCTCACACCCAGGATCGCTGCGATCTCCCGGTCGCGGTAACCCATCAGGTAATGCAGCACCAGCGGCTCCCTGAGACCAATCTCCATCGAGCCCACCGCCTCATAAAGAGCCCGATACTCATCCTGCTGCGGCGCGGCGCTGTCCGGCACGGATTCCACCGGCGCAAGCCGTTTCCGCCACCGCATTGCCCTGCGGCATTCATTGAGGAGGATGCGGTAAAACCAAGGATCAAAGGGCTTGCGATTGTCAAAGCGGTCCAGGTTGCGGTGCACCCGCAGAAACGCCTCCTGCACGGCATCTGCCGCCAGGCTGTCGTTTCCCATGACAGCCGCGGCAAACCTCAGCGCTGGCTCGGCAAGGCGCTCATACAGCGCGGCAAAGGCCTGGCTGCCGCCTTGCCCAGACTTTTGAACTGCTGTTTGTTCCACTGCATACTCCGTTTTGAAAGCTTTCATCAATACTACCCATTATAATTGCAAAAAGAGACGGAAACAAAATGGTGACATGAGTTTGTATCAAAAAGAGCGGTTCGCAAACCGCCCCTACGCTACCGCCCTATCTCGAAGATCTTCTGCGCCAACTCTTCTTTGACACCCTTGCCAGGCCCAGCACCCACAAGCCCATAAGTGACTTTCACCTTGCCGCCCTTTTTTTCCACCTGCGAGGCCATCACCTTCCAGGCTTTTTCAGCTTGGGCGGAGGGGTCTGCCATCACTGCGTACAGCGAAACGGTTTTGCCTGAAAAATCACACTTGGACAGGAAGCGGTTCATCGCAGGCACCGGCTTGGAAGCCCAGATGGGCGTGATCAGATGCAACTCCCCGCAGCCGGACACTTCCTGCCAGGGTTGGCCGGTCAGCTTGCTTTTCACGCCAAACGATGCCTGGAATCCCGCCAACATGAAACCACCCGGACCCATTGACCGGGCCTTGGGTTCCTTGAGCTCCACCAGTCGCGCGCCTAGCTTGTCCGCCAGCGCCTTCGCTGCCAGCGCAGAATTGCCCTGAAAGCTGTAATAGATCACCGCAGCATCCATCTTTTCTCCCTCCAGTTCAGTTTATGATTTCCGTCTCACAAGCACAATGGGCATCTCCATCTGCCCGATTAACGGCAAACCTGCGCCATACAAGCGAAGCTCTCCATCCTCTAAAGAATAGGCAGCGAAATACGCCGCATTGCCCTTTGCAAGCTTCAGCAAGCCATCGGCGGCAAGGGCCGAAAAGGAGTTGCTCTCCTCCTTGCTTGTAAGCGTAAAAGATGCGCCCTTTACAGCCAACGTCACCGCACCGTCCTCAGTGGCCCAAGTGCCAGCGAGCGCGCTCAGCGGCTGCGCAGTGGGGTGGAAACGGTCTTGATCCACATACCAGCATTCGTCCACATCCGGATTTCCCACAAACAACACACCACCCTCAGCGCCGCACCAGGCATACAAATGGTCGCTGCCGATCCGCATGAGCAGAAACCCGCCGTTGTAATACTCCCAGCGGAAATCCACCGGCATTGCCCCCTTGGCACCGGCCTTGCCTGCACCTGCCGCATCCAGCTCAAGCACATCCGGCATGGCCGTGTTGCCTGCATCGGAGCTGATCACCCTGTTCCAGTGGCCCAGCAAGCCACTCTCGGGCTCCGCACGCTTCCAGTAGGGCGTCCATTGCTTCACGTCGTTGTCATAATCGGCTGTCTCCGCCAACAGCAGCGCGCCATCCTGGCTCTCGGAATACAAATTGTAGGAGAAGTTACCGGCAGTGTCTTCCGCCTGCAGGATGCCGTCACGGGCGGCGTAGCTCTGATCGATACGAGTGTCGCCGCCTTCGGTGTGCACCATGCTCACAAGGCTTCTCTTGCCGTCAAAGATGAGCTTGCCCCAGCTGTCAAAGGCAGCCCACTCCCCTGCCAGTTTTCCGTTGCCGGAGGCCTCCGCCGCGAAGCTGTCGGGGTTGATATAGAACGCACTGGCATCCCCGGCCATGTCAAACAGCGTAAGCATGTAGCCGGAAACGGTGTAGCTGAAGGACCGATCGTTGCCTCCCTGCCGCAGCACCAGCAGACCCCCTTGTAGCAACCAGCGGGCTGCTTCGTCATCCACGGCCGCACCGCCTGACGGATCCAGCCAGAGTTGCTCCGGCATGGAGTCCACAGGGATGAATTGAAGCCAGCGGCCTTTCAGGGCGTCGGCATCGGGATTGGCTGTGGCATCCGCAGCGGGCTTGCCGCAAGCTACGGCCAGAGCTGCCAGCGCGGTGAGTGTCAGGATTGCCGCGATAGCGCGGATTGCTCTTTGAATTCTCATTTTCCTCCCGGCTTCAGGTTCATCAACAGGATTCCCGCAAACACGGCGACGATACCCAGCCATTGGGTGGGTGCCACCTGCTCGCGGAGCACAAATGCTGCCGCCAGCACAACCACCACATAGTTCATGCCGATGACCAGCGGAAACACATAGCTTAGGTCATATCGCTGCACCAGAAACAGATAAGTGCAGAAGCCGGCGAAATAGATGGCCAGGCCCAGAAAAATCCTCCAGTTCAGCCGGATGCCCGCCAGCAGCACCCCATCGGAGCCGCCGGTTTTGATCAGCAGCAAGCCGATCACCGAGCAACAGGCATAGAAGATTGCGAAGGGGATCAGCTTTGCCAGTTCCATTTTGAGCGCCATATCAGCCTCCGGTCATCCTTTGTCCATTCTTATCATTATACAACATCAACGGCAAAAAGTCTGGCATTCGACACCACGGGGCATATTCGCTGCCAACATATGGAAAGATGCCTCCCTGCCGTTGGGGCAGGAAGGCATCGATGTTTGATGGTCAAACGTGTAGCGGTCATTCCCACCGGGTGGAAAAGAAGCGCCGGTCGGTGCAGATTTCGTTGGGTAGCGCCGCAGGATACTCGGTCACACCGGCAGGGTCATTCAACCCAAATGTGCGCCAGCCATTGGCACGGGGTGATCCGAAGCACACCTCCACCTCCCCGGTGGTCACATCAAAGAGCATCGACCACAATGTGCCGAACCAATCGGAATAATAGTGGCAGCTCAACCCCTCGGGCACCGGGGCGGTCAAAAGCGCCCGGAGGGATTTCTTGCTTGCCTTGGGCCGCTGGGCGAACTCCCGCTCGATCCGCTGGTAGCGCGCCGCCGACATCCACATGGGATTGTTGCCCCGCTCCGACATACCGGGCAGTGTGAAGTGGTTGGTGGAAAACAGGTGCCGCTCAGCGCTGCCAGGGCCGATGCGCTTGACTTCGCGGTGGCCGCAGGCGTCCTCAATAAGTGCGGTGTTGCCAAGCCTGTCTGTGAGAATCAAATTGTCGTAGAAGCAGGACGGCATTGCCAGGATGTGTAACACGGCCTCGTCCACAGTAGCGCAGCTGTCCAACACGGCGCGGATCGCCACCCAGAAAAAGAAGCCGCCGCCAGTGGGCTCCTTCCCCGGCGCCCCGGCGGACATGGTGACGCACAAGCCCTTTTCATTGATGCCGTCAAACCGGCCGCAGCTCATAATGGAAAACCCGATATGGGCATACTTGCCTTTCACACGGGTGGTGATCAGGCTGAGCGCGTCCTCGGTGCTCCATTCATAGCTGCGGGCGACCAGCGTGTGGCCCTCCTCCGTTTCATCGGCCAGCACGGCGATGTGGCTGCAGCAGCCCATCGGAGAATGCCACATCAGGTTGGCGGCGAGCCTGGTCAGCGGCACACATAAGCCATCGGCCATGCCCCTGATCTCATCGCTCACGCCGGGGCAGTGCCTGTCATTCAGTTCCATCAGCGTCTGCAGCGCCTCCTGCGTCATGTCAGACTGCTCGGGCTTGAGTTCGGTATACATCGCCCGCTCCTGGGCGGAATAACCCTTGATGTGCTCGCCCAGGGCGAAGCCGCACTCATAGGAGGTGCCCTCCAGCACAATGTGGCGGAAGGTCGCGTTGGGGGTAGAATCCATACTCATACTACATTTACCCTTTCTTCACCACAGGGATCCAGACCTCACAGCGGTACTTGTCGTCCTGCATGTCGCCCTCCAGGTAAACCTCGATCTCCGGGCCATCGGCATGCTCGAAGTTGGAGGCAGGAAACCACTCGCCGAATATCTTTGGCATCAGCGACTGGATGGAATTGGGCAGCCGGCCTACCGCGTCAAACACCGCCCAGGTGAGCGACGGGATATTGAGCTCCGAGACACCATCGGAGAGGCCGCCATCCTGCTTGGGCACGGCCACATAGTAGTCAAACTCCGAAAGGTCAGGGCTGAAGTTGGCCACAACGCTCATCATCACCGGTTCGTCGGCGATGCCGCACAGCGCATCCACGGTGCCGTCGGCGTGGCATTGTGACCAGAACCGGGGGCAGATCTGAAAGTTCTGGCCATCGGCCGTGGTCACACGGGTAAACTTCCCAACGACCCGGAACGGGTCCTTCTTGATAATCCTGTAGTCCATGTTGGTTGCTCCTTTCACCGATACAATCAGCCGGAGGCGGGGAATGGACTTGAGCGTGACCCCCGGCTCGCGCGCCTCCGAGGGTGTGACGCCATGAAACCTGCGGAACGCCCTGGCAAACGCTTCCGGCGTTTCGTAACCGTATTTCAGCGCAACATCCAGCACCCGGCAATAGCCGAAGGCAAGATCCTGCGCCGCCAGCGTGAGCCTGCGCCCGCGCACATAGTCGGCCACGGTGGTACCGCAGATCATGGAGAACATACGTTGAAAGTGAAACTTTGAAGAGTACGCCAGCTTCGCGGCCTCGTCGATGTCCACGGTTCCTTCCATGCCCTGCTCCAGATAGTCCAACGCCCGGTTCATGCTGTCAAGCCATTCCATTTGTTTCCTCCATGGTAATGATCATACCGGATCAGGACAATGACTGTCCTGTCTTTTTGTGCGCACACAGAGCAGGATATCCGCAGGAGCAGAACAAGAGCACAATTCGAAGAATACATTGTGGATATACAGAAATGCGGGGAGATGCCGGCCATGCTGGATATCATTGGGACGCCCATTAAGGATTATATCAAAAAATACGGCAAGCCGACGCGGATCGAGCGCAATGAATATGGATTTACGTGGTATGTATACGCCAAGGACTACAACAGGTTTTTGTTGGTAGGTGTGGCTGGCGTAACGGTTGTGGGAGCCTACAGCAACTCCAAACTCCTTTCTTATAAGGAAATCAAGCTAAACACCAGTAAGGCGGCTGTGAGGGCCATTCTTGGCACACCGCTCAAATATATCCGCCGGGACAACCTTGTGCACATCCTCAACGATGCTGATCAAAGAGATTACTTTGAATCCGGAGACAAGTTCATCGTGGTGTTCTATGACATCCTGAAGGGAAGCAGCGTGACAGGCATCCTGATTGTGCCGAAGGCAAAGGAGATTCGGGCGCTGCTGGATAGACCTGCTCTGGATGACAAAGCCGTGCTTTGCTACCAGCGTGTGAGCCTGGACCTGGTGAACGCCATACGGGTGCGAAATGGCCTGAATAAGCTCGCTTCCGATGCAAAAAACACCAAGCTGGCAATCTCCCGCAGCAAGGACATGCGTGACCGGGGTTATTTCAGCCATTACACGCCGGAGGGCACAAGCCCCTTTGACCAGGCCCGCAAAATGGGGATCAAATTCAAGCACATGGGCGAGAACATTTCCTTCGGCAACCACAACGCGATCTTCTGCCACGAATCCTTCATGAACTCCGCTGGCCACCGCGCCATCATCCTGAAAGCGGCATACCAAAAGATCGGTGTGGGCGTGGCGGCGGGCGGCGACCGCTATGTGCTGGTGACGCAGGAGTTTACGGGGTAATCAAGCCACAGCAAAACTCCTTCCGCCGCTTGTGCAATCGAAGCATTGCGGCGCGATGTGGAGGCAGGAAGAGATTTCTCTTGATGAGCACACAAAAAGCCGGGACAGAACCCGCCTTTTATTGAACAGGCCGGGACAGAGCCCGGCCTTTCATATAGCGGGCCGGGACGGAGCCCGGCCCCTACTGACTACTCACTACTAACTACTGGCTCACGCCATCTCTGGCCCTTCCTTCATGAGCTCGGCGAACTCCTCGCCGGTGATCTTTTCCTTTTCGAGCAGTTTGTCAATGATCCGCTGCAGCTTGTCCAGGTTGCCGGACACGATATCGGCGGCCCTGCGCTCGGCACTGCCCAACAGCCTGTGGATCTCCGCGTCTATCTTGGCGGAGAGCTGCTCGGAATACTCACGGGTGCGGCCGAAGCTTGCGCCTACGAAAATTTCCTTATCCTCGGCCAGATAGATCGGCCCCAACTCATCGCTCATGCCGTATTCGGTGATCATCCTGCGGGCCAGATCGCTGGCATGCTTGAGATCACCCTGCGCACCGGTGGTGATGTCACCCAGCAGGATGCGCTCGGCCACATGGCCGCCCATCGACACGGCGATATCGCCCATCAGCTTGGTCTTGGTGCGATAGTGGAACTCCTCGTTGGGCAGCATCTGTGTGTATCCACCAGCCATGCCGCGGGGGATGATCGAGACTTCCTGCACCGGGTCGGTGCCGGGCACCAGATAGGCCACCAGCGCGTGGCCGGCTTCATGGCAGGCCACCAGCTTGCGGTCAAGCTCGGTCACTTTCTTGCTCTTCTTTTCCGGGCCCATCGCCACGCGGTTGATCGCCTCGGTGATCTCAGCCATCGTAATCGTTTTTCGGTTGCCACGGGCCGCCAGGATGGCTGCCTCGTTCATTACGTTTTCCAAATCAGCGCCGGTGAACATCGGCGTCATCTTCGCGATGACCTCCAGGTTCACATCGGGCGCCAGGGGCTTGCCACGGGAATGCACCTTCAGCACAGCCTCGCGGCCCTTCACATCGGGATAATTCACGGTGACCTGCCGGTCAAAGCGGCCGGGCCGCAGCAACGCCGGATCCAGGATATCCGGCCGGTTGGTGGCGGCCAAGATGATGATGCCCTCGTTAATGTTGAAGCCGTCCATTTCGACGAGCAGCTGGTTCAACGTCTGCTCGCGCTCGTCATGACCGCCGCCCAGGCCTGCGCCGCGATGGCGGCCCACAGCGTCAATCTCATCGATGAACACAATGCACGGCGTGTTGCGCTTGGCACGTTCAAACAAATCGCGCACGCGGGACGCGCCTACGCCCACATATAGCTCCACAAAATCCGAGCCGGAAATCGTGAAGAACGGCACACCAGCCTCGCCGGAAACAGCCCTTGCCAGCAGCGTCTTGCCCGTGCCGGGAGGGCCCACCAGCAGCACACCCTTGGGGATGCGGGCGCCCAGCTCCATGAACTTCTGGGGGTTCTTCAAAAACTCGACGATCTCCGCCAGCTCTTCCTTTTCCTCATCGGCACCGGCCACGTCCACAAAGGTGACGGTGCGCTGGTTGCCCTCCACCATCGTGGCGCGGCTCTTGCCAAAGCTCATCGCCTTGTTGGCGCTGCCCTGCATCTGGCGCATAAACAGGAAATACATCGCCCCGATAATCACCAGCGTGATCAGATAGGGCAGCAGCATCGTCAGCCAAGATTCCTTGGGCAGCGGCAGGTATTTTAACCCGAACGTCCAGTCGTTCTTGGTGATTTCTTCTGCCTTCTTGTTGGTCTTGGCGGCATAGATGCCGTTGATATCCTTCTCATAATCCTTGGGCAGCTGGGTCTTAAAATCATAAGTGGCCTTGGGGAAGTCTGCGTCGGCAACCTTGGTGTCTGATTTAAGACCCACCAGGACGCCATCTTCTTCCACAATGTTGACAATCTTGACGCCATCCGCCTTGACTTTGTCTAAAAACTCGCGATAAGAAATGTCCTTCTTCTCGCCTTTGCTTGCTCCCAGGTTGCCCGATACAAAAACGGACATCACAACCACAACGGCGATGATACCGATCAACAAGATCAACCCGCGGGCGAATGAATTCTTCACTATTCAGATCCTCCTGAGACTGTGCTTACAATGGGTAACACCATAGTAAAAAATTATAGCATGCCTCATATTGCCACGCAACCAGAACGGATCGCAATTTAGGCGAAATTAAGGTGTTTCACCCTCTGCGGCCCGATACGGAGCATGTTTTGATTTATTATAATATCAATTGGCTGCCCGTTCGGTGAGTTATGTTACGAAACCGCACCGACGCGCTCTGCCAACGCCGCAAACTCCTCCGCTTTGCCGCGGATCACATCCAGTGATTTTCGCCAGAACGCCCTGTCGCGCACGTCGATGCCCACCGAGGCGCACACGGTGGCTATGTCTCCGCTGCCTGTGGCTGCCAGGAGCTTATCGTAGACAGGCAGGAAGGATTCTCCTTGCTCCTTGTAGAGGCCATAGACGCCCAACCCAAACAACAGGCCAAAGGCATAGGGGAAGTTGTAGAAGTTCACGCCCATGTAGTAATGCCCCTTGCAAAGCCACATATAGGGGTGTAGCAGGCTTTGGTCCAGCCCGTCTCCATAAGCGCGGCGCTGGGCGTCCAGCATGATTTCCTTGAGGTCCTCGGCGCTCATCGTGCCGCTTTCCCTGCGGCGGAACACCTCTGTCTCAAAGTAATAGCGGCTCAGGATATCCACCACCACCTGGGTGCTTTCCATAAGCTCCGATTCCAGCAACGCCAGCTTCTCCCCCTCATCGGCGGCGTTTTCGATCGCCTTGCCATATAGGAACGTCTCATTGAAGATGGAAGCTGTCTCGGCAAGCTGCATCGGATAGTCGGTGTTGAGCACGCTGACACCCTGCATGCAATGGCCGTGGTAGCCATGGCCCAGCTCGTGGGCCAGCGTGGAGACGGCGTTGAAGCTGCCGTTGAAGTTGGAGAGGATGCGGGGCTGGCCGATGGCATGGATGGAGTCGCAGAACGCGCCGCCGGTCTTGCCCTCGCGGGGCTCAGTGTCCAGCCACTCATGGGCAAAGGCACTGTCAATGAATTCGGCCATCTTGCTGCTGAAGCCGCGGAATGACTCCACAAGATAAGCCCGCGCTTCCTCCAGCGTGTAGGACTTCGACGCGTTGCCAACCGGTGCAAACAGGTCGTAAAACGGCAGGCTGCCCTTCCCAAGAAGCTTGGCCTTGGCCTTGAGGTAGCTCCGGAAGACCGGCAGGCTCTCCTCCATCGCGCCGATCATCGCGTCCAGCGTGGCGCGGTCCATGCGGGAGGTGAAGAGCGTCTGCTCCAGCGGCGAGGCAAACCCCCGCATACGGCATTTGGCGATCACCTCGCCCTTGATGCCGTTGAGGCATGCGGCCACTGCCTTGTCCACCTTGGCGTAGCATTTGAGCTCCGCTTCATAAGCCTTGCGGCGCACATCGGCATTTTGATCATAAGCAAGGTTGCGCACCATCGGCAGCGTGAGCTGCTTGGTTTCGCCATCCAGCTCCAGTTCGGCGGTTACGGTGCTGGTTAGCGTGTTTTGCAGGTTTGACCAGGCTTGCGAGCCGGTGATCTCCATCAGCGACAACGCCTTTTCCACATCGGCAGAGAGCATGTAGCGGGCGGTGGCCTGGTTCTCCAGGAGGAAGAACTCATATTCCTTCAACGCCGGCTCCGATGCGATGACGGTGCCGAGACCATCACCCAGGCTGCCCAGGTATTGCCGGAACAGCGTGACTGCCGGCACCGACTCTGCGTCGGTGGCCATCAGTTTTTCAATCCAAGCCTGCGCGTCGGAGTTCTCCGCCTCTACCGATTGGATCAAAAAGCAGTAGGCAGCCGCGCGGCGCAGCACCAGCTGGTATCGCTCCAGCAGCTTCACCACGGCGAGCAACTCCTTACCGGAGCTGCCGGCCAGGCTTGTGCATGCCCTGTTCAATTCTTCAGCCAGCGATTCCACTGCTTTACAGTCCGACCGGAATTCGGGGCTTTCGAACGAGGGATAGATATCATCCAGGTTCCAGCGCATGGAAGCCTCCTGTTTTCTTGATTTGCTCAGTTATTGCAGCAGGATGGTGGCGGCGATGTCCATTGCGGCGTCCGTTTCGGTGTTGCCCTTCTCCAGGCCCTTCAGAAACGGCAGCTCGGCAAGCAATGGCAGGCCTTCGGCAGCCAGCGCATCGCGGGCGCTCGCGTCGTCAAACAGCGGCACCTTGTCACCGCAGGCGCATTTGGCGTAGACCATGTTTTGCACCACGCCCAGCACCGGCACATCCAGCTTGCGGGCCATGTTGAGCGCCTTCTTCACGATCATGGAGACCATGCTGTCCGCAACACTGACCAGCACCACGCCGGAAACAGGCAGGCTTTGCAGCACCGTGAGCGCCACGTCGCCGGTGCCCGGCGGCAGGTCGATCAACAGAACGTCCAACTTGCCCCAGAACACATCCTTCCAGAACTGGGTGACCACACCGGTGATCACCGGCCCGCGCCAGATCACCGGCTGATCCTCGCTTTCGAGCAGCAGGTTCAGGCTCATGGCCGGGATGCCGTATTCATCCTCCGGCGGCAGCAACCCGAACATGCCATTGTCCACCGTCTTGCCCTGCACACCCATAAGCCTTGGGATGCTGGGGCCGGTGATGTCGGCGTCCATCACGCCCACATTGAGGCCTTGGCGCTTCATTGCCCGGGCCAGCAGCGCCGTGACGGTGGATTTGCCCACGCCGCCCTTGCCGCTCATCACGGCGATTACCTTTCCGATTTGATTATTCTCATTGTTCTCAACGCCGCAATGTGACTGCTTGTCCGGCGAGCACTTGCCGCTGTTGGCACATCCTGCACAGTGGGACATGATTGCCTCCCATTTTGTTCCAAGTCTTTATACTATAAGTCTGGCGTTGGTAGTTTGTCAAACGGGCGGAGGAGTATCCTATTCCACCCGCACATTGCCCTCAAACCCAAGTTCATTCATCACCCTGCGGATGCGCATTGCTTTGGCGCGGTTGAACACCTTCTCCCGCTCAAACAACCAGTGGGCCAGCACGTCGGCATCCTTCAGGCATTCCTCCAGCGAGCCATCGATGGCTTCCTTGTCGCTGTGGCGCAGGATCATACGGGTGATGTCGTCCCGCTCGGCAGCTTCATAACCGGGGATCGCTGCCAGGATCCGGGCGGCATCCGCCGCGCCATGCAGAGCATGGTCGGCCTCCTCGCCAGTGCGCACCGAATAAATGTCGTGCAGCAAGCCCGCCGCGGCGCAAGTGCCGGCATCCAAACCCCGGCGCGAAGCCAACAGCGCCGCCGCCTGCGACACACCATAAAGGTGCGACCAGCCTTCCGATTGTATGGCCAGGTCAGTTTGTTGAAACAAGACGCCATTCACGGCGTTACGCAGCTCATTCAGTTTCCCCATATGCCCTCCATTGTGTTGATAGGAATACTATTGACCGCCTGACCGGCCATATTCACCGGCAACTGCCCACCGGCCGGTTTTTTCAAAAATCTCCAGCCTCCGGTTGGCGGCAGCCACAAGCTCGCCGCCATACCCCAGAAGCTCCAACAATCTGATCGCATTGCGGCTTTGGGAGCGGCCAGCCCGGATCTTGTAGTCAAAGCGGATCGTGCCGCCTTCAACAGTCTCGGTGAAGTGCATGTTTTCATACACACCATCCAGGATGTGGGTGAGCTCGATGTCGTGCGTCGCAGCAAGGCACAGGCAATTCTGCCGGGAAAACTGCAGCAGCGCCTCGCTGGCCGCCGCGATGCGTTCGCCGGTGTTGGTGCCGCGCAGCACCTCGTCAACGATGCACAGGCAGGGCGTGCCGTCATCGAGACTGTCCAGCATGCGCTTCAAGGTCTTGATCTCCGTGATAAAGTAGCTTTCATCCCGGAAAAGGTCGTCCCGCAGCGCCATGGAGGTGTAGACGCGGAAGAAGCTGCCCTGCCAACTGGCTGCCGAGGCGGTGCAGAGGCTCTGGGCCAGCACGGCGTTCAATGTCACCGCCTTCAGAAAGGTCGATTTGCCGGTGGCATTGGAGCCGGTGAGCAACAGGTTGCAGTGAAGCGCCGCATCATTGGGCACAGCACCCTTGAGCAACGGGTGCGTCATGGCCTCAAATACAAGACTTGCGTGATCCGCCCCGGTCTCCAGCTCCGGCTCACACCATTGCGGCAATGTTTCACGCCAACTGGCCGTGGCGATCAACGCATCCACCGTGCCAACAAAGCGGCAGGCCTCCAGGATCTCCTCCCGGTGGCGGGCAATCGCCCGCGCAAGCCGGTAGTAGCTGATCAACTCCAGCAGGAAGAACAGCTTGAAATAGAGGAGCGCATCGGCGGAGCCATAGGCACTGCTGTAAAACACCTGCAGATTGCTGCGCAGAATGCTCCTGAGAGGCTTTAGCAGCGTTGCCATGCGTTCTGACTCCTCCTCAAGCCCCGGCACGCCAGCTTGCACGACACGCCGGGCGGTATTGAGCAGCGGCGGGATCTGTTGTGTGAGGTTGAGATAGCTGCCGATTGCGGCGCGGGCGCGCATCGCGATGATCACATTGACGATGGCCAGAAGCATGGCAGGGAAAATGGCGGCCATCACGCCGCAAAGGCTTAGCACTATGGCCAGCACAAACCCGGCGCTCAGCGCCACACAACCAACCAGCCGGGAAGCCCGATACCAATCGCCAGAAAACAGGCCCTGCAAATCCACCGAGCCGTCCCGGCCAAGGTCATACAACATACCCTTCAGGCGCTCGCGGCCCTTGGAATCCTCTGTTGCCCAGGCAATGAGTTTGCTCCGTTTCTCCAGTTCTGCCGGATCGGTGAGTGGCATGCGCAGCATCGCATAAAGCATGTGGTCACCGGCGTCGGTGAGCGTATGGTTGGCCCGTTCATATAGTTTATCCATGTCCAGATCGTTCCAGGTGGTGCTGTCTACGGCAAAATCGCCGGCCAGTAGTGATGCCTGGCTGCGGATATGGATCATTTCATTGGGGGTGTATTTCCGGTCAACCGGCTCCCCCCACTGGCGCACAAGCCAGCGGCGGCGCCGCGCGCTTTGCGTGCGGCGCACAAAAACAGATACAATAATCGCCCCCAGGATCAGGGCAGCGATCAGCAACACATAGGCATAGGTGGATTGCGGCATAACGGCCTCCTCAGATTTTCTGATTATAGCACAAATGCGGCAAGCCGCACCGGAAACACCCCATAGCGTCGGGATGGGCGGCCGAACCGACGCTTCAGGCGGCCAGGCCTGTTGCCACGAACCAAAACATGATAAAATGATGATAAATGAAATTGGGAGTTATTTCCATGATTTATCTGGAGCCACTGGATGACCAGGATTTTCAGAACATTGCAGGCTGGAATGAAGGTAAGAGCCGGGATTATCTGGTTCAATGGGCCGGGAGCCAGTATGCCTGGCCGCTCACAGCCACATCCCTGAAAGAATTACACGCCGGCCATAATATGCCCGGCGCTGCCGAGCACATTTTCCGCGTAATGCTGGATGGAGAAATGATCGGCACGATCATGCTATTGAAATTTGACCCGGCGGACAATTCTGCTTTTGTAGGCCGGTTCCTGATTGGCGATGCGAAACACCGGGGCAAGGGTTATGGCCGTCAGGCTCTCCAGGAAGTGGCCAGGATCGGTTTCGAGCAGTTCGGGCTTGCGGCAATCAAGCTGGGCGTGTTTGATTTCAACACGAGCGCGATCCGCTGCTATGAATCACTGGGCTTTGAGACCTATGAAACGCAGCCGGACATATGGCAAGGGGAAGACGGCCCCTGGGCCCTGCACCGGATGAAGCTCACCAGTTACCAATGGAAGGCAGTGGAAGGCTGCTGAGGGAGGGCTTATGTTCAACGCGCTGACTGAGGAGCAGCTCACAGGCAGGATCGTGAGCCGGGGCGAGGATGTGCGCGGCCCCTATTTCCGCGACCAGACAGCCATCATCCACTCGATGCCGTTCCGGCGTTTAAAGCACAAAACACAGTTTCTTTTCGCGCCGGAAAACGACCACATCTGCACCCGCATCGAGCATGTGATGCATGTAGCAACGATCGCCGCCACCGTATGCAAGGGCTTGACCCGCAACGGCTGGGGGCTTGATGGCGAGCTGGCCTACGCCGCCGGCCTGGGTCACGACTTGGGCCACGCGCCCTTTGGCCACAGCGGCGAGCGGGAGCTGAAGAAAAAGATGAAAGCCTTCCAGCACGAGGCCCACAGCCTCCGCGTGGTGGACTGCCTTGCCAACAATGGTCGGGGTTTGAATCTCACCTTCGGCGTGCGTGACGCGATCCTCTGCCACAACGGCGAGGTGTTCGAGCAGTATTTGCAACCCGACGGTCTTCCTATTGATCCGGAAGAAAAAGCGGCCACTGGTGGCTATTCCACCCCCGCGGCCTGGGAGGGCTGCGCGGTGCGCTTTGCGGATAAGATCGCCTATCTGGGCCGCGATATTGAGGACGCACTGCGCGCCAACCTCATCAAACCCGAAGACCTGCCCCACGGCCTGAGCGCCGATCTGGAGCAGATGAACGCCAGCCTCATCAACACATTGGTGGTGGACCTGATTGAGAACTCCCTGAAGACAAACCGCATGGGCTTTTCCGACGAACGGTTTGAGCTCATGCTGGCGCTGCGGGATTTCAACTACAAGCGCATCTATTACCACCCGAGGCTGGTGCGTTATCAGCAGTATTGCGCCAAGATCATCGACGGCATTTATGAGCACTTCCTGGAAGGGTTGCACAAACTGGGGAGAATCCCGGAGGCATGGGCGCAGGAGGCATTGCCCTGTGACCGGGCGTTTGGTGATTACCTGGCGCGAATGGCATGGTTTTATGACGAGGAGAATGCGCCTTACAACCGGATCGTGATCGATTATGTGGCCGGCATGACAGACAATTACGCACTGAAGTGCAACCACCAGCTCACGCAGCCTGATCCGATTGAGTTTGAGGGGTAAACCGATCAATAATATGAGGCAACAATATGAAAATAGGTATCAGTCTTGGATACAATATGCTTGATTTGCTATTAACAAAATACAATGGATATAGAATTGAGCATATTCAAATAGGCCTTCCTGCTGATGTTGCATCTGTTTCACATGAGATTTCAAACAATATAGAAAAAATAAGTAGAATGCAACCAGACATAAATATCAGCTTTCATGCATACCCATACAATTTGGCTGAGTGTGTTCCGCAAGTACAAAAAGCATGGTCTGATATGGCTACACAGATAATACACCTTGCAAATCAAACTGGAGCAGTATTCGTAAATTTCCATGCTGGATATGCATTTGATGCAGCAAAAAGGCTGCAGCACAATGCAATGATGAAAGAGATTGTACCAGCATTGGAAACCCTTGTAGCTATTGGGGCCCAGAACAATGTAGAAATTCATATTGAGAATGTATATTCTGAGCTTAGGAATAGCGACTTTACGAAATTTGGTGACCGATTAACTGACTTTTCAATGTTGTTTGCAAGAATTGAATCATCATTTCTTAAGCTATGCTACGATTATGGCCACGGAAATCTGGACGAACACGGAATAGATATACTTCGTAACAACGTCAACCGGCTGGGTAGTGTACATGCGCACGATAATGATCAACTATCAGACATCCATTGGCCGATCGGCTGCACTGATTTCGGAACAATTGATTGGTATAGTGAAATTCAATTCTTGAAGGAAAACAAATTTCAAGGAGCCTTTATATTGGAAAATGACCCAGATGATCAATTATTGTCTTTACAATTTTTAAAACAATATCAGCATTAACGCTCAACACAAACCTCAGATCACACGGAGGTACTACCATGAAACAAATCTCCATTTCAACCTGTTTTGACTATTCCATCCCCCTGCACGAACAGCTGACTTTGATCAAGAATGCCGGGTTCACGCATGTCTCCCTTGGCAGAAGGTATGAGCATAGTGGTATCTTGGATGCATCCTCCGCAAAGCTACTGCAGCAATCCTTACAGACACATGGCTTGCGAGTCGATTCAATCCACGGGGTCGTGCTCGATCAACCCGGTGCGCTGGATTTGATCCGATGTGTAGCAGAAGCTTCCGTGTTGCTGTCCGCACCAGTGATTGTGCTGCATTGCAGCGCGTTTGACTTCAAGCCCGAGCAATATGAACAACGATATAGAGCACTTATTGCAATGCTCCCGGCTCTGGAGGCAATCGCAAAGGATGCGGGCATCCGTTTCGCGCTGGAAAATGTCATGCCGGGGGTTGCCACCGATTTGGTCACGAACGTGCTGGTAGAAGCGAACCCGGAATATATCGGTTTTTGCTATGATTCATCTCACGACCAGGTGGATGGCCCAAGGCCTTTCACACTGTTGGAGCAATGGAAACATCGGCTGCTGGCGGTGCATTTATCGGACAGGATCATGGAATTTGTGGACCATGTGCTGCCCGGCGAGGGGTTTATTGATTTTGATGAGATTTGCAGCCTGATCCGGCAATCGGGCTACAAAGCGCCGCTGCTGATGGAAGTGATGATCACGCACTCCAGGTTCAAGGAACCAGCGGTGTTTCTGCGGGAGGCATACCTGCGGGCGGAAGCGCTTTATGACAAGATTCACCTTTCAGAGTGATAGTACAAAAAGAGGGCAAAGCATGACTCGAAACGCAAACTCCGGCATCATCACCGGCATTACCCTCTCCGCACTCGGTCTGCTGGCCATGACCTTGCCCCCTGTCCCCGGCGCCGACATGATGGCCTGGGGCTTCGGCACCATTGCGCTGGGCCTTTTTGTGCTGATCATGGGCGCGGTGACACTGGCGCTCTTCCTGCGCCGCCGCATGGTCTTGAAGCGCATGGAGGACGGCAGCTGGGTGCTGGCCAGTTGGACCTACGATGCAAAAGACTGGACGCGCATGCGCAACGACGAATTGAAAAGCAACCGGGGCATGCCGGTGTTTGGCGGGGTTTTGGGCGGCGTGTTTGTGCTGATCGGCCTGGGCTTTTTGATCGCCGACCCCGATGAGATGCTGCTCATGTTTGCCATCATGGCCGGTGTGGGTGTCGTAATTGCGCTTTCGGCCTGGCTGGCCACAGCGCTGCGCAACCGGGCGGTGCGTCGCGACCCCGGCGAGGTCGTGATTGCCCGTGGCGGCGTGTGGTTTATGGGCCACCTGACCGACTGGAACAAAGTCACCTCCTGGATGGACCGGGCGGAGGTCAAGCAAAAGGGCAAAAAGTCTATACTGTTGATAGAATACCGGGTGTTGGCCGGACGGGCAGGGCGAATCCAGAAAAGTGTGCTGGAGATTCCTGTTCCAGAGGGGCGGGAGGAAGAGGCAAAGGCTGCAGCGAGGAAGCTGAATGACCAGCCGTATTGAGATTCTCCACCACCCTTCCACCTGAACGTGGGAGGAACACGGCACCAACTATTCGTGATATCCCACATTTGTTATAATCAACATAATCCAATCTCTTTGTGAGGGATCAAGTGAAACGAAAAGGCATCTGCACGATATTGTCAAGCCTGGCTATCGTCATTATTGGTATCCTCTTGCTTATATATTCGATAGGAATAAACGTAAAGCCTCATACTCCAATGGCATATACTGAACGCTATCAAATATCAGATCTTGGCACTCTGATCGGACTGATGCTAATGGCAATTGGCTTCTATACCACCCTGCGGGATCTGAAGCAGTTTGCGGTCCTGCGGCGGATGGATGATGATGAAGATGTATACGCTCGTTGGCGATATGAACCGAGTGAACTGGATAGCATCCGCACCAAGGCACTCAAGGTGAGTGTATGGCATCATGATGTAATGAGTACCAACCCCTTCGTTCCATACGCCTATATGAAAACTCTGTGTTTTTCTATTGGCGCCAGCCTGTTCGTCAGTTTTGTCGCACCTCAAAACATCATCGTTCAAATATTGATATGGCCAGTAATTATTAGCGGATCACTTGCCTGTGTATCCTGGCTAGCTAAGAAAAGGCATATATGGGCAATCCGGAATGATCCTGGCGAGGTGTTTGTTGCCAGGGGTGGCGTGTGGTTCATGGGCCAACTAATAGAGCTTAACAGCGAACAATGGCTGGACTCAGCATCGGTAATAGCAGAAGAGGATGGTTATATGTTCGTCCTTCACAAAAGTGCCATCTATAGAGCAAGACATTTCTTGACAACAAGACATTTCCCCAGAAAATTGGTCCGAACCGAATACAGCATCCCAATCCCGGAGGAGTGGGTGGAGGAAGCGAGAGAGGCAGCAAGGAGACTAAATGACAACCCATATTGACCCAAGCCCTCACCATTACGTGGAGTGGTAAGGCATTGGTGACATTGTGTGAACAACACAATGGCGAAATTTGAACAAGAATAATCTTTAGCGAGGGATTAAGTGAAACAAAAAGGGATCTTTGCCCTATTGGCAAACCTGGCCATCACCATATTTGGAATCATCCTGATCGTATATTCAATGGAAACAATCGCCCGGTCAAAAGCCGCCCCGGGCTTTGAGTTCATCATTCTGGCGGGGTTGATCCTTACGCCGGTCGGTTGTTATGCGACTTTTTATGAGCTGCAAAGGTTTATCGTGCTGCTGCGAATGGACAGCAATGATGATGTGCACGCACGTTGGACATATGAGCCGGCTGTGTGGGAAATCATGCGCAACAAGGCATTGAGCGGGTTGAAAGCGGAAAATGATCTATTCATGAATAAGCCAGCACAGCCCTTCTGTATCAAGTTTGTTGGGTATACATTGGGAGCCAACATGCTCATCAGCTCGCTCTTATCCGATAACCTCACGCTTATAGTGCTTGCATGGGTGGCAATTACCGGTGGCGCCTACGCTGGTTTGATCCTGTTGACCAAGCCAATACGCAAACGTGCAATCCAAAACGACAGCGGCGAGGTTGTGATCGCCCGTGGTGGTGTTTGGTTCATGGGTCAATTGATCCAGTTCAGCGAAAAAAACCTCTGGCTGGAGCTGGCAGAGGTATTGGAAAAAGAAAATGGTCTCGTTCTTGTACTATATACAAACGTTTTTCAGAGAACCAGAGACGGTTTAGGCTATACTACCAAAACAATTTATCACATCCCAATCCCGGAGGGGCGAGAACAAGAAGCCAAAGAGGCAGCTGAATTGTTGAAGCAATATACTTACTAAACTGCATGACCCCACCTCAATTGTTAACATGCCCCGCCATCTCTCTTTATCCCTTGAACCGGGTCATGATATGCGAACCGTCACAAAACGGCATAATGGACGATTGCCCGCAGCGGCACAGCGTCACGCGGTTGCGCACCTCGTAGGTGGTGCCATCGGCAGAGATGATCGGGATGCCGCCCCGCACCCACAACGGCCCCGAATAGCCGGTGAGGTCGTCGCGCAGGATCCAGATGGAGGGCTCGAGCTCCGGCTCAATCAATTCTCCAGACTGTGCGTCTCGGACGACCAGTCTGCCGGCAGGGCAATTGACAGCGCCCCGGATCGCAAGATCACGGGCACGGGGGTCACCGGAGCGCTCAATGAGCGTCCAGGTATCTCCACCCAGGTGGCAGAATCGCGCCAGCATGCAAAGGTGCTCCACATCCTCCATGATGAGGCCGGGGCCCCGATAGACCACGGCTTGCTCAGCGAAGAGCTTGCGGCTGGCTCGCTCCCGGCCCACAAACCCGGCCTGACTGTGGGAGCCATCACAATAGGGCATGTGTCTGGATTTGCCGCACCGGCATAGCGAATAGGTCTGTGCCAGAGGATACTCCCTGTCTGGCCGGTAGTCGGTGGCCGTGCCCATGCGGTCGGAAATGACCGAACAATCCCACAACGGAACGCCGCCGGTCACGAGGTAGGGGCCGTGCTCCAGAATGCGGATGCTGAATCCTGATTGCGGTGTCATAACGATCTCCAAACTGCACTTTCGCGCAATTCAGAATTATACCATAATTTATCACCCAGAGCATGAGCTCCTGGTGAGCAGGCAGGTCAATCCTCTTCTCCGTGCCGCTCCACCGTGAAGCGGAAGAGCTTGATCGCCCCATCGCCTGCCTTCCAGGCAAACCCGGCCTTCCGGCAGGCGATCTCCAGCTGGCGCTCCACAGTGTCCACACCTTCCAGCGCCGGCAGCAGCAGACCCCGCCGCCCCTGCTTTTCCACAATCACGCCATATCGCGCCGGATCCAGTTCATCCGGCGAAGCCACCGGCTCGAAGGGGCTCAGCACGTCAACCTTCACCGCAAGGCCCAACAGTTCGTCGGGCTGCACCGGTTGGAATCGCGGGTCTTCACTGCAGGCGGTCACAGCATTGCGCAAGATTTCCTCCCCCACATGCTGGTAGACCGGCACGATGGTGCCCATACAGCCCCGCAGCTCACCTTCCAGATGGAGCGACACAAACGCCCCAGCCTTGCGCTTCTCCATGCGTAGGGCATCCAGCTCACTGATATCCTGCTTCAAGTCCACCCATTGGGGCCGCTTGCCCCCACGGACAAACCGCTCGATAGTTTCCCGCGCAAGGCGCACATAATCATCCTCACTTTTGCGGAAGGCCGCAGCCCTGCCCTGCTCAGCGCGGTCCAGTTCGTCCAAAAAGCCCGGTGCCGCACCCTCCTTCACCGTGAGCAAAGCGGTGAGATAGCCCACGCCGAAGGGGCCTTCATAACTGATCAGTTGGCTCTCAACAGCATGTCCGTCCAGCGCACCCAGAGCAAAGGCCGCCGGACGCCAGCCGCACTCACCGGCGCTGCGGGCAAGGCCAGAGTCAATGGTAAGAATGTTGCCTGGCTTGCCTGAGCCGATGGCATCGGCAATGAGTTTGTCAAATTGCGGCCCTGCCGGGTCAAAGCCATAGGGCCCGCTGGATTTGAGCTTGTGGGACATATCGCCGCTGGCCAGTACCAGCACTGGGATATCAAGGCGCGCTGCCGCCCGGGCCAACGCTCGCCCGGCCAGAAACTGCCTGCGCAACGGCTGACCGCCAGGGGAGATGTGCAGGATGGTGTAGTCGGAGAGCTGCTTCTCCAAATAGAGGAGGGGCACCAGTGCGCCATGATCCAGTTCCGGTTTTGCTCCCAATTTGCGGAGTGTCGCTCCATCCAGCCTCGCCACCGGCAAGTTGTCACCGGTCCACTCCTCTTCAAAGGCGCTCAGCAGCGCCTGATGCACGGGTTTTGTAAGCCTCACCTCCGGCGCGCGGAAGCGCTCCATCGTGCCGCTCAGTTCCTTCGCGTCGGTTACGGCGATCACGTCGGAAAACGCCGGCCCGTGGGGTGTCACCACGGCCACAATCTGTGGCTTGAGTTCTGCGATCATCGCACTAAGCCGCTGCATGCCTGCAATTGTGGCGGCAGCAGCCCGCTCCTGGCCCTGCCCCACCTCCGGCAGCACAAGCGGCGGATGGGGATAAAACGCCGCGCCAATGATGCTCATTTCTTTACTCCCTCCATCCAATGAACATGAATGACCCTACTGGTTTCCCATTGCTTACATATTCCCAAGATACACATGCTTCAAATGCTTCCGAGCCGCATCCGCTGCCTTATGCATAAACGGGATCGAGGTGGGCTCCGCCGTGTGCCGGAAGGCAGGGAAACACCTAGACAGGTGCAGCGGCAGCTCCGGCGAAAGGCCGGCAAGCCATTTGGCCGCCGCCTCCACTTCCTCTACCGTATCAATGATGCCGGGCACCAGCAGCATTGTGACCTCCACATGGCAGGATGCCTGGGCAGTTTCAATAAACTCCATCACCGGCGCGAGCCTGCCACCCACCTTGTGGTAGCCCTCCTCGGTGAAAGCCTTCAAGTCCACGTTCATCGCGTCAATGTGGGGCAGAAGCCGCAGCAGCGGCTCCCGATTCAGGTAACCGTTAGTGACAAGGATTGTTTTCAAACCCACAGCGTGGGCCACACGGGCGGTTTCCAGCACCCACTCATAAAACATGCCGGGTTCGTTGTAGGTGAATGCCATCGACGGGAAATCCTGCTCGCGGGCCATCGCCACAAAAGCTTGCGGCGACATCTCAATGGCACCGGGCCTGCCTCTGGCGATCTGCCAGTTCTGGCAATGCAGGCACATCAGGTTGCAGCCGAAGCTGCCGCAGGAGAGAGTGCGCGTGCCAGGCAGGAAATGCCGCAGCGGCTTTTTCTCCACCGGGTCGGCGGCGATGGAAGTGAGCAGGCCATAATTCATGGAGTGCAGCACTCCGCCACAGTTTTCCCGCACACCGCAGATACCCCGGCTGCCCTCGCCGATCACACAGCCATGGGGGCACAGCAGGCACTTCACATCACCCGCTGGCTGACGCTCATAAAACAACGCTTCTCCCATGCCAATCGCCTCTTTGACTATTGATTTGACGCCGATTGGGAAATTCCTTCTGTAATTCCCGATTTGATTGACAACGATACCCCCAGGCAGTATTCTTCTGCCATGAAAGAAATTCAAACCAAACTCGAAAAGAAAGCAAGAACAGCCTTTACCAGCTGGGTGGCCATCATAATGGCGGTATCACTGCCGCTGATGCTGGCAGCATGCTCCGGCACGGCTGCACCCACCGGGAGCGCAGGCCCAGTGCCCACCGCCGTCATGATGACCGGCGAACCCGCGGGCTCTGCACAAACTAACGAGCAAACCAGCGAATCCGCCGAGGACTTTGAGACTAAAACACCGGAGCTGACACCTTGGCCGGAGCCGAAATCAGTGGATTACACCGGCCCATGGCTGGATGTGGCGAGAGACAAGGATGCCGCCAAATACCCGGTGCTCAAGCTTGCAAGCCAGGCAGTCACCACAACCTGGGGCGCACTGCGGCTGCCGGAGGGCTGGACCATGCGGGACGCTGAGGGATTCGAGCCCACCATATTGGACAGCAAGGGCAGGGTCGTGGGATTGATCGAGCAAATCGAGTCCTACCCGGACGAACCCTGGTTTTCCCTGCTGCCGGATGATGCCATCCCGATGCTATGGGAAACGCCGGATTACAAGGTGGACGCAAGAGCGATCACAATGCTGTGTGACACACCGGCTGCTGAGATCGCCCAACGCATGACCATCCGCCGACAGGTCTCTGTGATCGTGGGCGGCCCGGTGATCGACGATGGCGGCACTGCTTCCTACCAGGTGATCAACCTGGTTTTTGACAAGGCCTATTTGGATGGCGACCGGGTGGAATATGTGCTTTCGAACCGGGTGATTGATGAAATTGCCAGGAGCTTTGTGGAATCGTGGGCGATCAACTAACCCCATCTACAGCATGTTGACCAGCACATATACACCCCATCCCACCACGACAAGATAAATGGCAGTGGCCGGCATCACGGCAAAGACCATCCACCGGCGCAGCCAATCGGCCTTGCTGGCGAGGATCAGGAAGACCGTGCTCAACAGCGCCTTGAACGCAACAAACAACACCGGTGACGCCTGCCACATCGCCCGCATCAGCAGGTTAGCTTCAGCCGCCGTGCCAAAACGGGCCAGCAGGCAGGCGGTGATGGCCATATCGAGCAAATTGAGAACAGCCAACGTGAGGGTGATGGGCTTCAAAAGCCGGACCATACGATTTTCCTCCAGATCATAAACAGTTTATGAGCCAGAGGGAAAAGCTATTCAAAAAGCGGGTGGGCCTATCGGTCCACCCGCTTTCTTTGTCTTGGTGTTAATCCCCAAACTTGATACCGATGCTCTTGGCGATGCGCACCAGTTCATGGTCTGATGGCACCAGCTTGGCCTTGCCGGCCACCTCAGCCAGTGGGTTGGCCTGCACACTGTTGTTTACCAAAGCAACCGTGGTGCCATACTGCCCGGCTTTGATCAGCTCCGCTGCGAAGGCTCCGAACCGGGTAGCCAACACCCGGTCATAGGCCGATGGCGAGCCGCCGCGCTGGATGTGGCCCGGCACCACGACCCTGGTTTCCGCGCCAGTGGCCTTCTGAATGTCTGCCGCCACACGGTAGCTTACAGGCACCGTGCGGGCTTCCAGCGCCGCCTTCAGCTCCTTCTTGGGTAAGGCCGCTTCCTCCCGGCTCAACGCACCTTCGGCGACGGTAACGATGGAAAAATCCTTACCCTGCTTCCGGCGCTTTTCCACCGCCCGATAAACTTTTTCAATGTCATAGGGGATCTCCGGCAGCAGGATGATATCCGCACCGCCGGCCACACCGGCATAGAGCGTGAGCCAACCAGCTTTGTTGCCCATGAGTTCGATCACCATCACGCGGCCATGGCTGGTGGCCGTGGTGTGGATGCGATCCACCACATCGGTGGCGATGTCCACCGCCGTGTGAAAGCCAAAGGTCACGTCGGTGCCCCACAGGTCGTTGTCGATGGTTTTGGGTAAGCCGATTACATTCAAGCCCTGTTGGCTTAATAGATTGGCGGTTTTGTGCGTGCCATTGCCGCCCAGAATCACCAGGCAGTCCAACTTGAGCTTCTCATAATTCTTTTTCATCTCGCCGACCTTGTCCACATTGTCGTCGGCAATCACCCGGATCGTCTTGAAAGGCTGGCGGGAGGTGCCCAGGATCGTGCCGCCCAGCGTGAGGATGCCGGAGAATTCGTGCTTTTCCATTGTGCGGTACTCGCCCTCGATCAGGCCTTTGTAGCCATCAGCGAAACCGATGATCTCCGCGTCAAACAGTTCATATGCCGCTTTTGCGACCCCGCGGATGGCGGCGTTGAGGCCGGGGCAATCCCCTCCGCTGGTCAGAATGCCAATGCGTCTTTTCATGGCGGGCCTCCTGAAATGCATGATTTGTCTTTATTCTACTTCATATCCATAAAAATACAAACAAATTATGCACTCATTGCTTCCGCACTGGCGAACTGCGTCTGGCAATAATCGGCGTAACGCCCTCCAATCTCCAACAGCTCCTCATGGGCACCCTGCTCCACAATGGTGCCACCCTCCAACACCAGGATGCGGTCAGCGTTTCGCACCGTGGAGAGGCGGTGGGCCACCACCACCACGGTGCGGCCCTGCATGAGCCGCTCCAGTGCAGCCTGCACCTGGGCCTCAGACTGAGAGTCCAGCGAAGCGGTGGCCTCATCAAGCAGCAGCAACGGTGCGTCCTTGAGGATAGCCCGGGCAATGGCGATGCGCTGGCGCTGGCCGCCGGACAGTTGGGCGCCGCGCTCACCTACCTCGGTGTCATAGCCCTGGGGCAGCTCCATGATGAATTCATGGGCCAGCGCCGCCATGGCGGCCTGCTCGATTTCCCTGTAGGTGGCACCGGGCCGGCCTGCAGCGATGTTTTCGCGCACGGTGCCGGAAAACAGATAGCATGTCTGCGGCACATAGGCGATGTTGCGCCGCATGGCGGTGGAGCCGCTGTCCAACCGGTGGCCGAATAGCTCGATATGGCCGGAACGCACACCATAGAAACCCAACAAAAGTTTCAAAGCAGTGCTCTTGCCGCAGCCACTGCCGCCCACCAGCGCCACTTTTTCGCCAGCCTGCACCGTAGCGCTCAGATTGCTCAGTACATCATGGCCCTCCTCGTAGGAGAATGTCACATCGTGCAGCCGGATGGCCGGGCTGCCCTCCAGTGGTGCCAGTACCCCGTCGTCACCTGCCTCCTTTTCGGCATCCAGCATCTCAAACACGCGGTTTGCACCGGCCAAAGAGCCCTGGAGCTGCGAAAATGAGCCGCCGATGGTCTGAAACAGCATGCCCAGCCCGTTGTTCAGCTGGATCACCGCCATCAAAGTGGCGAAGCTGAACCATTGGTGGATCACGCCCAGGCTGCCAATCAGCACCAACCCCACAAACATAACCCATCCGCTGAAGTTGTTGACCACATCCTGGCCGGTTTGATAGCGGACGCGGGTGCGGGTGTGGCGATATACCTCCTCGCTGGCCCCGTCCATCCGATTGCCGGCCCAACGGGCCAGGTTAAACAAACGCAAGACCGGCGCTGCTGCCAGCAAGTCGGAAGCCGCCTCACTCACCTTGCCCAGCCCAGACTGGATCTTGTCTGAAACCCTCTTGATCGGCGTGGCAAAGCGGCTCATCGCCCACACGGAAAAAAAACCAATCATCAACGCGATCAGTGCCATACGCCACTCCAGCGCAAACATCAGGATGGTGCAGCCCACACCGGCAATCAACCCCTTCAATGGGAACCGCAGCTGCCAGCCCAGGCATTGCTCGGCAGCCTGCATGTCGGCAGTCAGGCGGGAGAGCACATCGCCGCTGTGCCGTTCGTCAAACCACACCGTGGGCAGATTGAGCGTCTGTTCCATCACATCCCGCCGCAATCGCGCCACAGCCTTCACGCTGGCCCGCTGCTGCAGCCAGGGCCCCAGCACAAACACCGCCAGAAACAGGATCGCCCCCAATGCCAGTGCCACCACCGATTTTCCCACAGAAGAAGGATCCTTGCTTTCGATGCCGGCAAACACGAGCATGAGCACATAGCTGAACACGGCGTTTGTGACCAAACTATCAGAGCAATCGATCAACAGACCCGAATAGAACTGCACCCGATTACCTTTGGTATATTGCAGCATTCTCCAAAGAGATCTCCAAGTATTAGCCAGTGTCGCTTTCATGCTGCCGCACCTCCAGCGTTCTCCACTTGCTTGTTGTAGAGTGCGTAATACAATCCCTTCCGCTCCATCAGTTGCTCATGGGTGCCCTGCTCAGCCACCGCGCCACCATCCAGCACCACAATGCGGTCGGCATACAGCGCCATTGACAGCCGGTGCGTTACGATCAATGCCGTGTGGCCTTGCATCAACACCTCAAGCTCCCGCTGGATTTCTTTTTCCGTGGTTACATCCAGCGCGCTGGTGGGCTCATCGAGCATTAGTAACTCCGCGTTGCGTAATGCAGCGCGAGCTATCGCCACACGCTGGCGCTGGCCGCCGGAGAGCTTGCTGCCCCGCTCGCCCACCGACGTGTGCAGCCCTTCCGTCTGGCCTGCCACAAAGTCATCCAGCCTGGCCAGACGCACCGCCTCTGTGACTTGATCCTCTGAAGCAGGCTCACGGTCACCGAACACCCCGCAGGCGATGTTTTCCCCGATGGTGCCAGGAAACAGATAGGTGTCCTGATCGACCAGGGCCATGTGGCTGCGGAGCTCCCGGAGCTCCCACAGGGGCAACGCATGGCCGCCAAACAGCACCTGCCCGCTATCCGGCTCATAAAACCCCGCTACCAACCGGAGCAGTGTGCTCTTGCCGCTGCCACTCTGGCCCACCACAGCCACCTTTTCTCCGGGATGGATGTCCAGATCCAGCCCGGCAAACACCTGCTGGGGTGTAGAAGTGCCATCGCCGTTATCGCGGGCATAGGAGAAGCTCACATTGCGGAAACTGACCAACGGCACATCCAGGGCAACCGCGAGGAGCTCCCCTCCGGAGCGCTCCTCCGGGCTGTCCAGCACTTCAGACAGCCGGGAAGCTGCTCCGGCGGCCCGGCGCATTTCAGTGATGCGCCAGGTAAGCGACATCAGCGGGTTCATCACGCCATTGGTCACCATGATGAAGGCCAGCAGCTGGCCGCCGGTCATGCTGCCATTCAAAACAAATGTCAGACCCACCCCGCACAACAATAGATATGGAATGACCAGATTGACTGTGGCCGCCACGCCCACGGGAACCTGCGCGTTGGCCACGCGAAGGCCTGTCTTCTTCCACCCCTCAAGCGCCCCGGAGAATCTCTCCATGATCCAGGGTTGCATGCCAAAGGCCTTCACCTCGCTGTGGCCGCTCACAGCGTCCTGCGCGATGGCGTTGGCGCCGCCAAGCTTTTTGTTTTGCTCCTCTGTGAGCCGTTGCACGGGCTTGCCGGCCAGCATCGAGATGGCTGCGCCAATGGGCACATAGGCCACCGTGGCCAGCGTGAGCCAGGGGTTCAAATAAATCATATAAGCCAAAGATAGTGTAAACCTCGCCACATCACTGAACACCCAGCGCAGTTGTTCCTCCACATAGCCGGTGAACTGGTTCAAGTCATTCCCCAGCAGCGACAAAAGATCGCCGGTGCGTCGCTTCTCCAACCAGGGCATGGAGAGCCGGGCGAACTTGGCTCCCAACCGCATCCGCAGATTGCGGGCGCTGAGGCTGGAATAGCGACCGGTGCTATAGCGGGCCAGAGCTGCCATCAGCAGCCCCAACACCAACAACCCCACAATATCCAACAAATGTGCGCCAAAGCCGGCCATGTCCTTGCCGATGGTGCTGTCCACCATACTGGAAAATGTCCAAGCCATGAGGATCTGGCCCACGGCATCCAGCGACGCCGCCACGGCCATCAGCGCCAGCCAAAGGTTATACCTGCGGTTCTCCCGCAGGATTCGAAACAATGGCGGGAGCAGCATCCCCTTTTTCTTTGTGTCTTCCATGGCAAGCGGCCCTCCAGCAGATCATTTTGTCAACAATTATACTCACACAATTAATTTATCGCAAGTAACAACTTAATAATTTTAATCTTTTCTTCAATCTCAATGTATCTTTTGTTTATTTATTTAATTCTGTTGTTCATACACTGATTTTATGATTGGTATGGTTTGCCCTTAACACCACGCTCTCGCCTCGACAACATGTGCTCTGCGTGATAGTGCTCTGTGTGTCAGAGTAATTATAGCAGCCAGTTTTCTGATTGTCGACAGGTATTTCCCAAAAAAGAAAAGCCCGAGAGGTTCCCCTCACGGGCTTACTGACATTTAGCCGTCAATTTTTATCACTGTGATACTTGTGGTCAATGATTGCGACGAGGAGCAACACAATTTCTGGTGCCATCACGCTCTCATCCACATTCACCTCATAAGTGTCACTAAAGGCGAAGAACTCCTTGCCAATCGTGGCGGTTTGCCTTCCGCCCACACGCACGTCGAAATTACGCCGAAAGAAGTCACCTGTGATTTCAAAGGATACGCTGTCATAATTGCCATTCCACTCCGGTGTAAAGCTCATAAACGGCACTTCCAGCGAGCCACTGTGGGTACTAGCCTGCAGTGATGCCCGTTCGCTCATCACGGGCCACTCCGACCAGGCGACCAGCCTTCCAGCCATATCGTAGACTTCTTTGCGACGCTCCGGTGACAGTATCATCGAGCGGATCTCATAGACCTGATTGCTGGATCCATCGAAAGCGCGGTACTGCTTGCCAAAAGCCATGATCTTCTGTTTGACGGTGTAATTCATCATTCCTACCCCACTCATTTCCTGAATGACATAATTATAACGCCACAGCAACATCAACGCCATTGCAACCGCGCCAAATGTCGCAGGAGGAGCCAGAAATGACAATTATCTTCTCACGCCCAAAATGTGCAGGAAGCGTATGGCTCGATATGTATAGGTGGAAAGCGGGCGGTTGTCGGAGTCATACGTATGGGCAGCCACCAAAATGTTGTCTGGCGCGGCAGGGCTGCCCACAGCCACAATAAATGGGCTGTGATAAAACCGGCCTGTGCCGTCACCAAGCTGCAAAAAATCTCCTGGCTGCACGCCGTCCATAGGTACTTTTGTAGCAAAAGGGCCAACACCACTGTTGCCTGTCATGAAGTTATACAAGTATGGTACACCTGTCCATGATGGGCTTTTGTTGTTGGCATTACTATAATACCAACCCATCACCGGCCTGTAATTCATTACACCAGCACCGGCATAGATGCATTGGGAAGTGAAGTTTGTGCAGTCGCCCCCAAGCTCTGAATAATCATAGTAGCGGGGATTGCGGTCAAAAGCCCAGCGGTGGGCATAGGCCACAGCGGCGGCGCGGTCATAGGGAAGCACAGGCATTGGAATCAGCTCCATCTAGCAGATGCTTCATCCTATGCACGCTCCGCTGAAGTGGCAACCGCAGCTTATCTTTTGCCCTTGGTGAACATGTTGACGATCAACAGGATCAGCACAGCGCCGCCCACTGAGAACAAGATTCCCATCAGGCTGAACTCGGAAATTCCTCCAAAGCCCAGCAACGAGGCCACAAAACCGCCCACCAATGAGCCCAGCAAACCGATCAGGATGTTGGCGCCCGCGCCCATGCGGGAATTGTTCTTTGTGATGATGCTGGCGATCCAGCCAATCAGTGCGCCGAAGAGTACCCAGAGAATAATCCACATAATTCATGATCCTTTCCATGTAATGATTTCAGCACTGATAGTATTTACAGATGTGTGGCGACTAACGTTGACACATCATGGCTGAGGTGGTAGTTTTAGCCATAAGCAAACAGTTATCTATCCTGATATTGTTATAAGCACATAAAATAATGGTGGAGCGGTTTCCACTCCACCATGATTGTAGTTCAGCAGTAAAGACAATCAATTGCGACGGCCTCGCCAGAACAGATTCAAAATAAACAATAGAATGACCGCACCTGCCAGCGAGATCAAAAAGCCGCAAAAACTGAATTGTGAATAAGAGCCGATACCCAGCATAGGAGCAAGGAAGCCGCCGATCGACGAGCCGATCAAGCCAACAAGGATGTTTGCTGCAGCGCCTATGCGGGCGTTATTCTTCGTAATGATACTGGCAACCCAACCAACTAGGGCTCCAAATAGGACCCAAATAAGAATCGTGGTGATCATGGATCATCAATCCTTTCAATCGAACTGCATTCGCGCAATACTGCCAGCGAAAATGAATGCAGCCCAACGACTTATCTCTACAATAACCTTCCAACGATCCATTCTCTGCGATTATGTTCACCGAGGCTACATGCAATGCGTTGCACAGGATTGAATATTCGCGCCTCACTCAGAAATAAAGCAATGGCGGGGCATCCTCTTACCCCGCCATCAACAGTGCCTCTTTTACTCCTACCCTGAAAGCCCTTGGCAGATCAGCCGCCGGCCGTCATGATCTTGATTCCAGGGCCCATCGTGGCATGCACGACGACGCTCTTCAAGTAGGTGCCCTTGGCAGCCGCAGGTTTGGCGCGCACAATGGCGTCCAGCAGCGTCTGGAAGTTTTCCAGCAGTTTCTCCTGGCCGAAGGACGCCTTGCCGATCGGTACGTGGCAGATGCTGGTCTTGTCGATGCGGTATTCCACCTTACCGGACTTGATCTCCTGCACGGCGCGGCCCACATCATTGGTCACGGTGCCGCTCTTGGGGTTCGGCATCAAGCCCTTGGGGCCGAGCACGCGGCCCAACTTGCCCAGGATCCTCATCATATCGGGCGTGGCCACGCAGACATCGAACTCAAACCAGTTTTCGCTGGTAATCTTTTCGACGTATTCCTCTGCGCCCACATAATCCGCACCGGCTTCTTCCGCGGCACGGGCGGCATCGCCCTTGGCAAACACCAGCACGCGCTGGGTTTTGCCGGTGCCGTTGGGCAGCACGACGGTGCCGCGCACCTGTTGATCAGCATGGCGGGGGTCCACACCAAGACGGATGGAGATTTCCACCGTCTCGTCAAACTTGGCCTTTGCCGTATTGACTGCCAGCGCCATCGCCTCTGCGGCGGCATACTGCCTGGTGCGGTCAATCAGCTTGGCGCTGTCCTGATACTTCTTGCCTCTTTGCATGTTGCAACCTCCTTGTGGTGTTAGCGGAACTTGGTTCCTCCCACTTATTTGGGTAATCTGCCAGTGAGATCAGTCGTCTACAACGGTGACGCCCATGCTGCGGGCCGTGCCAGCGATCATGCTCATCGCAGCTTCCACGCTGGCAGCATTGAGATCAGGCATCTTGGTCTCGGCGATCTTACGCACCTGGGACTTCTTGATCTTGGCAACTTTTTCTGTGTTGGGCCGGGCAGAGCCGCTTTCGATACCGATTGCCTTCTTGATCAGAACCGGCGCCGGGGGCGTCTTGGTAATGAACGTGAATGACCTGTCTGAATAGACAGTGAGCACAATGGGGATGATCAAGCCCACCTGATCTGCGGTGCGGGCATTGAACTCCTTGCAGAAACCCATGATATTCACGCCGTGCTGGCCGAGCGCCGGGCCGATAGGCGGCGCGGGAGTGGCTTTGCCGGCGTTGACTTGCAGCTTGACAACTGCGGTTACCTTCTTTGCCATGATAATTCCCTCCTGAGCGATTGTGGTAATAGTGGGTCGCCGTCATTGTGATACAGCAGCGGCGTGCCCTCCCACTGCAGTGACGAACCCCTTGCGGGGTGCTTGCCTGATTAATGCTTGCGGACTTCCACGAAGTCCAGCTCGACCGGCGTATCTCGGCCGAACATGGAAACCTTGACGCGCACCTTCTGGCGGTCAGGATAGACATCCTCCACAACACCAATGAAGTTTTCCAACGCGCCGGAGATGATCTTGACTTGCTCGCCCGCCTCGATATCGAGCTTCAGTGGGATGCGCTCCACGCCCATCGCCACCACTTCCTCATCGGTAAGCGGCACGGGCTTGGACGAAGACGGACCTACAAAACCGGTTACGCCGCGCGTGTTGCGCACGACGGACCAGATCTTGTCATTCATGATCATTTTAACCATGACATAGCCGGGGAAAAGCTTCTCCATTTTGGTGACATGCTTGTTGGTGCGTTTATCCACCTTCAAGGTCTCCTGCATGGGAACTTTGACCTCAGCAATGTATTCCTGAAGGCCCGGGTTATTTTCCACTGTTTTTTCAAGGTTGTCCTTCACCTTATTCTCATAACCGGAATAAGTGTGGATGACATACCACTTGGCATTTTCCAAATCCGCCATTTCGAAGGGAGCCGCCTTTCAGGCGCGCCCCAACCTCCTCACTTGAGCCTCGGTCGTCAGGCGATGAACCTCAGGCCCAGCAGGAGCAGCTGGTCCATCGCGTAGATGATCGCGCCGAAAATCACAACAAATACCACCACGGCAATGGAATACGAGACAAACTCTTTGCGGGTGGGCCATGTGACTTTCTTCAGTTCAAAGAAGACGTCGCGAAAAAAGTGGCCGATGGAAATCGCCGTTTTCTTCAGGTCAACTTTTCTTGCCTTCTTGGAAGCGGGCGCTTTCGCCTTATCTTTCTTCTGGACATCCTTTTTTAGCACAGGATGCACGTCCTTCTTTTCTGTCGCCATTTGAATCCCTCGCAACTTCCCCCGGAACCCGGTGGTTATCTGGTTTCCCTGTGAGCAGTATGCTTCTTGCAGAAGCGGCAGTACTTCTTCAGCTCCAGCCTGTCTGGATCGTTTTTCCTGTTTTTCATCGTATCATAATTGCGCTGCTTGCAGTCACCGCAGGCCAGCGTGATCCGCACTCTCATTGATTGCACCCCCTGTCGTGTTGCGCTGCCTAAAAACAGACGCACTGATTAATTTACCACGTAAATCCATCGATGTCAATAGAATATTGACCATATGCAAACAAAGAAAGCGGGAGCATTACACTCCTGCTTTCTATGTTTGCGATTTTCAGACTCGGATTAGCCTTCGATCTTGGTGACGACACCAGAACCCACGGTGCGGCCGCCTTCGCGGATAGCGAAACGGAGGCCTTCGTCCATGGCGATGGGGGTGATCAGCTTGATCTCCATCTCGATGTTGTCACCGGGCATCACCATCTCCACCTTGTCAGGCAGATTCAGGGAGCCGGTCACGTCGGTGGTGCGGAAGTAGAACTGCGGGCGATAGCCATTGAAGAACGGAGTATGACGGCCGCCCTCTTCCTGCTTCAGCACGTACACCTGGCCCTTGAAATGGGTGTGGGGAGTGATGGAGCCGGGCTTGGCCAGCACCTGGCCGCGCTCAATGTCATCACGCTGCACACCGCGAAGCAGCACGCCGATGTTGTCGCCGGCGAGGGCTTCGTCCAGCAGCTTGCGGAACATTTCGACGCCGGTCACGACGACGGCGCGGGGCTTTTCCATCATGCCGACGATTTCAACAGTGTCCTGCACCTTGACCTTACCGCGCTCAACCCTGCCCGTGGCGACTGTGCCGCGGCCGGTGATGGAGAAAACATCTTCAACAGGCATCAGGAAGGGCTTGTCCACATCGCGCTCAGGCGTGGGAATGTAGCTGTCAACCGCTGCCATCAGATCGAAGATGCACTTGCAGTCGGGGTGAGTGGACACGTCAGTGGCGGTATCCATCGCGGCGTTCATCGCCTTCAAAGCGGAACCCTTTACGATCGGAATCTCGTCGCCGGGGAACTTGTAGTGGCTCAGCAGGTCGCGGACTTCCATCTCAACCAGTTCGAGCAGCTCTTCGTCATCCACCATATCGACCTTGTTCATGAACACGACGATGTAGCGAACGCCGACGCGGTCAGCCAGCAGGATGTGCTCACGGGTCTGGGGCATCGGGCCGTCAGCGGCGGACACAACCAGGATCGCACCGTCCATCTGCGCGGCGCCGGTGATCATGTTCTTGACATAGTCGGCGTGTCCGGGGCAGTCCACGTGGGCATAGTGACGGTTTTCGGTCTGATACTCAACGTGGGCGGTGTTTATCGTGATGCCGCGGGCCTTCTCTTCGGGCGCCTTATCAATCTGGTCATAGCGCATAACTTCAGCGCGGCCGAACTTGGCCAGAACCATCGTGATGGCAGCCGTCAATGTGGTCTTGCCATGGTCAACGTGACCAATGGTGCCGATGTTAACGTGGGGCTTGTTGCGGTCAAATTTCGCCTTTGCCATTTGGAAATTTCCTCCTTTTGCTACTCCGGAACTTCGCCGAGTGCTAAAATAGTGTTTGGAGCGGGTGATGGGAATCGAACCCACGTAGCTAGCTTGGGAAGCTAGAACTCTACCATTGAGTTACACCCGCAAATACCCGCATGGCAACTCCAAAGCGCCGCAGTTCCGGCAGCGGAGAAGCCGGATATCATTTTACAATCAATGTAAAGCTGTTGTCAACAAAATTTTGTCAGGAGAAAGGAAATTTTCAATTCCCCGGAAATCGCATAGAACCATGATCCCACAGGTCTTCCGAACACTGTTTTACAGCTTGCCTGCGGTGTAATCATCAGCCCGGAGGCCAGGCAAGCGCCCTGCCCCCAAGGATGTGCAAGTGCAGGTGGTGCACCGACTGACCTCCGTCATCGCCGGTGTTGATGACCAGGCGGAAGCCGCCCTCCTCCAAACCCTCCTGACGGGCAATGCTGGCGGCCACAGCCATCAGGCCATCCATCAAGCCAGGCACAGCGGCGCCCTCCAGCACATTTGCTGTATGCTGCTTGGGAATCACCAGCACATGCACCGGCGCGGCGGGGCTGATGTCGCGAAACGCGTAATACCGGTCATCCTCATAAACCTTTGAGGACGGAATTAAGCCGTTAGCAATTTTACAGAAGACACAATCAGGCATTGGTGAACTCCTCCTTAGCTGCTGGTTGGCTGATGATCCCAATGATAGCCTCTCCCTCAGCCTCTTGCAAGCGCACAGGCGCGATCTCTCCGGCTTTGATTCCGCCGGCGGGAGCAATCACATCCACATAATTAGCTGCATAGCCCCGGAGCCAGCCGGGCCTGCCCGCAGCCGGTTCCTCAAAGAGCACGGGCACGGTCTTGCCAATCATCCGGTTTAGGGAAACCTGCGCGCCCGGCGCGGCAGCTGCCTGCATTGCCGCAGCGCGGGCTTCCTTCACGGCTTTGGGCAGCTGGCCTGCCATCTCTGCAGCTCTGGTGCCCTCCCGGCGGGAATAGGGAAATACATGCACCTTCAGAAACCCAGCGGCAGCTACAAACGCGCAGGACTCGGCGAACTCCTGATCCGTTTCGCCGGGGAAGCCCACGATCACGTCGGTGGTGATACCTGCGTCGGGCCAACGGTCACGGATCAACCGGAGCTTTTCCATGAACTGCGTTGGATTATAGCGGCGGCCCATCCGCCTGAGGGTTTCCGCACAACCGCTTTGCAACGACAGATGGAAATGAGGGCAGAACTGCGGCACCGAAGACAGGTGGTCCAGCAGCGTGGCATTCACAGCATCGGGCTCCAGCGAGCCCAGACGGATGCGGGCAATGCCTGGCAAAGTGGCAGCCTCCACGGCACCGGCCAATGCGGAAGGCTCCGAAAGGCCAACGCCATAACGGCCCAGGTTGATGCCTACGAGCACAATCTCCTGAAAGCCTCTCGCAGCAAGTACCTCCGCTTCCCTGCGAATGGACGAAAGCGAGCGGCTTCTGGGTTCACCCCTCAAATCCGGGATGACACAATAAGCGCAATGCGCATCGCAGCCGTCCTCGATCTTCAGCACTGCCCTCGTATGGCCCTGCTGGGTGTCGGCCGGCAGCTCTTCAAAGAAAAAGGCGGGGGCAGCCTGCTCCATCATGCCCCGCTCCCCTTCGGCTGCCCGCTCTGCAAGACTCGCCACTACGCCGCGCTCCATGCCGCTCACAGCAGCCAGGCCATCCATGGCGGCATACGCCTGAGGATCCTTTTGTGTGGAACAGCCCACGGCAATCACAGCGGCACTGGGATGCAGCCGAAGCATCTTGCGCACCGTCTGGCGTGATTTGCGCTCCGCCTCTGCGGTGACGGCACAGGTGTTCACGATGTAGACATCGGCTGGCTCACCCTCGACAACCAAAATAAAACCTGCAGCCTTCAGGCTTTCAGCCATGGCCTGGGAGTCATACCAGTTCACCTTGCAGCCAAGTGTGACAAGGGCGGCGCGCTTTTGATTCATTGCTTTTTTGCTAACACAGCGACCCATTCGCCCATGTGCTTGACATCAAGGATCATGAAACCGGCAGCAAGGAGTGCCTGCTTCACTACTTCTTCACGGGCCAGGATGATGCCGGAGCAGAGGAACAACCCGCCGGGCTTGACCGAGGCGAAGGCATCGGCAGCCATCGCAATGATGACCTCAGCGATGATGTTGGCGACAATGAGATCGGGCTGGCCGGCCAGGCCCTTCATCAGGTCACCCAGCCGCGCATCCACTAAGCCTTCCACATGGTTGAGCTCGCAGTTGATCTTCGCGGCAGACACAGCCACCGGGTCGCGGTCCACCGCCACTGCTCCTTTTGCGCCAAGAAGCACCGCAGCCACGGAAAGGATGCCGGTGCCGCAGCCGATGTCCCACACATCCATGCCCGGTTGCACAACCTCATCGAGCAGTTCGAGGCACATAAAGGTGGTTTCATGGGTGCCGGTGCCGAAAGCCATGCCTGGCTCCATCTCAATGACGGTGCGGCCTGAGCTGTCCGCCTGCTCCCAAATGGGTTTCACGAGAAGACGCTTGCCCACTTCAAAGGGCTTGTAATACTGCTTCCAGTTGTTTTCCCAGTCTTCATCCTTCACGTCACCGGCGGTGAGCACAAGAGTGCCGGCGTCAAAGCCCAGATCCATCGCCAGCACATCGCTCAACCGCTGGCGGATGTAAACCAAAGTGTCAGCAAGCCTGCTGTCCACCGGATACCAGGCCATCACCTGCACTTCCAGTGCCATGTTCTTCAGGATGTTTTCATCAATATAGTCCCAGTCGCCAGGCAGGCGCTGCTGGGCTTCCACCTCTGCCCTATCCTCAATGGCGGTGCCTGCGGCGCCGGCCTCAATGAGGATTTCCGAGACCATGTCAGCCCCGGCGGTGGTGGTGGCGACGGTGATTTGCTTCCAGTCCAAGGTGTGCTCCTTTGATCAATACGGTAATGTCATTTATCTATAGATACATTCTTCTCTTGGCTATTGCGCGGGCTGGTACAGAGCCCGGCCCGCACATTCACATCATGAACAGGGCAAATCCTTACCCTCCCTTGATAAGGGGGGTGTCGCCATCAGGCGACGGGGGGATTTCCCAGATGCAGGGCGAAGCCCTGCAAACACTTGCCCCCTCCCCACCGATAGCCCAACAGGAATGCAGATGATGCCGGGGAGGGGGTTGGGGGTGGGAAGATCAAAACATCTCCTTCAGCCTGTCCATGAACCCCTTTTTCTCCTTGTATTGTTTGCCGGCCAGGCTGGCCTCAAACTCGCGGAGCAGGTCCTTCTGCTTGTTGTCCAGCTTCTGCGGCACCTCAAGCTTCACCTTGATGAAGAGGTCGCCCTTGCCGCGGGCACCTTGCAGCCGCGTAATGCCCTTGCCCTCCAGGCGGAAGGTGGTGCCCGGCTGGGTGCCCTCGGGGATGGTGAAGGATGTGGGCCCTTCCAGGGAGGGCACGTCGATCTTATCGCCCAGCGCAGCCTGCGAAAAGGTGATCGGCAGCTCATAGGAAATGTCATAACCATCGCGCTGAAAAAGCTTGTGAGGCCGCACGGCAATGTGCACATATAGGTCGCCGCTAGGGCCGCCCTTGATGCCCGGCTCGCCCTCGCCGCGCACGGCGATGCGCTGTCCATTGTCTATGCCAGCGGGGATTTTTACACTCAAGGTGCGGCGCTTCCGCACATGGCCCCGGCCGGAGCACTCCGGACAGGGGCTTTCCACCTTGGTGCCCTCGCCGCCGCAATCGGTGCAGGGGCGGCTTGTGCTCATCATACCAAGAGGCGTGCGGATGGAGCTGGACACCTGGCCCCGGCCATGGCAGGTGGGGCAGGTCTTGCGGCTGGTGCCGGCCTTGGCGCCGGTGCCTCCGCAGGCCGTGCAGTTGTCCTCCCGAGTGAAGGTGATTTCCTTTTCCACACCGAAAGCCGCTTCCTCAAAACTGATTGTGAGGTCATAGCGCAGGTGGTTGCCCTGCTGGGGGCCCTTCGGCCTGCTGCGCCCGCCTCCGCCAAAAATCCCGCCGGTGAACATATCAAAGATATCGCCAATGTCGCCAAAATCGCCGCTGAAGCCACCGCCACCAAAGCCCGGCTGATCGGCCGCATGGCCGAACTGGTCATAGCGGGCACGCTTGTCCGGGTCTGACAGCACCTCATAGGCCTCGTTCACTTCCTTGAACTTGGCCTCGGCGGTCTTGTCGCCATCGTTCATGTCAGGGTGGTACTGCTTGGCCAGCTTGCGGAACGACCGCTTGATGTCGTCGATGCTGGCGTCGCGGCCCACGCCCAATACTTCATAATAATCGCGTTTCTCTGCCATGAATTGATTCAATCCTCTTCCCGGGAATGTTTATTATATACAATACCATGGTATTTTACAGGAAAAAGCCCCCTGGATCAAACGTTGTTTCCGCTTGACAGAGGCATTCCTGATATTTCCATTGCTATATATGATGATTATGACTTAACCGCCACCACAAAATCTCGCTTGATGCCTTGGTCCACCCGGTGGGGGCAGCCGCCAAAAGGCGCATCCCGCAGCACCTGGAACCCATGGCGTTCGAGTGTTTCTTCCACGGCGGTGCGTTTAAGCGTGTGCTCATTGAATGACAGCGCCGCGCTGCCGCCGGGCTTCAGCGCCAGGCACCAGCCAGGTAGGCATTGGTCCAGCAGCTTGGCCAGGTCCTCACGGCCTGCCCCGGCGCCCTTGCCCTCATGCTGCACGTTGTAGGGCAGGTCGCACACCAGCATGTCGTGGCTGGCACGCTTGAAAAAGAGCCCTGTGTGCTTGCTGTCGCCATGCACCAGCCGCAGCGTGCGAACGTTTCCGGCATCGAAATCGGCCTTGTTGTTGGCCATCGTAAGCAAAAACACATCGCCCAGTTTACGGCCCTTTTTGTCCGGCACAGTCTCGGAGGAAGCCTTGTGCTTGTAACGGCCCATCTCCAGGAATTTCACAAGATAAGACTGTGCTTCCTGCCAGTATGACCGGGTGATTTCCACGCCGGATACATCCATGCCATCAACAAGCGTCTCAAATAGCGTGGTGCCTTTACCGCACATTGGGTCGAGCAGGCGCGGCACACCTTCATTGCCTGTCCGACAGGCAGAAGTCGCAAGGTTGATCATCATGCGTGTAAAGCGCTCATTGGTCTTGCCGGCATATTTGAGCATGCTGCCCAGATGGTCGGGGAAATAGCGGCTGTCCGGCAGTTCCACCGGCAGCAACGCTTTCCGGCCCGCAAGCTCCGCCACCTCAAACAGCCCATAGAAAAAGGACAGCCGCCGCAGGAGCGCGCCATCTGCCTCCGAAAGGGGCCCAGCCGCACGAAACAAAACGACTGGCACGCCGCCAATGGCACTGTATTCTGTTTCTTCCGCCGGCCGGCTCAAAAGCCGCGACATCGCGGCAAACTCCGCAAGGCAAAGCTGCCTTGCGGCCTCTGCGTCGGCCTTTCCGAAGCCGGACTGAATCAGGAGGGCGTAGTGGGTCATGGGTGTTGTCCTTACAGAGTTTATGCGGGCCGGGACGGAGCCCGGCCCGTACATCGATATCATGGACAAGCTACCTCCCTACCCCCTTCATAGAGGGGGGATGTCACCCACAGGTGACAGGGGGGAGTTCTCGGGCCGGGACGGAGCCCAGCCCCTACTGGGAAGCTGGGGCGTAGCCCCCATATCAAACCTTACCCCCTCCCCCAATCCCATGGGGGAGGGGGCAGGGGGTGAGGGTTTCAGAGATTGAGAGTGAGGGATACTACTTGTCTTCCTTCACCTCGTAGTCGGCGTTCACCGTGTTGTCGTCGCCGCCCTGGTGCGCATTATAATCCGGGCCGGCCTGCTGGCCGCCCTGGGCGCCCTGCTGGGCCTGCGCCTGCTTGTAGAGCTCCTCGGAGATCTTGTACGAAGCCTGGGCAAGCTTCTCGGTAGCCTGGCGGATCGCCTCGGCGTCTTCGCCGTCTTTGACCTTCTTGACGTTTTCGATCTCAGCCTCAATCTTGGCCTTGTCGTCAGCGCTCACCTTGTCACCAAGATCCTTGACCGCCTTTTCGCTGGTAAAGATCAACTGGTCGGCGTGGTTCTTCGCTTCGATCAGGTCCTTCTGCTTCTTGTCGTCGGCAGCGAAGCGCTCGGCTTCCTTCACGGCCTTGTCGATATCATCCTTGCTCATGTTGGTGCTGGCAGTGATCACGACCTTCTGCTCGTTGCCGGTGCCCAGGTCCTTAGCGGACACGTGCACGATGCCGTTGGCGTCGATGTCGAAGGTGACCTCGATCTGCGGGATGCCGCGGGGGGCCGGCGGGATGCCGGTCAATTGGAACTTGCCCAGCGTCTTGTTGCCGCTGGCCATCTCGCGCTCGCCCTGCAGCACGTGGATTTCCACGCTGGTCTGCCCGTCGGCGGCGGTGGAGAACACCTGGCTCTTCTTGCTGGGGATCGTGGTATTGCGGTCAATCAGCTTGGTGAACACGCCGCCCAGCGTCTCAATGCCCAGTGACAGCGGAGTCACGTCCAGCAACAGCACATCTTTCACTTCACCGCCCAGCACACCAGCCTGGATGGCAGCGCCCACGGCGACGCACTCGTCAGGATTGACGCCCTTGTAGGGGTCTTTGCCGGTGAGGCGTTTCACGGTGTCAAACACGGCGGGGATGCGGGTGGAGCCGCCCACCAGGATCACGCGATGGATCTGGTCGTTGGTCACGCCGGCGTCTTTCATGGCCTGCTGCACGGGCCCGATAGTCTTTTCCACCAGGTCATGGGTCAGCTCGTCAAACTTGGCGCGGGTGATCGTGATATCCAGGTGCTTGGGGCCGGACGCGTCCGCCGTGATGAACGGCAGGTTCACGTTGGTCTGCATCATGCCAGAAAGCTCGATTTTGGCCTTTTCGGCGGCTTCCTTCAAGCGCTGAAGCGCCATCTTGTCGGCCCTGAGGTCAATGCCGTTGCTCTTTTTGAACTCATCGGCCATGTAATCCATGACCCTCTGGTCGAAGTCGTCGCCGCCCAGGCGGGTGTTGCCGTTGGTGGACAGCACTTCAAACACGCCATCGCCGATCTCCAGGATCGACACGTCGAACGTGCCGCCGCCCAGATCGTAGACCAGGATCTTCTGGGTGTGTTCTTTGTCTAGCCCATAGGCCAACGAAGCGGCTGTGGGTTCATTGATGATGCGCAGCACCTCGAGGCCGGCAATGCGACCGGCATCCTTGGTGGCTTGGCGCTGGCTGTCACTGAAGTAGGCCGGCACTGTAATGACCGCCTGGGTGATCTTTTCACCCAGATAAGCTTCGGCATCGGCCTTCAGCTTCATCAGGATGAACGCAGAAATCTCCTGCGGGTTGTAGCTCTTGTCGTCGATGTTTACTTTGCGGTTGGTACCCATGTCGCGCTTGATGGAGCTGATGGTGCGGTCAGGGTTGGTGATGGCCTGGCGCTTGGCCACCTGGCCCACCATGCGCTCACCGGTCTTGGAGAATGCCACGACAGACGGCGTTGTCCTGCCGCCTTCGGCGTTGGGGATGACGACGGGCTCGCCGCCCTCCAGAATTGCCACGCACGAGTTCGTTGTGCCAAGGTCAATGCCTATGATCTTTCCCATTTCTATGTACCTCCTGGCTTATTGCCTGTTCTTTCTATTCTTTATTCAAAATCCAGCCCGGTTTGGGTTGGAGTTTGTTTCCTATTCAGAAACCTTCACCATGCAGTGGCGCAGCACACGCCCCTTATGCGTGTAGCCCTTTTGCAGCACGCCTACCACCTGGCCGCTTGCGCAGCCCTCCACGGCCTCCTGCATCACGGCGTTGTGCACGTTGGGGTCGAAAGCGCAATCCTGCGCCGGGATCTCCTCCACGCCGGCGGCAGTGAGGATGCCGGTCAGCTGCTTGACGACCAGCAATACACCTTCTTTCAGAGCGCCTTCCTCGCCCTGCGCGGATGCTGCCCGCTCCAGGTTATCGAGCACCGGCAGGAACTTCAACAGCGTGTCGCGCACACCGTCGTTATAAGCGTCTTCCCGGGCGTTCTGATTGCGGCGGCGGTAGTTGTCAAAGTCCGCCTGCACACGCTGGGCCAGGTTCAGGAATTCGTCCCGTTCCTTTGCCGCCTTTTCGCTCTCCTCGGTCAGGCGCTTCATTTCCTGGGCGATCTGGTCTTCCTCGGCGCAGGCCGCGCATTCGTTGGCAGCATCCTGCGCCGCTTCGTTGGCTTTCACCGTTTCCTCTTCCGGGGCGGTTCTTTTTCGGTTCATTGCTGTTTCCCTTCCTGTTCTGCCGGTCCGTCGCCCAGCATGCCAGACATGCACTCGCCCAACGACCGGCTGATATAATGCAATAGTTTTACAACCCGCCCATAATCCATGCGGGTGGGGCCGATCACACCCAGAGAACCCATGGGCCGGTCACCCAGCTTGTAGGTGGCGGTCACCACACTCATGTTCCTGAGCGCGTCAATCTCATTCTCCCGGCCAATTGTGATCGTAAATTCCCATTTGGTGGACCGGGCCAGCATCTCCTGCAACTTATCTTTTGTTTCCAACGCCATCAGGAACGATTGTGCCCGCTCCACGTCGTTGCGGTATTCGGGGTGGTGAAAGATGTTGTAGGCCCCCTCCAGCACCACATCGTTGGATTCCTGATTGGCAGTGCGGCTCAGTGTATCAGTGAGCGTCTCAAAAAAACGGCGGTGCTCGGCCATGTCGCTTAACACTTCATTGACCGCCTGCAAGCTGATCTCCGTGATGCTGCGGCCTTCAAAGCGCTTTGTGAGCGCCTCGGAGATGCCATGCAGATCTTCGCTGTCCATGCTGTCGGGGATGCGGATAATCGTGTCCTTCACCACTGCAGCATCGGTCACAAGCACCACAAGAGCTGTGCCCTTGGTCACCGGCACCAGTTGCAGGCGCTTGACTGTGGTGCGCATGAGCTGGGGAGACAGCACCAACGAAGTATAGTCCGTCAGGTCGCTCAGCACCCTGGCGGCGCTTTTGACCACCTGCTCCATTTCCTCCATGCGCTTGTTGAAATAACGCCGCACCACCTTGGTTTCATCGGGCGTGAGATCGCCCACCTGCAGCATCCTGTCCACATAGACCCGATAGGCCAGGTCTGACGGGATGCGCCCGGCAGAGGTGTGGGGCTGCTCCAGATAACCCATTTCCTCCAGATCGGACATTTCGTTGCGGATCGTGGCCGCCGAAAACTCCGACATATACTTTTTGGATATGGTGCGAGAACCCACCGGCACTGCCGTTGCGATGTAGTCGTCTATGATGGCTTGCAACAGCCTGATTTTGCGCGGGCTCAGTTCCACCGGGTTCACTCCTTGTGTTAGCACTCACCCGTATCGAGTGCTAACAATGATAAAATAGCACCGGGGGTTTTGTTTGTCAATATCTTTGGCACGACATTCATGTTTTCTTAACAATCAAAGAAAAGAAGAGTTGACGAACAGTTTAACTTATGTTATTATTAACCTAGTTTCTACAGGGAACACTCAATTGGACAGCGAGGAGTGGCTCATATGAAAAGCATGAAAACAGCATTCAAGACACCGGAGGGCAAAGAGGCTATCCACCGGTTCACCAGTGGACTGCTGAAGCACTGGATGGCACCCAACACGATGACTTTTGCAGATACACGCTTCGGCCAGGCGCACGTGATCGCTTGCGGGCCCACAGATGGGCCAGCCGTCGTGCTGCTGCACGGCAGCGCCATGAGCTCGGTGATGTGGATGGGTGACGCGCCGGTATTGACCCGGACGCACCGGGTGTATGCCGTGGACCTGCCCGGCGAGCCGGGCATGAGTGACGAGCGGCAGCTCCCGTTTGCCGGAGTGGACTTTGCCCAATGGCTGAGCGACGTATTCAACGCGCTGGGCCTGAAAAGCGCCAGCCTGGTAGGAATTTCACTGGGAGCATGGGTTGCATTGAAGTTCGCCGCGGAGTATCCTAATAAGGTTGATAAGTTAGTTCTGCTTTCACCAGCCGGCATTGGGGCTCAAAAGGTGTCCTTCCTGATCACCAGCACCCTGTTCAGCCTGATGGGCGAAGGAATGAAGCGCAGGCTGCTGCCCAAGGTCAATGGCTCTCAGGAGCTGCCGGAGGTGGTGATGCAATACCAGAGGCTCATCGACGAGCACTTCAACTACCGCAAGGAGCTCCTGCCACTGTTTAATGACAACGAGCTCAAGCGGCTCTCAATGCCGGTGCTGGCCATGGCCGGCGGCAGAGACGCAATGTTTCACACCGGCCATACCGCCAAGCGAGTGGCCAAGTTGATGCCACATGCTGATCTCCGCGTACTGCCGGAAGCCGGCCATGTGTTGATCGGGATGGCGGAAGAAATCAGCCGTTTCCTAAACGAAGGTGGCTAATACAACAAGAAAGGATTTGATCCTATGGGCCAGTCCATGCTGGAGCAATGCGTTCGGCTGGCAGAAACAGGCACAAGAGCAGCTGTGGATACCTTGATGGAGCAGCTGACAATGGAGATGACAATTGCAGAATCCAAAATCCTGGATTATGCGCTGAGCGTCGTGAGCACCGAGGAGGGGTTTCAGGCCGTGGAGCATTACCTGTTTCACGGCACGCAGATCCAGCGGAACTATGCCACGCTCTATTTCATCCGACGGGAGGAGTTCCCGATGGTGCGAAAGGCCTACGAGATGGGGTTGATTGACAAACTGCAGGCGTTTACACGGTGAGGGTGCTTATTGTTTGGCATCCTCACCTTGCCCCTTCGGCTCATCCTTGATGCCCATCACATTGAGAATCGCGGCAGTCACCGGTGCCGCAAAGAATACAATCCAACCCGGATGCCACAGGCCATACACAAACCCGAGAATCAAAAACACCACAACCGAGCAGATGGACACCAGCGAAACAATGGGGCCCTTCGAGCTTCTGGACATATAGTACCCTCCACCTGTTAATATACTTATATTGTATTCCAGTGTGAGAACAATACAAGCAGAATCGTGAAGGAGCACCCAACCGAAATCAACCCTGAATACGGGCTGCCGAAGCAAGCTTCTCCTCGATGAGCCTCAGGTTGCTCTGGAGCCTCGGGTCTTCAGGCGTGATGGTCAGCGCTGCCAGCACGTGCTGCCGCGACCGCTCATAAAGCCCCAGCCGGTAGCAGGCAATGGCACAATAATCGTCCGGTGAATGGTCCCATGCATAGCCCATGTTCACATAGGTTGGTGATTTGTTCTTGATTTTCAAGGCCTCCTCAGACATGTAGAATGCCAGCGGCCAGTTGGCCAGCTGATACGCCATCCTTGCGCACTCCACATATGGCTCGCGCATATGCGGCGCCTCGGCAATGGCACGAAGGTACCAACAAAGCGCCTGGGTGCTGTCGCCCTTGCGGTGGAAGGACGCCGCGATCCACCGCATCGACGCTGCACGCTCCTCGTTCCAACGGGAGGTAGGCAGCTCCAGGTGGCGCTTCAATGTCTGGATGCATTGGTCCCACATTCCCTTGTACATGTATTCCCGCCCGAGATAATACATCATCCGGTCATCCATCGGGCTTTCGGCCACGGCCATTTCCAGCAGCGGAAGGTAATTGCCCCGGGACTTTATGGGGTCCGGGTGGTGGTTCAGCACCATGCCGGGGATGAACACCACATTTTGAGGGCACTCGCCCACATAGCTCAGGCACTCATGGATCGGGTGCACCCATTTCCATCCCTTGCGGCAATGAGCCTTGAAGTAATTGAACTGCACATCCGGTGCACCATTGGCTTTGAAGCTCCAGTTGTAGAGGTATTTGCCGTTGGTTACGCCAGGCTGCCATGCTGCCTCCAGCGCCTGCCGCCAGCCGGGGTCAAAATCCTCATCCAAGTCGGTGCACACGCAGATATCCGCATCCTCCGGCACATGCTCCAGTGACAGGTTGCGAGCCGCATCGAATCGCCAAGGCTTGACCTCCTCCACAAACACCTGGGCCCCCCGCTCCCTCAGGCGCTCCGCCGTGCCGTCGGAGGAGCCGGTGTCGGTTACAACGATGCAGTCTGCCTCGGCCATGGAGTCCATCCAGTGATCCACAAACTGCAGCTCGTTCTTACAAATGGCATAAACGCAGACTTTCAGCACGCCCATCAGCCCGCCCCCTGCTTGATCTGAGCCAGTTTTTCCTCCACCAGCAGCAGGTTCTTTTTCAACCGCTCATCTTCAGGGCTCAGGCGGCATGCCTCCCTGGCATATGTCAAAGATTGCTCCAGCATCCCAAGACGGTAACAGGCAATTGCTCCGAAGTCATGAAGCGCAGGGCCCCAGGCCTCCGGCTCCAAAAGGTAACTGCCAGATTTGGCTCTCACCTTAAGCCCCTCCGAGACAGCCAGCAGCGCCAGAGGCCAATCTCCGGTCTGGTAGCCCAGCCGCGCCATCGCCAGCCACGGTTCCCGCACCGTGGGGCATTCAGCGGCGGCCTTGAAGAGGATCAGCTTCGCACTCTGCACATCACCCTTGGCGTGATAACACCGGGCAATGAACCGCAGCGCTGCGCAGCGCTCCTCGCTCCACAACGCTGTGGGCATCTTCAGATACCTCTGCAGCGTGGAGATGCTATCCTCCCATCGGCCGTAATACATATATTCCCGGCCCAGCCAGAAAGCCACCCGGTCATCGTTGGGGTTTTCCTGGGCAGACAGCTCCAGCAGCGGCAGGTATTGGGCCCTTGCCTTGGTGGTATCGGGGAAGTGATCCAGCACCATGCCCTCCACCCACACAGTATCATCCGGATCCTGCCCGGTATATTCCAGCACCTCGTGCACCGGGTGCACCCAGCGAAAATCATGACGGCGGTGGATTTTTTCCATCGTGAACTGTTTGCCGTTAGGCCCATGCGCCCATGTAAAGAGATATTTGGCGCGGGTGTGCCAGGGCTGCCATTCTTTTTCCAGTTTCTCCCGCCAACCAGGGCGAAACACCTCGTCCATGTCGTTGGATACGCAGATGTCCACATCATCAGGAATGTGGTCCATCGCGGCGTTGCGCGCGGCGTCGAAGCGCCAGGGTGTGATCTTTTCCTCATAGACCAATGCACCGCGGGCCCGGAGCTTTTCCACAGTGCCGTCGGTAGAGCCGGTGTCGGCTACCACGACCAGGTCGGCCTCTGAAACGGCATCCATCCAGCGGTCCACAAAGGCTTCCTCATTCTTGCAGATGGCGTAGACGCAAATTTTATATCGGTTCATCATGTTACTCCCATGTTTTGGTTGCAATTCATGGTATGAATGCACCATTTCCCATGCCACAAGCCCTCAAACATGAAGCGGAGCGGCCATCGCCGCCCCGCTGCCGATATATGATCGTGTCAGGAACTGTTCAATCGAGCTGATCTCTTGCCGCGTTGAAAGACTATCAGGACACTCTCTCTATTGTGAGCGACGCGTTGACCCCAATCTGCGTGCCACCAGGATTCACCTCAAGAATGACAGACCCTCCTGTGCTTGAGTGGTTCTTCAATGTGAGCACATCGTTTGCTGCGGCAGTGAAGGCAACATAACCGATATCCGGCCTGGTTGCCGATACTCCATACGTGGCACCGGCAAGCGGGGCCGCACCCCTATACAATGTGAACTGGGCTTGACCAATGGGGCTGGTATAAAACCAGACAATATAGTCACCAGCTGCCTGCAAGGTTACCAAATCAGAGCCTGCAGCATGCGTAACACCAACCAGCAATCCATTGGTATCGAATCTCACATTCTGTTCGATAGAAACAGTCTGCGCTGAGGTGTTATAGATATACGCATAAGCTGCTAACCCACTCGGTCCAGTGGGGCCGGTCGGGCCAGTCGGACCGGTCGGGCCACCAGGAGTACCTGGAGCACCAGTCGGACCAGTGTCGCCTGTCGGACCAGTGTCGCCTGTCGGGCCGGTGTCGCCTGTCGGGCCGGT
>JAEZSE010000026.1 GCA_023421955.1 Bacillota bacterium
ATCTGATAAATCATGGCATTCCACACCAAAACCGCTTTCCGGTCCCCAGCTTCCACCATTTGGTGAACTTTATGCGCATCGGAGGTGCCGAAATGGCTGACAAAGCCTCCAGCACGGGAGCACAAGAGCCGTACCTTCTCCAAGGAATGCTGCTCAATATAGTCCAGCAGGCAGAGTACCGGTACACTGCCGATACGGGTGGGGGCGTAGGGACCGTCTCCGCCGGAGCCTACGTTTCCGTCAACCATTTTTCCGCAGTCATGGGCATTTATCGTCACGCCGCCGTCAATATGGGCAACCACAAGGCGGCAGTCTTCATAACGTCTACCCATGAGTTTTGCATGGTAACAGGCTACTGCCTTTTGATTTAAGGCATGTGTCTGGGCATTCCGGTACACTCCGGCGATGCCGGTCATGCGGGCATAGTCGCAAAGTTCATCAATATTGGTGGGGTTGAGAGTGAACATTTTCCCACCGTACTCCATGCAAAGTTCATAAGCCAACAGCACACCCAGCTTTGCTGCGTGCTCGCTGCCGCCCACTGCATTCAATGTATCAGTGTAGAGCCGGTCATCAATTGGCATAACTCCTGCATGCTGGGGGTAAGCGCTTCCGCCGCGGCCTACAAATATATCTACGTCCTCAGGAGCATAACCATTCCGTCGCAGTATGTTCAAAACCACCTGTTTACGGAAGGGAACCTGGTCATTCACTGAGGGGTACTGTAGCAGGACGGGGGCGTCGTGAAACTCGCTTTCCTCAAAAAGTGAAGTATCATCTTCAAAAAGACTGAGTTTTGTGGAGGTGGAGCCGGGGTTAATTACTAAAATCTTCAAAATCTTTAGTTCCTTCCAAATCTTTGGGATTTTGAGGCGGTATACTAAATTCCATAAATACTAATTATAGCATGCCGTGCTTTTTTTTCAACTGAGGCAATATACCTGTCTTGCCTGTATCGCGCAAATGTGCACCAAAGATGCACCAAACACCATGGCCCAGCACCAAACAGGTGGCCCATGCCCGTCTGCTTGCAGTATTTCTGGAAATAGGGATCAATTCAAAAAATAAAATGGTATAATCTGTTTATTCAGTAGGAATCTGTGCTTTCGAGCACATGAAGTGTGAGGTGCTAGGTATGATCAGATTCGGAGGCCCGGTTTTCCTGGGTAACGAGAAGGCTGCCGGGGCGGGGGAGAGCCACGGCGCTATAGCGGACGACCCTGAGCTGCTTGCCAGGGAGCACCGTTTGAAAGGTTTCACGGCGGCATACGCCCCGAAGGTGAGCCTGAATGATGCGCAACAGATCAGAAGGATTCGCAGGGCTTTTGAGGCAGAAGACGTGATGATCGCAGAGGTCGGTTATTGGGAGAACCTTGTGGATACTGATCCGACGGACAAAGCTGCGAATCAGAAGACCATGCTGGAAGCTCTCGCTCTGGCTGAGGAGCTTGGGGCGCGCTGCGCGGTAGACATCTTTGGCTCCTATTGCCACGGCAACGGAAACTCGAAGCATGTAGCGAAAAACTTTGCGGAGAGCGCCTTTGACGAAGCCGTGCAGATGGCAAGATATTTCATCGATGCTGTGAAACCGAAGACGGCATTCTTCGCCTATGAGATTTTTCCTTTCTGTTTCATCGACAGCCCCGAGATGATTGATAAGCTTGTGCATGCGGTGGACCGCAAGCAATTCGGAGTTCATCTGGATCTCGTCAACTTAATCAATTGCCCGCGAGCATATTGGGCAAGCGGAGATATCATGCGTGAGTGCGTCCGGCTATTTGGAGACAGAATTGTTTCAGCTCATGCCAAGGACATCCGTATGAGGGAGCCGGCCATCAGTGTGATACTGGAGGAAGTCCCGGCCGGGCAGGGGATGCTGGACATCGCCGCCAACATCCGCGAACTCCATGCCCTGCCCCAAGCAATTCCTTTCATGATGGAGCATTTAAACAGCGAAGCGGAATACGATGCTGCGGCGGTTCATTTTCGCGGGGTGGCCAGCGCAGAAGGGATCCAGATGTAATAAACCTTTTCAGAAAGGAAATGACGTATGCCGGATATTACTGCCAATGGCATCAACATCCACTATGAGGAGCGGGGAAGCGGCGAGCCGCTGATCCTGATCATGGGGCTCGGAGCGGATGGCTCCCTGTGGGAGCATCATGTTGCTGCATATAGCAAGCACTTCCGCTGCATCATGCCGGATAACCGCGGGGCGGGCAGAAGCGGAAAGCCTAAAGGCCCATATACGACCAGGCAGATGGCGGAAGACACCATAGGCCTCATGGACGCCCTTGGCATCAGCATGGCTCATCTCTCCGGAATATCGATGGGTGGTGCGGTCGTGCAGGAGCTCGCCATAAGTTACCCAAGCCGTGTGAAGAGCGCGACGGTGATCAGCTCCTGGCCCAGGTGCGACGCATATACGAAGAGGGTTTTCGAAATGCTGGAAAGCCTTGTCGCAACCTCTGACCCCGTAGCGTTCAACCGGCTTTTGCAGCTTTGGATCTTTACGCCGGATTACCACGCGCGCAGTATGGATGACCTGCTCGCCCGTGAGGAATCGGGCAAGCATAACCCCTGGCCGATGCCCGTGGAGGCGTTCCGGGCGCAAAGCCAGGCGTGTATACATCACGACACACTGGATCGACTGGGTCTCATCCAGGCGCCCTTTCTGATTACGGCGGGCGATCAGGACATCTTCACGCCGATGCACTACGCAGAGACGATGGCCGAACTCATTCCAGGCGCCCGTTTGACCGTTATTCAAGGTGGGGGCCATGCGCATCACTGGGAGAAGCTGGATGAATTCAACAACGCGACGCTATCGTTCCTGCTGGAACATCGCTAGGGAGGGAGCTTATGGGGGGATTCAAGTTTGGATGCCAGACCTATACATGGCAGATGTCCTTTGAACGATACGTTGGGAAGATACCGCACATCCTGGATGTGCTGAAGCAAGCCGGTTATGCGGGTGTGGAGCCGGAGACATGCATGCTCGGCTCCTATTATGACGATCCAGGGATGCTAGCCGAGGAGCTTGGCAGCCATGACCTTGCACTGGCTGCGCTGACGCTCGCGCTTCCGTGGGCGCATGAGCGGGAGACGGACGAGGAGCGGGCGGAAGCTGCAAAGGCGGTCAGGTATTTGAAGCATTTTCCAGGAACACCGCTCGTGCTTTGCCAGCTCCCTGGACCGGACCGGTCAGATCTTCAGCATAGGCAGAAGAACGCCATTGCCTGCATCAATGCAGTGGCAGCGCGAGCAGCCGGCGAGGGAATCGCCTGCGCGTTCCACCCCAACTCGCCGGAAGGCTCGGTGTTCCGGGTCCGGGATGACTACGAGAAGCTGATGGATCATATCAAACCGGAATTCTTGGGCTTCGCACCGGACGCCGGACACATCGCCAAAGGCGGCATGGATGTTCTCGAGGTATTCAAAGCATATCGCCAGCACATCAGGCATGTGCACTTCAAGGACATCGGCAGCAATGGGAAGTGGGCAACAATGGGCGATGGCGTCATCGATTTTCCAACCGTAGTGAAGTTTCTGCGGGAAACGGACTATAACGGCTGGATCATCGTTGAGGAAGAGTCCAGGCGTGCCGAATCACACCCAGATGAAGTCACGATCGCAAACGGCAAATATGTAGAGGAAAAGCTGATATAAACCAAACCATTACCATTGCTTTTGCTCAATTGTGCAACCAGAGATGCACCACGCACCAGGGATTATGCACCAAGTGCACCATACCGTGTAATTGTATCAACACGGTATTAGACACAACGGTAGCTTGTCATTGAAACAATGGCAAGCTTTTTCTCCATTTACTGGATACAGGTCTTGAATAAACTGGAAATAATTGGAACTCACTGCAAGACATGGATTTGTTTACATCCCAATATTGGAAAAGTATAATTAGTGACGGAGCAAATGTCGAATAAGGCAAGATGATAATGAATCAAATGATAAATTTGGTTGCCCTCAGATAAACAGGTTTTTGGGAGGGCTCATCGCTTATGTGACAGGAGAAACCCATAATTATTAGGAGGTTATGATAAACATGCTCAAGGGCTATATACAAGCTGATTATTCACCTGAAAACTGGAAAATCTTGTTGGATATTAAAGCAGCAGCCGATGCAGAAATCGACAATGCTGCTTCCGTTGCGGATGTTATGACGGCATTGAACAACGCGGGAGCAGCTATGGCTGCTGTTCATACCCTGCTTGGAGACGCTAAGGCAGCAGCACATGCCAGCCTGAATGCCGCGTTTGCAGGCTATGCACAGGGTGATTATTCACCGGAAAACTGGACGATCTTGCTGAATGCCATGGCAATAGGCGATACAGAAAATGCTGCTTCTGTTGCAGATGTAGTGATGGCAGTAAGCAACGCGGAAGCAGCAATGGCTGCTGTTCATACATTGCTTACTGATGCGAAGATTGCGGCACATATTAGTTTAGAAACCGCACATGCAGCATATACACAGGGTGATTATTCACCGGATGACTGGACGGCATTGAATGGAATTTGGACAGCAGGTGATGCAGCGATCGATGAGGCTACAGACCTGGCTGGTGTAGAGGCCGCGCAATCCGCAGCGGCAGCTGGAATGGACGGAGTGCAGACAATCGCCCAGACCTTAGCTGCAGCCAAGTCAGCCGCGCATGATGCGTTGGCAGCTGCATTGGAAACCTATTCGGAAAGTGAATACACCGGTGATGACTGGGCGGTATTACACGGATTCATGACAGCCGCTGATACAGCGATCGATGAAGCTACAGACCTGGCTGGTGTAGAGGCCGCGCAATCTGCAGCGACGGTGGGGATGGACGGAGTGCAGACAATCGCCCAGACCTTAGCCGCAGCCAAGTCAGCCGCGCATAATGCGTTGGCAGCTGAATTGGAGACCTATTCGGAGAGTGAATACACCGGTGATGACTGGACAGAATTGGTCGGAATTAAGACGGCCGGTGATACAGCCATTGATGAGGCTACAGACCTGATCGGTGTAGAATCGGTGCAATCGGCAGCTGCGGCTGGGATGAACGGAGTGCAGACAATCGCCCAGACCTTAGCCGCAGCCAAGTCAGCCGCGCATAATGCGTTGGCAGAAGCATTGGGGATCAATGAGAATGACACTGCAGATGACGAGGTCGCAGTGACCGAGCCTGAGGTAAGTGGTGAAATAGCAGTTGATACGGTTACGGATATCGATCATGTAGAAGAGCAGGCTATGGTGGATTTACCGACTTCTGAAACCGGAACAGAGTTTGTGGAGGTCGATACTGAAAATGGCGTAGTGACAGCTTCGCAGGAGGCGTCGGCAACGAGCGACATCACGCCTGATACGGCGGAAGAGAAGGCGGCGGATGTGCAACCCGCTCTGGAAAGCATCACCCCCGACATCGAGCCAGCACAATAATTTGGGTAAAAGAGTAGATAAATGACAAAGGAAAGCTGATTGCATAGAGCGATCAGCTTTCCTTTTGTGTTGGCAGTGGAAAGCGGCACGATGGTGTTGCTTCGACTAATGAAAAAGCCCGCGGCCTTTCTCCGCGGGCTTCGCTCCGGGTATTGCTAAAGGATGGTATCCATTGTCGTGTAGCTTCCGCACCGTCCCGCATGCAGGTGCATCTCCAGGCGGTCGGGGTGTTCGGCAGGGCCGCTTGCGCCAACCCCAAAGCCGGACTGACAGTCGCGCATTGTGTCCAGGTTCATCAGCATGTTGAGTTGGAATCCTGTTTGGCGAGCCTCGACCACAGGCATAAAGTATAGCCCGCTCTTAATCTTGATTTGTTCGGCAGGAAGGGTGGCCATCCAGTATGTATCTTCATTGGCAAATCTCATCACGTAGGTGCAATAATGCGGCGAGCTGAAGATGTATTTGATGCCGGGCCGCGTAGCATTCGGGGCTCCCCAATGAATCGCTTTGCCCACGAGCTCTGTGGTATAGGTGTGCCGAAGCGCGTTCGCAGGGACATTAAATCCTGCGATTTGACCAAACAGGATGTCATGGCTCACTTCTCTTGGAATTTCAATGTTGCCTGCCACGGCTTCCACCGCAGTCACCAGACCGGTTTCAAGATCGATGACCATATTGCAGCATCTTGGCAGATCAAAGCCCGCCTTGTAATGGTGCAGGAAAACGATTTCATCGTGATCTGGGCCGGGCACAGCGCTGTAAGCGTCTTTATGCCAGACACCGTCACCATCTGTCCACGCCAGATACCTCTTGTCGTAGAATTCGTATTCCGCCATGCTGCCGTTCATGTACTCAAACCGCAGCTTCTTTCCCGCAAGAACCTCCGAACTCCCCAATTGCTCGGTTTCCAGCTCACCATTCCAAACGGACTCGGTCGTGGCCTCTTTGGCCATCTCTTTCACCTGTTCAATGGTGATATAATTCCAGTATCGCTTTTTCCGCTCAGCCATATAAGGTCACACTCCTTTGTTAGATTACTAATTAATAGTTCAGTTTATTGAATTTGTCAACCTCTATTTTTGGGCAAGTGGAAAGGCGAAAAGCCAGCACATGGCTGAAGCAGAAAAGCCCAGGAGACCTGGGCTTTTTAAGTCGTTCACAAATGGGAAATAAATGGTGAAGCGGTTATGACAGCCTTGATTTGAAATCCTCATATCCAAACTGTTTGATGACCCTCATGCCTTGTTGTTCATCATAAAGTGCGATCGCCGGCAGGTTTATGCCGTTGAACGTATTGTTCTTCACCATCGTGTAATGCGCCATATCGCAAAAAACCAGCCGGTCGCCAAGCTGGAGAGGCTTCGGGAAAGAGTAATCGCCAATCACATCTCCAGCCAGGCAGGTCGGCCCGCCCAGACGGTATGCGTGCTCGAATTCTCCGCTTTCGCCCGCGCCGATAACAACCGGCCGGTAGGGCATCTCCAGCACATCCGGCATGTGGCAGGCTGCGGAGGTATCCAAAATGGCGATGTCCATTCCGTTTTGTACGATGTCCAAAACCGTGGACACCAGGTAACCGGCTTGGTAGGCAACGGCCTCGCCTGGCTCCAGATAGACCTGCAAGCCATATTTTTCGCGGATGGTGATCAAGAGCCGTGTGAGCGACTCCATATCATATCCGCTCCGCGTGATCAAATGACCGCCGCCAAGGTTGACCCATTTCATCTTTTTCAGGTAGGTGCCGAAATTCTGCTCGAAGGACTCCCACACACGCTCCAATGTGTCCAGTCCCTGTTCGCAGAGCGCATGGAAGTGCAAGCCCTCAATGCCGTCAAGCTCGTCCGGGCGGAAGGCCGAGGCCGGCACTCCAAGGCGGGAATTGATTGCGCAGGGGTCATACAGCGGCGTTGAGACCTCGGAGTAGCCGGGGTTGACACGGATGCCGCAAGAAAGTGGCTTTCCGGCATTCTGCACCCGGCCACGAAAACGCTCCCATTGGTTGAAGGAGTTGAAGACAATGTGATCGCAGCAGCTTGCCAGATCGTCGAACTCATCATCGCGCCATGCAGCGGCATAGGCATGCACCTCGCCGCCAAACTCCTCCCGGCCAAGCCGGGCTTCATTCAGTGAACTGGCTGTGACGCCTACCAGTCGCTGGGATGCCTGCTGGAACACGGAGAACATGGAGAATGCCTTGAGCGCCAGCAGCACCTTGCAGCCGGTGCGCTGTTGCAAAGAGGAGAGCGCCTCCAGGTTTTTCTCCAGAAGGCGCCCATCCACGAGATAGCATGGGGTCGGCAGGGCATGAATATCAAGATCCATCTTTCTTCGGGCCCTCAGTCGACGAGAACCGGAGCGAAACTCTCCTGCCATGGCAAGCCGCAGAGGTTAAGCTGCTCCATAAAAGGATCCGGATCAAACTCCTCCACATTGTGCACGCCAGGCTTTACCCATGTGCCGTTCATCATGAGCATTGCGCCGATCATCGCAGGCACGCCTGTCGTGTAGGAGATCGCCTGAGAGCCCACCTCTCGGTAGCATTCCTCGTGGTCACAAACATTGTAGACGTAGTATGTGACTGGTTTGCCGTTTTTCTTTCCTTGATAGATGCAGCCAATGTTCGTTTTGCCCTTTGTCCTGGGGCCCAGCGAAGCGGGGTCCGGCAACAAGGCCTTTAAAAACTGCAAAGGAATGATCTCATGGCCTTCGTAATTCACCGGCTGGATCGACGTCATACCCACGTTTTGCAGCACACGGAGATGGTTCAGATAATTGTCTGAGAACGTCATCCAGAACCTGATCTTATCAACACCTTTGATGTTTACAGCCAAAGACTCCAACTCCTCATGATAGAGAAGATAGATGTTCTTCGGCCCGATTTGTGGAAAGTCGTATACCCGCTTCACGGAGAGCGGTTCGGTTTCCACCCATTTCCCATCCTCGAAAAAGCGGCCTTTTGCCGTCACTTCACGGATGTTGATCTCAGGGTTGAAATTTGTGGCAAACGGGTGGCCGTGGTCGCCGGCATTGGCATCCAGGATGTCGATCATATTGATCTCATCGAAGTAATGCTTCTGCGCATAGGCTGAAAATACGCCTGTAACACCAGGGTCGAAACCACAGCCAAGCAGCGCCGTGATGCCCGCTTTCTCAAACCGCTCGCGGTATGCCCATTGCCAGCTGTATTCAAACTTCGGCACTTCCGGCGGCTCGTAATTGGCGGTGTCCACATAATTCACATGCGTTTCCAGGCAGGCATCCATGATGGAAAGATCCTGGTAAGGCAATGCAACGTTGATGACGATGTCGGGATGGAATTGGTTGATGAGCTTGACAAGCTCAGAAACATTGTCCGCATCCACTTGGGCGGTCTGTATTTTAGTCTTTCCGCCGGCCAGCTTGTCCCGCAAGGCGTCACATTTAGCTTTTGTCCTGCTGGCGATGCAAATTTCCTCAAATACTTCCGGATGCTGGCAGCACTTATGCACGACTACGCTGGCAACTCCGCCGGCCCCAATGATCAACGCTTTTCCCAACTCTTTTGCCTCCGTTAAAAGTTAAAGTTCATCGTGCTTAATTATATAAAAAATACTGCCATATTTCAAGAATATTGCTAAAATCGTATGATAAATCATCATATTGCTTCACTATATCATGATTTCTTTGTTTTTCATTACTTTTCGTAACAACTTGTTCGTTTTGCTCTCTATTTGCCAGTGCTATACTCCTTGCTCTTGCAACATGAAGTTCATGTATATATTATCAGGGCAGTGGGAGAATCGTACCAGAGTGATCAAGCATCACCAACATAGGAGGAGCGGCAGTTGTTCAAACGAATTGACCATGTAGCTTTGACTGTAAAGGATAGAGATAAATCCATAAGGTTTTATGAGGAGTGCTTCGGATTCAGGAAATATGCAGAACATGATGTGCCCGCACCAACCATTGAAAAAATCGTGTATTTGAAATTGGGAGATACTGTCCTGGAATTGATCCATATGCCGAGTGGCTCAAACAGCCAGGGTTTTCACTTCTGCATCGAAAGTGATCATTTCGACTTGGATTTTGACCGGCTTTTGAAGGCAGGTGTTCCTTTAGAAACAAACCCTCATCCTGCAGGAGCAAGAGAATCGGGAGAAGAAGGCTGGAGAAGGGCTGTTTTTACCGGCCTGGACGGAGAGCAAATCGAGATCAGAGGCTGATGCAACGCAACTTACTGCGGATATATGCATCTTACATGCCAAACCATTGAGCGGTATCTGAGCATTGGCTATACTCCCCACATAACGATTCACTGAAAGGGAGTACAACAAATGCTGGGGACTATCACATTGCTCATCGCGCTTGGTGCACAGATCGGATTTCTTATCTACAGTATTGTAACAAAAAATCGTCAGACAAGGTTAAAGAGTATTCTTCGCTTATCCGTCTTCGGCATATTCTCCATCCTTCTCATCACGGGTGTTTATTGGTGGGGTTTCCGCTGGACTGGCTTGTTCATCATGCTTGCCATTCTTGCCGTTATGGGCGCTGTTTATTTTGTAAGGAAACCCAAGGCAGAGAAACAATTCAAAGTATTCAGGGCCATACTCTCCTGTGTCAATGGGTGTGTTTTGCTGGCATTCTGCATTCTGCCCGGGATTTTGTTTCCTCAATTCAAACCGGTTGCGCCCACAGGCAGCTATTCGGTGGAAACGACGAGCATAACCCTTACGGACGCTTCCCGTGTTGACCCCTTTTCCCAAACGGGTGAAAAGAGAAAGCTGTCAGTTCAATTCTGGTATCCGGCAGGAATAGAGAACTCTAAGGATTTTCCGCTGGTTGTCTTCTCACATGGATCCTTTGGATATCGCGGCAGTAATCTTTCCACATTTGAAAACCTCGCAAGCAACGGCTACGTGGTCTGCAGCATTGACCACAGCTATCATGCCTTCTTTTCAAAGCATACAGATGGCAGCACCACATTGGTAAATATGGATTTCCTCAACGACGCAGTCAACATCACCAACGATGACTACGATGAACAGACCACATATTCAAAGACACATGAGTGGTTGGGTTTGCGAACCGGAGATATTGATTTCGTCCTGGATGAGATACTCAGCCACGCGAAAGGGGAAATACCTGAATCAATTAAATCCATGATCAATCCGGAAGAAATAGGGCTCTTTGGCCACTCGCTTGGCGGAGCAGCAGCGGCACAACTGGGGCGGGAGCGCTCTGATGTGGCCGCGGTGATCGTCATGGATGGCACAATGATCGGCGAGGAGGTAAGCTTTCAAAACGGGCAGGCAATCCTCAACGCGGATCCATATCCTGTCCCCTTGCTGAACCTGTATAATGACAGCCATTATGGGGAGGCCCAACAAGAAGGAATTGCCTATAACAACCTTTCTGCCAGCGCGCATGCCGCAGAGGCTTATGATGTTGTGATCCGCGGCTCGGGGCATCTGAACTTTACCGATCTTCCGCTCTTCTCCCCGGCATTGGCAAGCATGCTTGGCACTGGTGAGGTGGATAGCCGGTATTGCATCGAGACGGCAAATCGAATCGTGCTGGACTTCTTCAATGCCACACTCAAGGATGCCGGCCCCTTGCATCTGCAAAAGGAGTACTGAGCGCATCGGATTGGTGAGGAGGCCCGTAATGGAGCCTCCTCGCACTTTCGCCTAGGGTTGACTTGATGGAGCTGCATGAAATGATTTATACTTGCGCAGGGTTATTGGGCTATGTCATACCCAAGCTGCTCGTAGTTGCGAAGGGCTGGTAAGCTGCCTGATCTCCCACATGGCACATCAACGTAAAATGCCGTTGAGGATGTGTATTTTGGAAGGTAGTGCGCTTGCGAGTTTCTGTCAGTCAAATCAGTGTTGACCAGGAAGAACGGGCTGTAATCCAATGCTATGAGGTAAATGACGATGTAAAGAGCATCGTCAGCTTCATCAAATCAACCGGTGCTACTCTTGCGGGATTTATTGACGAGAGAGTAAGCCAGGTTCCTCTGCAGGACATCTACTTTGTGGAAGCGGTTGATAACAAGGTGTTTGCCTATACGGCAAAAAAGGTGTACGAGTTGAAATGCAAACTGTATGAGTTTGAAGCGCAGTATGAAAACAGACGATTTTTCAGGTGTTCCAAGTCCTTCGTGATCAATCTGATGAAGGTCGACCATGTTCGGCCTGCTTTGAACGGCCGGTTTTTAGCCAAACTGTTTAGCGGTGAGGAAGTTATCATTTCCCGTCAATATGTGCCGGAACTGAAAAGACGATTGTCGGGGGAAAACAAATGAGTTTCAAAGCTTTTTTGAAAAAATGCCTGATGCAATACTTCATTATAACAACCTGCGTGACGGTGGCGATTGCTTTGCTGGGGTTATCTATGGATCCGGCGGCACGGTTTGGCTATGAGGCCTACTTTTCACCATTGATCTTTGCATTCATCAGCCTACTGCCCTCGATTGTGACATATTCCCGCAAGGAGCTATCCATTGGCCAGACACTACTGCGAAAGGTGCTTTACGTCATTGTGCTGGAAGGAATGCTTTCGGCGTTTGGATTTTGGGCAGGAATATTGCATGGTGCTGCGGACGCATCTTTTTTTGTTATGGCGGTCTTTATTGTGTATCTTGCAGTTAATCTGATTAGTTGGCGCCTAGACAAAAAAGATGCCGATGAGCTTAACAAAACGCTCAAGAGCATGCAGGGCAGAAGCTAAGCACTGGCAAAGCACGCTGAATTGGTGTGATTGAAACCAGCTATTCTGCAAATTAAACCCTGGTATCAACTACTGATTGATCCCAGGGCTATTACCGACTATACAAGAAGGGAAAAACGCCCAATGGCACTATTGGATTGTCTCCGTCATGATAGAAGCCTGCACCTTCATGTGCTTTACCCTCATAAAGTACAGACCAACCCCCAACAATGCAGTCAACATTATGATCACAAGGCCTGTTGACGACGCCAGATATTCCTGACCTGGCGCGATGTGAAGGAAATCGGCCGCAAGTGGGTGACCAAACGCGTTCATGAAGCAATGCATGATCACTGCCGGCCACACACTGTTGGACAAGAGCCTGATCTCCGTATAGAGTATGGAAAACGCAAACATCGCCAGGAAAAATCTTGGTATAAAGCTCCACAGGTTTTCTGAACTGTACACCCAGGAAAGCTCCTGGAAATAGGGCAAATGCCACGCAGCCCATACAACTGCGATGATCGCGTTCATCAGCACCATATTCATACCCGTGGAGGCAAGTTTGGGCACCAGGAACCCCCGCCAGCCAACCTCCTCAAACACTGCAAATACGAAGAATACCGGCAGCGCAGGGAGGAATGCACCCAGGAATTTGCCCATGGAAAAACCGTTAAAGGTTGAGACACCTACCCATCCGCAGATTATGAATGAGAATAGTGTCATCACCGGAAACGCAACTGCTGCAATGATATAGCACAAAGCGTTCTTCTTGAGGTTCAGCTTGAAGCCTGAGTCAGACCAATCTTTTGCGGCGAGGCGGATTATGACAGCAACCAGCAGGGGAGCCGTCCCCCATAGAATAAACCCAAGGCCAGGGTTGCTTGGGCTGCCCCCCAGTAACGGGGCAAGAAATGCTAGGCCTAAAACGGCTGCTATGAACACCAGGCTGAGGACGAGCGGTTTCTTTCTTTTTTTGTCAATCATGTTAAGCATTCCTTTCATGGATAGACGTGTGTTATTGAACTCCCTGTTCAAGTTTGATATTCTATCCAAAGATTGGCATTTGTGAAGAACAGATCAGAGGAAATCATCCGTTATTGAACTAAATGAGTGTATTTGTTCAGAAGTGATGGCGTATGGCGGAGAGAATCATTGATTTAAGGGTCACACTCGATTGTGGCTCAACAGTAGTGTGGATTACACAGCTGAGGAGACCCACAGATATTTTCAACGCATTGTGCTCGGTGGAGTGAAAGAGGTACTCGGCACAGATTGTTCTCGCATCTTTCATGCAAAGGGTTAAAAATCACACCCCTCCTGTTGTCCAGTCATCAAGCTGGCGGAGGGGTGTGTTTCATATTGGTTATTGATTTGCTGGCTTTTTACTACAGCGAGTTCTTTTGGTGCCATTCAAGGGAGTAATCCACCAGGAATTTGATGAGGGGCGGCTGCTCCGCTTCCATGTGGGCGCCATCCTTGAAGCACATCTCCTTCGGGCTTTCGCAGGTATAGGGGGTCCAGGTGGGCAGCGGGGTTCCGTCAAAGTCCAGACCGTTGGGGTCGCCTGTTTTAGCAAAGTTGACCCAATACAGATTCGCCTGGCGGGACACATCATAGTCCGCGCCACGGTGCGCTGATCTCATGTAGTGCAGGTTGTCAAAGGCATAATCCACATCCACACCGTGGGAGCAGCCCAGAGGGTCTTCCGGCCGGGGGTGGTCCATGCAATAGGCATACATCGGCGCGAACCCACCGCGGCGGGCGGCCCATTCGCACCAGTTCTCCGCACCAAGGCATTGCATGGCGTAGGTAGCGTTTTTCATGATCTGCTCCAGGTCGCCGTTGGCGAAGCCGACGATGGAGAGATACTCATCGGCCCGGTCCCCGAATGCCTTTCGGGCAGCTGCCTCGAAGGCTTCCAGTGTTTCGTCCTTGGGGGTGATGAGGAAATCCTGCAGTGCATGGCCTGTCATGATGGGGACGTTCTTCTGATTGCGTTTGAGGATGGACAGGGGGGAGGGCTCTGTGACGAAATCGCCGTCGGTGCACATGCTCCAGCGGAAGGTAGGCCTGCCAAAGCCCATCATGCCGCCGGCAAGTGGTTCACGCTGCGCACAGAATTCCTTGGATCTCTGCAGCAATGTTTCTCCGTCGATCTTGCGCACGTCATCCAGATTCCTGCAACCGAGCCATTGCTCAAAGTCTTTGCCTGCCTTTTCCAGGTCATCCAGCTTCACTTCTGTGATGGGGTATGGGCCGTGGATGCCGCCGCCGCTCATTACGATCGCTTTGTGGAAGAGGCCTTCGGTTTTTGGCGACAGCACTTGCGCGATCACGCTGGCGCCGCCGGCGGAATGGCCAAACAGTGTCACATTATCAGGGTCTCCACCGAATGCCGTGATGTTTCTCTGCACCCACGCAAGTGCTGCAGCCTGGTCCCTGTAGGAGAAGTTGGCGCAGCCGTCTTCCCGGTGCTGCTCGGTGATTTCCGGGTGGGCGAACATACCAAAAATATCCAGCCGGTAGTTCATGCTCACGAACACGACGCCGCGGCTGGCAAACTTTGTGCCCTCAAACACGGGTTGAAAGCTGTCTCCGGTCACGAAACCGCCGCCAAAGATCCAGACCATCACAGGTAGTTTATCTTCTTTGGACTTTGCCGGTGTCCAGACATTCAGATAAAGGCAGTCTTCTCTCGCTGGGATCTCATTGTAACCCCAGTTTCTGGAGTCTTGCGGAGGGAGGTTCCGCATGGGCACAGCGGGGGGCTCCATGCAGTCGCGGATACCCTGCCAGGGCACCACGGGCTGCGGAGCGCGCCAGCGCAACGCACCCACCGGAGGCTGTGCATAAGGAATGCCGCGAAACATGGTGACGTTCAGGTCGCTTGAGGTGACGCCGCGAACCTCACCGGAATCGATTCTGGTCTGCTTGATCATTGCATTGCTCCTTCCCTTACGTGACAGAATAAGCATACTAATTGATTATAACTCAAAATGCTGGATATGGATATGGACATATGAGAAATTCGCGGTTGTAAGCCGCGAATCATGATCTCTTCTTGAATATCAATTTGCCAAACATAACTCAGATGTTTCAGCGGCAATCGTATGCCTTTTGAAACAGCTCCAGATATCCCTCTTTGGTGATCTCCCTTGGGTTGCTTCCGTTGGAACCATTTTTTACCGACATCTCTGCCAGCAGCTCAAAATCATCCGGATTCACATGCAATGCACCGATGCCGGGTAGCCCGATTTCCCGCGACAGCATCCGGATGTGCCCAATTCCTTTAGCCGCAGCAGTCGCGTCATCAACGTCTGCGATGCCCATCGCCCGCGCGACTCGGGCATATTTGTGCTGCGCAGCCGGCAGGTTGTATTCCATCACATAGGGGAGCAGGATGGCGTTGCACATGCCGTGCGGCGCGTCGTAGATGCTGCCCAGCGCCTCAGCCATGCAGTGCACCGACGCCACATCGGCATGGCTGAAGGATAAGCCTGCCAGCAGGCTGCCCATCATCATCCGGTCTCGCGCTTCAAGGTTTCCGCCGTTCTTTACTGCTTCCACGATGCTCCCCGCGATATACTCCACCGCATATAGTCCGACTGCCTCGGCGATGGGTTCGGTGCAATTGGCTGTAAAGCCTTCGATGGCATGGGTCAGCGCGTCGATGCCGGTGGCGGCGGTTGTGAGCGGGGGCACAGTTAGTGTCAGCTCCGGGTCAATGATCGCCGTCTTTGCCGCGATCGCCGTGCTCTTGATTGTGAACTTGAATTTCTCCGTGGTGTCTGTGATCACTGAAGAAAAGGTCACCTCGCTGCCGGTGCCTGCGGTGGTGGGGATCGTGAGCAGCGGCAGGCAATCATCTTTGATTTTCCCCTTGCCCTGATAGCTGCGCACTTTGCCGCCCTGCCGTGCCAGCACGGCCACGGCCTTGGCCGCGTCGATTGGGCTGCCGCCGCCAAACGCCACCAGTGTGTCGATGGATTGTGCCCGGGCAACCTCTGCACAAGCCTCTACGTTATGGTCTTTGGGGTTGGCTTCGATGCCGTCATAAACGGTGCAGCAGATTCCTTCCCGCTCAATCAGCGAGAGCAGCCTGGCAAGCATACCGGAGGCGGAAAGCCCCTTGTCGGTGATGACCATCACCCGTTTGGCGTTGAGTTGCCGGAGCTCTTCGCCCACGGTTTCCAGGGTGCCGGCGCCATACCGGATTCTGGTTGGCAACAGGAAGTCAAAGGAAGGGATCATAAAGCAAACTCCTTATCTACGTCAATGCGCCTTAAGATGATTTCGGCTTCTTCCGGCGCACCACGCACAGCCAATATACAATCAGCGCGGTGGGGCAGGAGGTGAGCCCATACAGACCCCAAAGCCAGGCCCTGGCACCGCGCTTCTGCGCGTCCTGGAAAATGAAAATGCCCTGACCCAGCAAAACAACCGCGATTAGCAGCCATTCCCACCAGGCCAATTCAGCGTTCCACGAAACCTTCATCAGTGGGCTCCCTGCGCCTGTCGGCGGGCGCGAACATAAGCAAATGACAGCCCGACGATTGCCCCGCCGAATGCTGCGGCCTGTATCATCGCAAAGAATGCTTCGAATCGCCCTGATAACAGCACCAAGCCAGACACCAGCGCCAGCGCCACCACGATAAACAGGATCAGCTGCAATCTCTGCGTACGCCGCATTAATGCCTGCTGGCGATCCACCAGCGCCTTGAAATGGGCGAACTCCGGTGTTGCTGCCTCAATCTGATCCAGGTCATGAGCACTCTTATTCAGCTTTTGCAGCAATTCCTGATCTTGATCCATGGTCTTCCAGCTCCTTTCGTAGTTGCTTGATGCCGTTGGAGATCCTGGACTTCACCGTGCCCAGGGGGATTTTCATCTGCCGCGCGATCTCCTCATAGCGATATCCCAGCAGGTGATACATCGTCACTGGAGCACGAGTCTTTTCATCCAGCCGCCGGATTGCTGCCAGCAGGTCGTCGGATTCGATGAGCTCTCCATAGGGATCATGCGCCAGTTGATCGGTAATGGAATCCTCCATTGGCCGCAGCCGTCTTCCTTTCCTGATTTCGTCCAGCCATCGGTTGCGGGCGATGGTGACCAGCCAGGTGGAGAATTTCGCCTTCTCCGGATCAAACGCCATGAAACTGCGGACAGCCCGCTCCATGGCGTCCTGCACGGCGTCTTCCGCTGAGGTGGGATCCATCGTCAGCTTTACAAGATAGCGGTAAACGATGGCGTAATTCATCTGCAGCAACGTCGCCAAGGCCTGGGCGTTGCCGCGCCGGGCCTGGTTGATCAGGGCCAGTTCGTTTTCATCGATAATCGGCATAAAACCTCAACAACCGGCTTCCGTCGGTAATGATACGTTTCATTCTGTATTATAGTTCAATTTGTTTTGAAAAGAAATTGTTTGATCTGTGCCTGAAATCCGTAATATGATTGGTTTGGCTATTCAATACAATAATCTTTTTGTATAATACTCCGATGTACTGATTGACGGGAAAGAGTTTGGGCATTATAATTACATTAGCGTGATAAAGCGATGAATCGATAAAGCGAGGATGCTATGAACAATCATAAAACGCACCTTCCTCCCGGCATGCAGGATTTCCTGCCGGAGGAGTGCGCCCACAAGCGAGACATTGAGGAGAAGGCGCGGCGCTGCTTCTCTTCGTGGGGATACGACGAAATTGAGACACCATGCATGGAGTTTATGGAAGCGTTCCGTGGCCAGATTGGTGACTTTGAGCCAGAGCGCCTGTTCAAACTCACTGACAGCACCGGGCGGATTCTGGTACTGCGGCCCGACATCACGATGCCGTTGGCCCGCGTGGCGGCCACCAGGCTTGCCAACCGGCAGCCTCTCCGGATGTTTTATGTGGGGGAGGCATTTCAGTTCACCAGCCCCGATATGGCTGCCGGTTTGCGGGAGTTCACGCAGCTTGGTGTGGAGCTGATGGGCCAGAGCGGCCCCATGGCTGACGCCGAGGTGATTGCGCTGGCAATTTCGGTGCTGCGGGAAGCAGGGCTCAAAGAATTCCAGATCGACATCGGCCAGGTGCAGTTCTTCAAAGGCTTGATGCAGGAGGCCGGGCTCACTGACAGCCAGACCGAGGAAGTTCGCCGCCATGTGGAAGACAAAAACCAGCTGGCCATCGAGCTTTTGATGCAGCAGGCCGGCATTTCCGGCGGCCTCCGTAACCGGATCCTGGAGCTTCCCATGCTGTATGGCGGCGTGGAAGTGTTGGAGACAGCCGAACGCTTCACCGCCAACAAAACCTGCCGTGACGCACTGGACTATATGAAGCGCACGCTGGACGCATTATCAAACTACGATTTGGATGAATATATCAGCCTCGACCTGGGCATGGTGCAAAGCATCAACTATTACTCCGGCATCATCTTCCGGGGCATCTCCAAATACTTTGGCAACCAGCTGCTGGCCGGCGGCCGGTATGACGGGTTGGTTGAGGAGTTTGGCAAGCCCATGGCTGCCACCGGCTTTGCGTTTTCCATCAAGCCTGTGCTGATCGCTTTGGAAAGGCAGGGCAACCTGCCGTATGCGTTGGCTTTGGATGCCGTGGCATGCCTTGATGCAGCAGACGGCCCGCAGCCGCTGCGGGCGCTGGAGATGCTGCGCGACAAAGGCTTTCGGGTTGAGCAGTTTTATGGCTCCTGTTGTGAGTTGGCCCAATACGCTGAAGGGCGGGGGGCTAAGGCAGCCTTGTGCTGGCGCGACGGAGAATTCCGTGAAGTCTGGCGGAGGGGTGAGCGCGCATGAGCATGCTGACGATCGCTCTGCCCAAGGGCCGTTTGGCGGAACAGGCCATCGAATTGCTGGAGCGCTGCGGTGTGGATTGCGGTGCGACACGCGAACCAAGCCGAAAGCTCATCATGGAGGATGCCTCCGGCCAGACCGCCTTCATGCTGGTGAAGCCCAGCGACGTGCCGGTTTATGTGGAGCGGGGTGCCGCCGACATCGGCGTGGTGGGCAAGGACACATTGATGGAGGCAAACTGCTCGGTCTATGAGATGCTGGATCTGGGTTTTGGCCGCTGCCGGTTGTGCGTGGCTGGTTATCCGGAGGGCCGAGAGCGCGCCATCACCACGGCCAACCTCCGGGTTGCTACCAAGTATCCGGCCATCGCCGCCAGCTATTATGGAGCAAAAGGCATCCCGATTGACATCATCAAGCTCAACGGATCGGTGGAGCTTGGCCCGTTGGCGGGCTTGTCCGACGTCATCCTGGATATCGTGGAAAGTGGGCGGACACTCAAAGAGAATGGCCTGGTTGTGCTCGATGACATCTGCGACATCAGCGCCAGGCTCATTGTGAACCGTGTGAGCCTGAAGACGCGTGGCAGCCGCATCAAGCCTCTCATCGAGGCGATGGGAGCGGCGATGGAGGAGGGAAAGCGATGATTGGGATTACCGACCTCACCGGCGGCAGCAAGGCCGAGCTACTGCAAAAGCTGGCCGGGCGCGAGCGCGGCATCCCGGAGGATGTGCGCAAAGCCGCCGCCGCCATCGTATACGATGTGCGCACTCGCGGTGATATGGCGTTGCTGGAATACACAAAGAGATATGATGGTGTGAAGCTCGAAGCCAAAGGCTTGTTGGTTACAGAGCAGGAGATCGAGGAAGCGACTAAAACGGTGCCTGTGGATGTACTGGCCGCGATGGAGCGGGCCGCGGAGAACATCCGAACCTTCCACCGCCGCCAGGTGCAGCAGAGCTGGATGGATTTTGCCGGCGGCATCTCGCTGGGGCAGAAGATCACGCCCCTTGCCCGCGTCGGGGTCTATGTGCCTGGCGGTCGGGCGGCCTATCCCTCCTCGGTGCTGATGAACGTGATTCCTGCCAGGGTGGCCGGTGTTTCCGAGATCATCATGGCCACGCCGCCGATGAAGGACGGCAAGGTGTATGCCAACACGCTGGCCGCCGCAAAAATTGCCGGTGTGGACCGCATCTACAAAATGGGCGGGGCTCAGGCGGTGGCGGCGATGGCCTTCGGCACAGCCATGGTGCCCCGGGTGGACAAGATCACCGGCCCGGGCAACATCTGGGTGGCTGCCGCCAAGCGCGAAGTGTTTGGCTACTGCGGCATTGACATGATCGCCGGCCCCAGCGAGGTGCTTGTTGTGGCCGACGAATCCGCCAATGCCTGCTTTGCCGCGGCAGACATGCTGGCCCAGGCCGAGCATGACCCGATGGCTTCGGCGATCCTCGTCACCTGCAGCCGCGGGGTGGCGGAAAAGGTCAATGAGGAGCTTGACCGGCAAGTGAAGCTGTTGGGCCGGTGCGAAACCGCCTGTCAATCCATCGCCGGTTATGGTGCGATCCTATTAACGGGAACCCTTGAGGAAGCCATTGACCTGGCCAACGAGCTGGCGCCTGAGCACCTGGAATTGTTGGTGGAGGAGCCCATGCGGTGGCTGGGCGCCATCCGCAACGCCGGTGCGATTTTCCTGGGTGCCATGAGCCCGGAGCCGTTGGGCGACTATATGGCCGGCCCAAACCATGTGCTGCCCACCGGCGGCACGGCGCGGTTCTCCTCACCACTTTCGGTGGATGACTTTGTGAAGAAATCCAGTGTAATCTATTGTACGAAAGAGAAGCTCCGTGAGGTTTATCAGGATGTGGCGGTCTTCGCGGAAAGCGAAGGGCTGGATGCCCACGCCAATTCTGCGCGGATCCGCTTTGAGGAGGGAAACTAACATGCGCAAGGCATCAGCAGGCCGAGATACAGCGGAAACCAGGATCTTTGCCGAGATCAACCTGGATGGTGACGGCAGCGTACGGGTGGAGACCTGCATTGGTTTCTTCGACCACATGCTCACGCTGCTGGGCAGGCATGGGTTGTTTGAGCTTACAATAAAGGCCGATGGCGATGTGGATGTGGACTGCCACCACACCGTGGAAGACACCGGCATTGTGCTGGGCCAGGCGTTTCAGAAGGCGCTGGGTGAAAGGAAGGGCATCCGCCGCTATGGCACGTTCTTCCTGCCCATGGACGAAACGCTGGCGATGGTGTCGCTGGACATCAGCGGCAGGCCCTTCCTGGTGTTTGACGCCGCGATCCCACCGCTTCGGCTGGGTGATTTTGAGACCGAGACCGTGGAGGAATTCTTCCGCGCCTTCGCCTTTGCCGCCGGTATCACGCTGCATGTGAAGGTGCTTTATGGAAAGAACGCCCACCACCAGATTGAGGCGCTCTTCAAGGCGCTAGGCCGGGCGTTGCGTGAGGCTGTGGCCATCGACCCCCGTGAGCAGGGCGTGCCTTCCACCAAGGGGGTGCTGTGATGGCGCGTATTGCGATCATCGATTATGGCATGGGCAACCTCCGCAGTGTGCAGAAGGCTTTTGAGCACATCGGTGTTTCCGCTGAGATCACCAGCGACGCGACTGTGCTTGCCCGTGCCGACGGGGCTGTGCTGCCCGGTGTGGGCGCTTTCGCTGACTGTATCAAAAACCTCACCGAAACGGGCCTGGTGCCCACGATCCGGGAGTTTGTTGCCTCAGGCCGCCCCTTCCTGGGCATCTGCCTGGGGCTGCAGCTGCTGTTTGACAGCAGCGTTGAGGGCGGGCAATATGAGGGGTTGGGGTTGCTGCCTGGCCAGGTGGTCTCGCTGCCCCGCGACCGCAAGGTGCCCCACATGGGCTGGAACAGCTTGAAGATCCTGCAAACCGAGCCGCTGTTCATGGGCTTGCCGGAGGAGGCGTATGTCTACTTTGTGCATTCCTATCATGCCGCCCCGGCCGATCCGTCGATCCTTTCCGCCACAACAGACTACGGCATCCCGGTGACCGCCGCCGTGCAGCGTGGCAACCTGTTTGCCACGCAGTTTCACCCGGAAAAAAGCGGTGATGTGGGCATGCAGATCCTCCGCAACTTCGGAGGGCTGTTATGATCATCTATCCGGCCATCGATTTGAAGGGCGGTCAGTGCGTTCGGCTGCAGCAGGGCGACATGGAGCGGGCCACCGTTTATGGCAGTGATCCAGTGGCTGTCGCCCGCTCCTTTGCCGAGAAAGGCGCCCAATGGCTCCACGTGGTGGATCTGGACGGCGCATTTGCCGGAGACTCCCGCAACCTGGACGCCGTACGGGCAATTACTGCAGCTGTTCAAATACCGGTGCAGCTGGGCGGCGGCCTGCGCACGATGGAGCGCCTGCGGCAGGTGTTCGAGGCCGGTGTCGCCCGCGCCATCCTGGGCACCGCGGCGCTGGAGGACGAGGCATTCCTGAAAGAAGCAGTGGCGGTTTACGGTGATCGCATCGCCGTGGGCATCGACGCCAAGGATGGCAAGGTCGCTGTGCGCGGCTGGGCGGAAGCATCCGACGTCACACCGATTGAGTTGGCCCTCAGGGTCAAGGCCGCAGGTGTGCGCACAGTGATCTACACCGACATTTCCCGCGACGGCATGCTGTCCGGCCCCAACTTCGAGGCGACCAAGGCGCTGATTGACGGCACCGGCCTGGATGTGATCGTGTCAGGCGGAGTGGCCGACCTCAGCCATGTGACACAGTCAAAGCAGATCGCTGCGGCCGGTGTCATCATTGGCCGGGCCATTTATACCGGCGCGGTGCGGCTGGAAGATGCCATCGCGGAGGGAGGAAAACCATGCTGACATGCCGGATCATCCCGTGCCTCGATGTGCGTGACGGCCGCGTGGTCAAGGGTGTAAATTTTGTGGACATCCGCGACGCCGGTGACCCTGTGGAGGTCGCCAGGCGTTATAATGAGGAAGGGGCTGACGAAGTCACCTTCCTGGACATTACTGCTTCGTCAGACAAGCGCGACATCATCCTGGATGTGGTTTCCCGCACAGCGGAGCAGGTGTTCATCCCCCTCACGGTGGGCGGCGGCATACGCACTCTGGAGGATTTCCGAAGGATTTTGAAGGCCGGGGCTGACAAAATATCGATCAACTCCGCGCCGCTCAAAAACCCTGATTTCATCAATGAGGCGGCATGGCGGTTCGGCACCCAGTGCGTGGTTGTGGCCATCGATGCCAAACGCCGACCTGACGGTGGCTGGGATGCCTACCTGAACGGGGGCCGTGTGAACACCGGGCTGGACGCCGTGGAATGGGCGGTGGAAGCCGAGCGGCGAGGGGCGGGCGAGATCCTGCTCACCAGCATGGACACCGACGGCACCAAGGCCGGTTATGACATCGCGCTTACCAAAGCGGTGTCATCGGCTGTGAATATCCCAGTGATCGCCTCTGGAGGCGCGGGCACGCTGGAGCATTTCGCAGAAGTGGTGGAGCAAGCTCAGGCCGACGCGGTGCTGGCGGCATCACTGTTCCATTACAAGGAGCTGGAAATCAAGCAAGTGAAACAATTCATGCGCCAGCGGGGCATCCCGGTGCGCATGCAGGAGGGAATATGCTGAACATCAAAGGGGATCTATCCAATATCAAATACAACGAAAGCGGCATCGTGCCCGCCGTGGCGCAGGATGTGCAGACTGGCGCAGTGCTGATGCTGGCCTGGATGAATCAGGAGTCTTTGACCAAGACCATCGAAACGGGCTTTGCTCATTACTACAGCCGCAGCCGGAAAACCCTCTGGAAAAAAGGGGAGACATCCGGCCACCTGCAAACCGTGCGGGAGATCCTGCTGGATTGCGATGGCGACACGATCCTACTGAAGGTGGAGCAGCAGGGCCCGGCCTGCCACACCAACCAATACAGCTGCTTTTTCAACCGGCTGGCTGAAAGCGAGGAAGCTTCCAAACCCGGCTTTGAGGCATTGCGCCGCGAGTTCGAGGTCATTGAGGATCGCAAGGTGAACCCCAAGGAGGGTTCCTATACCAACTACCTGCTTGGCAAGGGTATCGAGAAGATCTGCAAAAAGGTGGGAGAAGAGGCCTCTGAGGTCATCATCGCCGCGATGAAGGGTAATAATGAGGAGCTTCGCTACGAAACTGCCGACCTGCTTTATCACCTGATGGTGGCGATGGCCAATCAGGGCTTGACGTGGGAGGATGTGCTTTCGGAAGTGGCCAAGCGGAAGTAGTCGACACTCCCCCTGTCTGTATCCCCTTGTCGATCATTCTGATCGACATTCCCCCTTGAAAAGGGGGATATACCTCAAGAGGGGGACAAGTGGTTCTTGATTAATTGAAATATCACTCAATATACCGCTTTAGTACTCTCATCGCCCTGAGCGAGATCCACTCGCTCGGGGCGTTTTTCTGCCCCATGGGGATCAGCAGCTTGTCTGTGATTTCTGTGTTATCACAGCTCCACCGGCCATCGCTGCCCTGCTTATCCAATACCACCTGGACAGCCTCATCCATCCTGCTGTCGCGAATGCCAAGGCTGGTCAGGATATCCAGGATTTCCAGCGCATCGGTCTGATACATCAACGGGAAGCTGAACTTCAGCCAGCCGGGCTTGGAAACCTTTTTGAGGTTGTGGCTCTGTTTGTGGATGTGGTGCGCCAGCAGGAACTCACTGGCCCGGTTGATCGTGCCTTTTACTGCGTCAGTTCGCATATCTTCCGGAATTGCGGCCAGTGCCTTCAAGGATTTCACCACAGCCATATGGCAGGTGTGCCTGCCCCAGCACATTTCGTAGTGATTGTAGGGTGGCACCTGCGGTTCGGCCTCCTCGCCATCGTTTAGGCGTAAATATGTCGTGATCCATTCGATGCCCTTTTGCACTCTGGGATCGTCCAGATAGCCGAACCGGATCAACGCCCAGACCATGTTGCCGGTCAGACATGGAATCACTTCGCTCAACAAGCCGCCGCCTGTCTTTACCGCGGCATGTTGGGAAAAACCACCCTGTGACTGCTCCTGAGAATGGGCGAGGATGTATTCACATTGCGCCTGGATCTGTTCATTGATCTCTGCGCCAAGCTCCGCAAGCGTGATCAGTTGCCAGACCAGGCCTTTGTATTTGTATGTATAAAACCGTGGGAAGGCCTCAACATACGCAGGATCCTGCTGTAGGCGCAGGATCTCCGGCACAAGGCCATCAGACATGATGGCCTGCTTTACCTGAATCAACTCTCCATGGCTATCGGGTAGGCCTAGAATATCCTTGAGTGTGAAGTAATGAACAGATGGGTTCTGACTCTGTAGCAGCCAGCCGGTTGGATCAGCTTTTATCATGCCCCTCGCTCCTTAACGCCCAAACATATTCCCCCGGATACAAACCAATTCATTATAGCATAAACTGATAATTTGGTAATCTCTGTTATAAACGGAAATATTTCTTATCCCACTGAGAATACTAAGGGATATCATGAAAAACAGGGGTTTCACCAAGTGCTCATTGCCTTGATCATATTGGTGGTGATAATCATCGCGGCGGTTACGCTGGCTTTGGTGGGCGAATTGCAGACCACCATTCGCTTCGTGTTGGATCATGGCGGCATTTGGCTCAATGTGACTACAGGCATTGGGAGGTATCGGTTTTCCGGTTATCAATTGCGCTTGATGCCATATCACAAGCCAAGGGCCTGGAAGCTCAATCCATTGAGCCGCAAATACAAGCCGGCAGACCCAACAAAAGTGTTGAGAAGAACCTCCAGTGAGCATTGGAAGCCAATCCAGCTTACGCTGCGCAGCGCATATGACATCGGCGTGGGTATTATCATCCGCTTGTTGAACGCAAACGTAAAAATTGGCGTGGAAGGTGACGCGGCGCTAACGGCATTGCTCTGCGGCGCATTATCCACACTGCTTCATACGCTTCGTACCGCCAGCACCCGTGGTGAATTCATGCCGCGCGGCGCTGTGGATGTGCGGCCGGTGTTCAATGGAGGCAGGCTGTCAATTCGATTCAAATGCATATTGGCAATCAAAGTACGGCATATTATTCGGGAAATCATTGAAAATCACACAGGGAGGAACGACGATGGGAAGTCATCCGATCGAAAATATCATGCAGACGACCATGGAGAATATTCGCAACATGGTTGATGTAAACACCATTGTGGGCGACACCGTGGTAATGGCCGACGGCACGGTCATCATCCCGATTTCCAAGGTGAGTTTCGGCTTCGTTGCCGGTGGAGGCGAATACAGCGGAACCATGGAGCGCAAGGGTAAGGAAAAAGGAGACGATGACAGCCGAAGTGGCGATTACCCCTTTGCCGGTGGCACGGGGGCAGGCGTGTCGTTGAGCCCAATGGCATTTCTGGTTGTGAGCGAGGGGGAGGTCAACCTGTTGCCCGTGCAGTTCAACAACACCTGTGAACGCATGATGGAGCGCATCCCGGATGTGGTTAGCCAGCTGAAGGAGCTGTTCGGCGGCAGCATGAGGAGCAAGAAGGATGAGCCGGAAAAGAGCCGAAAGGAAAGCTGGTTCAGTAAAAATCACAGAAGCAAGTTTGACGAAGAAGACGCGGTGGATGAGAGCTACCGCCCGCCCAAAAATGAGTTGTAAGAGCATCATGGCGCTGCTGGTGGCGGCAGCGCTTTTTTTGGGTTATAATGGAAGTGTCAAGGCTGCACCAGGCAGGGTAACGGCCCGCGCCGCTGTTGTGATGGAGCAGACGAGCCATCGGGTTTTATTTGAAAAGAACGCCCATGATCGTCTGCCGATGGCCAGCACCACCAAGATCATGACGGCGCTGGTCGCTTTGAAATACGGTCAAATGGGTGATGTGGTCACCGTAGGGCCTAACGCAGCAGGCGTAACCGGTTCGTCCATCTATCTGAAGGCTGGCGAAAAACTCACGCTGGAGCAATTGCTTTATGGGCTCATGTTGCAGTCAGGCAATGATGCCGCAGTGGCGATTGCCGAGCATGTTGGCGGCTCTGTCAAGGGCTTCCTGGCGTTGATGAACCAGACCGCAGAGGAGATCGGCGCGGCGGATTCCCACTTTACCAGCCCCAATGGCCTGGATACCGAAGGGCACTATACCACTGCCTATGACCTCGCACTGATTTCTGTAGTGGCAATGGAAGACGAAAATTTCCGGCGTATCGTGGCCACCAAAGGCATCCGCATTCCGTATGAGGGCGTGGAAAACGGGCGGTATATCAAGAACAAGAACCGTATCCTGTCCAGTTATGAGGGGGCCAACGGCGTTAAGACCGGCTACACCGGCGACGCGGGCCGGTGCTTTGTGGGCTCTGCTGAGCGTGAGGGGATGCAGCTCATCTCTGTGGTTCTGAATTGCGGCCCGATGTTTGAGGAAGCGACCGCGCTCATGGATGAAGCTTTTGCCCAATATGACATGGTGCCTGTCATCACGCCAAACCTGGCATATGGCTCGGTTCAGACTGAGGAAGGCATTGTTGGCGAAGTGCGCTTCGGCATGCCGGAAAAGGTCACCTTGCCACTGAGCGGGGAAGAGCGCCAGCGTGTGTATACAAGCATTCGCATGCAAGCCGCCGTGGATTCCCCGGTGAACAAGGGGCAGGTGATCGGCCAGGGCTCTGTGATGCTGGACGGGCAGGAGCTGGTGTCATTCCCAGTGATCACGCTGGAAGAAGATCAGCGGCGCACTTATCTGTGGTATCTGAAACTTGTGATAGAGAGGTATCAATGGCGGAGGAACGGGGAGGAATCCGGCTTCAGAAGTATCTGGCCCTGGGGGGAGTAGCGTCTCGCAGAAAATGTGAGGAGCTGATTGCCCAGGGCCACGTGAGCATCAACGGCTCTGTGGTCACCGAAATGGGTGTTCGCGTAGCGGAGGGTGACGAGGTCACTCTGGATGGCAAACCGGTGGAGCCGGCGGAGCAGAAAGTCTACATCGCGTTTTACAAACCAACCAATGTGGTCACAACCGCTTCAGACCCTGAGGGGCGGCAGACCGCTGTCAGCTTTTTCAAAGACCTTGGGGTTCGAGTGTTTCCTGTGGGGCGTTTGGATTATGAAACTGAAGGCTTGCTGCTGATGACCAATGATGGTGACTGGGCAAACCGTATTACACACCCCAGCTATAATCTGGACAAGGAATACCTGGTGAAGGTGAAAGGCTTGGTGGATGACGCACAGATCAAGGCGCTTCAGCATGGTGTGATGCTTGAGGGCAAGCGCACCTGGCCGGCTGCCATCACCGAGGTGAAGCGCGGCGGCACCATCACGCAGCTTAATGTCACAATCCACGAGGGCCGCAACCGCCAGGTTCGAAAAATGCTGGAAGCGGTGGGTCACGAGGTGGTCTTCCTCAAGCGTGTGCGCGTGGGCCACGTGAGCATTGGCGAGCTGAAAGTAGGGCAGTGGCGGCCACTCAGCAACACGGAGATCTCAAGTCTTGGTGGCGGCTGACCGCTGATTACAGAAATCAATTTCATGAGCATTTTTTTGATTTTCATATGATTTTTTACCACGACCTATCCAGATGTGTTATAATTCTCCTGATATGCTTTCAGGAGTTGATGCAATGGGCAAACGTGAGGTAGAGGAACTCCGCCAAAAAACCATGGAGGGCGGGGGCCAGGAAAAGGTGGCTGAGCAGCACCGCCGTGGGAAACAAACCGCCCGTGAGCGGCTTGATTTGCTGCTTGATCCGCAGAGCTTTTTGGAAACGGACGCCTTCACCACCGGCGGGAGCGCCTTGGGCGAAGGTGTGGTGACCGGTTTCGGCACCATCGGTGGCCGGCCGATTTATGTGTATTCACAGGATTTCACGGTGCTGGGAGGCTCTTTGGGTCAAGCCCACGCCCGGAAGATCTGCAAAGTGATGGATCTGGCTCTCAAGTCCGGTGTGCCGGTGGTTGCGTTGCTTGATTCTGCGGGCGCCCGGCTTCATGAGGGTTTGAATGCCATTGCCGGTTATGGTGAGGTGTATCGCCGTTTGGTGAAGTGCTCCGGTGAAGTTCCGCAGATCGGCGTGGTGTGCGGGCCCTGCATCGGTGGTGCGGCTTATGCAGCGTCTCTGATGGACTATATTTTTTTGGCTGGCAAAGAGGCAAAAATGCAGACGTGGGGCCCCCAGGTCACCGAAGCCTCTGGCGGCGGTGTGTGGAGTGCTGAAAAAGTTGGCAGCGCCCAGTTTGCTTATGAGACCGAGCAATCCTGCTTTGCCGGCGTGCGGCAGCTGCTGTCACTGCTCCCGGCCAACAGCATGGAGGATGCCCCAGCCGTAATTGCCCAGGCAGACCTGAACGTCCATTCGCCCGCTTTGAATGATTTTGTCTCCGGTTTGTATGATATGCACACTGTGATATCGGCTATTTCCGACAATGGTTTCTTTTTTGGCACATCATCGGAGTTTGCGCCAAGCATGATCACCGGCTTCATTCGCGTGAACGGGCGCACCACAGGTGTCGTGGCAAACCAGCCCAAGGAAAAGGGCGGTGTGCTGGATTGTGATGCGTGCGCCAAAGCGGCGCGGTTTGTCCGGTTCTGCGACAGCTTCCATCTCCCCGTGGTCACATTGGTGGACACGGTTGGATTGCCGCTCGGCGCCCAGGACGAAAACCGTGGCTTGATGCGTCAAGGCGCGGAATTGATTCAGGCCTATGCCGGAGCCACGGTGCCCAAGGTAACTGTGGTGTGCGGTCAGGCCCATGGTAGTGCTGTTTCAATCATGGGCAGTCTTACCATGGGGATTGACACTGTTTATACCTGGCCCAATGCGGAAATCTCCGTGGCCCAGCCGGAAACGGCAATAAACATCCTCTACGCAGGCGAGATTGCCGCTGCCGAAGACCCGCTTTCCGCTCGCACTGCGCTGGTGGAGCGCTACAAGGCCAAGGATTCCGACCCGTTGCTTGCGGCAAAGGGCGGCCATGTGGATGATGTGATTGAGCCGGCCGCCACCCGCACCTATGTGGCCGCAGCCCTGGAGATGCTGGTTGGCAAGTGCGGCAACCTGCCGTTGTGAGGTGCCGATGAGTGAGTTTTATCAAAACAATACAGTCACCATCTGGGTGATCGCTTTCGTAGCGGAAGTTCTGCTGGGCTTGCTGGCCCAGGGGATCGCCGAGCGCAAGGGTCATCCCAAGGGTTGGTTCTGGGCAGGGTTCTTTTTGTCCATCATCGGCGTGATCTGGACAACCGGGCTGCCCGATGAAAAGCTGCGGAAGCAAATCAAGCAGATGGGCGGAAGTCCTTCTTCCACCACGTTTCAGCCACAACCCGCAGCGCCGCCGGCAGACGACACCGAACTCATCGCCGTGCTTTCCGCAGCCATTGCTGCATTTGGGTCTCAGCAGGGGAAGCAATATATCCTGCGCTCCTTCCGGCCGGTTGGCGCCGGTTCCACGGCATGGAGCCGTTTAACACGATAATCATGTTTGATGCATAGGGAGGAACTGTCCATGAAACGTTTTTTGATCACTGTAAACGGCAAGTCTTATGAAGTGGAAGTGGAAGAAGTGGAAGCCTTTGCAGCAGCGCCTGTGCAGCAGGTTGCCGTGCAGGCCGCTCCTGCCGCTCCGGCTCCTGTCCAGGCAACGGCACCCAAAGCTGCTGAAGCACCAGCACCTGCACCTGCTCCTGCCAACATTCCTGCCGGTGGCACCAAGATCAACGCGCCAATGCCCGGCAAGATTCTTTCAGTCAAGGCAGCTCCCGGTCAGGCGGTCAAGCGCGGAGACGTGCTGCTGATCCTGGAGGCTATGAAGATGGAGAATGAAATCCAATCACCGATTGACGGCACCGTGGGCGCGATTGCCGTGTCGGAAGGCTCTATGGTGAACGCCGGCGCGTTGCTGGCCGTCATCGGTTAAAGGGGAGAGCGCATGGCAAAGGTACATATTACAGACACCATATTGCGTGACGCCCATCAGTCGCAGGCCGCCACGCGCATGAGAACGGAAGACATGCTGCCCGTCGCGGAAAAGCTGGATGCAGTGGGTTACTGGTCTCTGGAAGCCTGGGGAGGTGCCACGTTCGACGCTTGCCTCCGGTTCCTCAATGAAGACCCGTGGGAGCGCCTCCGCACCCTCAGAAAAGCGATGCCCAACACCAAACTGCAAATGCTGCTGCGCGGCCAGAATCTGTTGGGCTACAAGCATTATTCCGATGACGTTGTGGATTTGTTTGTGAAAAAGGCAATCCAGAACGGCATCAACGTGATCCGCATCTTTGATGCGCTCAACGACATCCGCAACATGAAGACTGCCATGTTATCCACCAAGAAATATGGCGGTATCGTGGAAGCTGCTATTTCCTACACGATCAGCCCGGTGCACTCCACGCAGTATTTCGTGGATATGGCCGTTGAGCTGGAAGCCATGGGTGCAGACACCATCTGCATCAAAGACATGGCAAACCTGCTGCTGCCTTATGCGGCCTTTGATCTTGTGAGCAAGCTCAAAAAGCGAGTCAAGATCCCGATCCATCTGCACACCCACAACACCAGCGGCACCGGCGACATGACCTACCTCAAGGCCATCGAAGCCGGCGTGGACATCGTGGACACGGCGCTTTCACCGCTGGCCAACGGCACCAGTCAGCCTGCCACCGAATCGCTGGTCGCCACACTGGCCGGCACAGAGTATGACACGGGGTTTGATCTGAAGCTCTTGAGTGAGATCGCCCAGCATTTCCGTGGTGTGGCAAACCGCATGATGGACGAGGGCATCCTGGATCCTGCGGTGTTGGGTGTGGATGTGAACGCCCTGCTTTATCAGGTGCCCGGCGGCATGCTGTCCAACCTGATTTCTCAGCTGAAGAGCCAGGGCGCCATCCACCGTATGCCCGAGGTGTTGCTGGAAGTGCCCCGTGTGCGTGAAGACTTCGGTTACCCGCCTCTGGTCACGCCCACCAGCCAGATTGTAGGCACTCAGGCCGTACTCAACGTGATGTCCGGCCAGCGCTACAAGATGTTTACCAAGGAATCCAAAGGTGTGCTGCGCGGCGAATATGGCCGCTTGCCGGCCGAACCCAATCCCGATGTGGTGAAGCTGGCGCTGGGCAGTGAGCCCCGCATCACGCACCGACCGGCAGACGATATCAAGCCGGAACTGGGCCGTTACCGTGATGAGATCAAGCAATACATGGAGCAGGAGGAAGACATCCTGTCCTACGCACTGTTCCCGCAGGTGGCGCTTGATTTCTTTAAGTTCCGCCAAGCCAGGAAGTACAAAGTGGACTCCACGCTACTGGATGCCAAGAACGCGATTCATCCGGTGTAAGCAAGCCTCAACAACCCCTTCACCATGAATACCCTCACCCCCTGACCCCCTCTCCCATCACTGGGAGAGGGGAAGGTTTTATTTGTAGGGCTTCGCCCCCAAAGCACCTCAGTAGGGGCCGGTTCGGCTCACGTTTAATAGTTTCCGCTTGGGATACGGACACCTTCATGCCTCCCTCTAGGAGGGAGGTGCAACCCACAGGCTGCGGAAGGAGGGCTTATTGCCCTCTTCGTAAACACCCCTTATAATGAAACCCGTCCATCACGGAGGGAACTCTTTGGAAAAACGACAGATCCGCCTCGCCATACGGGAATTCGTCGAGTCCATGTTCATGGAGGGCGACCTTGTTGCCGCAGCCTCGCCAATGCGGGCTGTGGAGGGCACCCGTGTGCACAAGGCCATCCAGACGGATCGAGGGGAAGGGTATTCCGCAGAGGTTTCCGTGTGTTTCACATCATCCGGGGAATATGTGGATCTGAACCTGTTTGGCCGCATCGATGGATTGATTCAGGATGTCAACGGTGTCACGATTGAGGAAATCAAGTCAGTGCGTGGTCACATGCCCCGAGAGGGGTTTGATGGGCTGGAAGTGCATTGGGCGCAGGCCAAGGTATATGCTGCGATTTATGCCAGAGAGCATGAGCTGGAATCCATTGCCGTGCAGCTGGTCTATTATGATATCCCAAGAGCAAAAGAGCACCGGTATGAACGCCGTTTCACTGCACAGGAGCTTCTTGATTGGTTGACCGGACTTTGCGCCCGTTATCTGCGATTTGCAGACCGGGAAGAAGCGCGCCTGCGGGACATGAGCCGAGCCATCGGGCAAATGGGGTTTCCCTACGAGGCTGTCCGCCCGGGCCAGCAGGAGATGATCGCCGCCGTCTACAATCATATCAAAACCGGTGACTGCCTTTATGTGTCCGCACCAACGGGTACGGGCAAGACGATGGGCGCGCTGTTTCCTGCCGTGAAAGCGCTGGCGGATGGCCACTGCCGAAAGCTCTTTTACCTCACAGCCAGAAATCCAGTCAAAGCCGTAGCAGAGGATGCGTTCAAGGCGCTGCTGACGCGGGGTTTCGCGCTGCGGGGCATCACAATGACAGCCAAAGACAAGCTTTGCCCCATGCCAGAGGGCACGCCCTGCCATCCGGAACATTGCCCAAGGGCTGCCGGGTTTTACGACAGGCTCTTTCCGGCGCTCGATGACGTGCCGCCTGTGGGGCACATGGGCCGCAAAGATGTGGAGAAGCTGGCGGAAAAGCACTGCCTCTGCCCCCATGAGCTTTCACTCTTCATCGCTGAAATCTGCGACCTGATCATTTGTGACTACAACAACGCCTTTGACCCGCGCGTCAAGATCAAGCGTTTTTTTGAGCGCGGTGGGGAGTATGCCCTGCTGGTGGATGAAGCCCACAACATGGTGGATCGGGCCCGCGACATGTTTTCTGCGGAGCTGGCCGAACCGGTAATCCAGTCGTTTTTGAGCAGCCTGCCTTTGTTTCTGGAGGAAGGCACGCTGGCCCTCTCTGATGCCGCGATGGCAATGGCGGAGCAGTTGGCTGAACTCCGCCCGGCATTGGAAGGAGCACAGGGCGAGGAAGTGTCGCTGGAATCGGTGCCCGAGGGATTGCTTGACGCGGTGGGGCAGTTCATCGGCGAAGCGGAGCCGATGTTGGCGTATCAGGCGGACAACAGCCTTGGTGAGGAGTTTTTGGACCTCTACTTCATGGCGAAGGTCTTCTTCGATGTGGCGGAAGAGATGGATGAGCGGTTCCGTGTGATCCTGAGAGAAACACCGGAAGGGCTATCGCTGCATGTCCGCTGTATCGATCCATCTGTACTGCTAAAGCAAGCTTTAAGGAAAATCCATTGCGCGGTCTTCTTTTCAGCCACTTTGACGCCGTTTCAGTATTATTCCCGGCTCACCGGCACTGGCGGTGATGCAAGCTGCCTGATGCTGCCGTCTCCCTTTCCATCGGAGCACCTGAAGGTGATATCGCTGGATGTGGACACCACTTATGCCCGAAGAGAGGGCACACTCAATAAGCTGGTGGATGCACTGTCCGCCTTTGTGCGGGGCAGGGTGGGGAATTACCTGATCTTCTTCCCATCCTACCATTACATGCAAAAGGCCCATGAGCAGTTTGCCATGCGAAACCCCGGGGTGTTTACGCCGATGCAGGCCTCCGGCATGAGTGAGCGTGACAGGGCCGCTTTCCTGCGGCACTTTGACGGAGAGCATGATGGCGGGATGGCAGCCTTCGCTGTGATGGGCGGCATCTTTGGCGAGGGGATTGACCTGGCCGGTGACCGTGTGATCGGTGTGGCCATTGTTGGTGTTGGGATGCCGCAGCTCTGCCTGGAGCGCAATCTGATCCAGCAATACCATGATGATCGTGAGGAGCCTGGTTATGAGTTCGCTTATGTGATCCCTGGCTTCAACCGCGTGATGCAGGCGGTGGGCAGGCTCATCCGCAGTGAGACAGATCGCGGTGTTGTGTTGCTTGCCGACCGGCGCTTTGGATGGCAGCAATACCGGCAGATGATCCCCGAATGGTGGACGCCTGTGCTGCAATCCCGCAGCTTTGCCGAGGTGGAGCGGGTAGTGAAGTCGTTCTGGGAATCATGATCTTATAGTATTTTCAGGAAAACATTGCGAAAAGTATTTTTTTCAGATAGAATAAATGTCTGACCCGCCGTTGAACTCATCCCGGCAGCGGGACCCGTGCAACGTGACGCCGCGAACCATGTCAGGTCCGGAAGGAAGCAGCATTAAGCGGAACGCTCCGTGTGCCGCGGGTATCCTGTTGTCGGGGTGAGTTGAGCGGCGTTTTTGTTCATTACCAGTTTATCAGGTCAATATCAATTGCTTGCCGGTGGTTCATGCCCCGGCATTTTTTGTGTTATAATACCGCAGTCAGTTTAGCAGCATTCGGAGGAACATGGAAGATATGGCAGACATTACGACCCGCCTCATTGAGGAATTCAAGATACGCCGCGACCAGGTGGAAAACACAATCAAGCTGGTGGACGAGGGCAACACCATCCCGTTCATCGCCCGTTACCGCAAAGAAATGACCGGCTCGCTGGATGACCAGGTGCTGCGCGAGCTACATGAGCGGCTCGTTTACCTCAGGAGCCTGGAAGCCCGCCGCGAAGAAGTGCGCAGGCTTATCGAGGAGCAGGGGCAGCTGTCTGATGATGTGGCCGCCGCCATTGCCAAGGCAGATTCGCTCACGGAGCTTGAGGATATTTACCGACCCTTCCGACCCAAGCGCCGCACCCGTGCGTCCATCGCCAAGGAGCGTGGGCTGGAGCCGCTGGCGACAATCCTGCTGCTGCAGAATCCCAAACAATCTCCGGAGACAGAAGCCGATCCTTTCGTCAATTCAGAAAAAGGCGTTGATGATGTTTATGCGGCGTTACAAGGTGCTCGTGACATTCTGGCCGAGCTCGTTTCCGACAATGCCGAGCACCGAAAGCTGATCCGCGAGCTCACACAGCGGGAGGGGTTTCTGATCACGAAAGCGAAGAAGGAAGAGGATTCCCCCTACCGCATGTATTACGATTATCGTGAGCCGGTGGCCCGCGTGGCGCCCCACCGGGTGTCGGCGATTGACCGAGGCGAGCGGGAGGGGTTCTTGCAGGTGAAGCTGGAAGCACCGGAGGCGCTCATCGTGGACATCCTGAAGCGCAAGATGCTCAAGAACCAGTCACCGATGGCCCACCAGGTGGAGCTGGCTGTGGAGGATGCCTATGAGCGCCTGATCCGGCCCTCCATTGAGACCGAGGTGCGCAACGCACTGTCCGACACGGCTTCAGACAAAGCCATCAAGGTGTTCTCTCAGAACCTGAAAGGGCTTCTGATGCAGCCCCCGGTGAAAGCAAACGCCGTGCTGGGCTTGGATCCGGGGTTTCGTACCGGCTGCAAGCTGGCCGTGGTGGACGGCATCGGAAATGTGCTGCACACCGGCGTGATTTACCCCACACCGCCGCAAAGCAAGATCGAGGAAAGCGCCCGCATTATCAAAACATTGATTGAGAAGTTCAACATCGAGATAGTGGCCATCGGCAACGGCACCGCCTCCCGCGAGACGGAACAGTTCACCGCCGACGTGCTGAAGAGCCTGAGCCGAAAGGTGTACTATGTGATCGTGAGCGAGGCTGGAGCGTCGGTCTATTCAGCTTCAAAGCTTGCGGCGGAAGAGTTCCCGGAATTTGACGTGTCGCTGCGCAGCGCCGTCTCCATCGCCCGCCGCTTGCAGGACCCGCTGGCGGAGCTCGTCAAGATCGATCCCAAGGCCATTGGTGTAGGCCAATACCAACACGATGTGAACCAGAAGAGGCTGGGCGAAGCGCTGGGCGGCGTTGTGGAGGACTGTGTGAACTCGGTGGGTGTGGATGTGAATACGGCCTCGCCGTCGCTGCTTTCCTATGTGGCCGGTATCAACGGTACGGTGGCTGCCAACATCGTGAATTACCGCGGTGAGGCGGGCCGCATCCGCAGCCGAAAGGAACTTCTGAAAGTGAAAAAGCTCGGGGCCAAGGCCTTCGAGCAGTGCGCCGGTTTCCTGCGTATCCCCGGCGGCAAGGACATTTTAGATAACACCAGTGTGCACCCCGAATCCTATGAGGCGGCAGAAAAGCTGCTGGCGCTTACGGGATTTACCCTGAAGGATGTGGCGGACCGCCGCATTGCCGGCCTTGTGCCGGAGGTGCAGAAGCGCGGCCTGGAAACCGTTGCCCGGCAAATCGGCGTGGGTGTGCCAACGCTGCAGGACATCCTGGATGAGCTGATGAAGCCGGGCCGTGACCCTCGCGACGAGCTGCCAAAGCCCATCCTGTCCAGCGACGTGCTGGAGATGAAAGATCTGGCCCCCGGCATGGTGCTAAATGGCACCGTGCGTAACGTGGCGGACTTTGGTGCCTTTGTGGATATCGGCGTGCATCAGGATGGCCTTGTTCATGTGTCGGAGCTGGCAGACCGCTTCGTGAAAAACCCGATGGATGTGGTCAAGGTGGGGGACGTCGTGAAGGTTAAGGTGCTGGCGGTGGATGTGCAGCGGAAGAGGATTTCCTTATCGATGAAGGGGCTTCAGAATTAGTCGAAGATGGCACATCATAGCGAGCAAATGAAGTCATGGTGTCGAGATCGAGGAGAGAGAAAAATGGCTCATTGGCTGGAAATCATCCGCAAGCGCAACTCCTGCCGCTCCTTTGACAGCAAACCCCTTTCAGCAGAAGAGGTCGCCTCCTTGGAGCAGGCGTTCACGCAATGCCTGGAGAACCCGTTCGGCGCATCGGTGCGCTTGCCAGTCTTGGATAGCGCAAAGCTTGCTGGCAAAAAGCTGGGCACCTATGGAGTGATCCGGGGCGCAACCACTTATTTCGCAGGCGTAGTGAAAGCCGGCAGCAAAGCAAGCGAAGGCCTGGGCTGGTCAATGGAAAATGCCATTTTGAAAGCAGCTGCACTGGGCATGGGCACTTGTTGGCTGGCCGGCACCTACAACAAGGAAGACTTTTCTCATGCTGTGCCAATGAAGGACGATGAGCGGATCGTCTGTGTGTCACCCATCGGCCATGCTGCAGACCGGCGCGCATTGCTGGACACGATGATGCGCGGCGCAGCTGGTTCAGCCAGACGCAAGCCGTGGTCAGCTCTGTTCTTTGACGGTTCTCTCGACAAACCGCTCACAGAACCGGCGGCGGGAGAGTGGTGCGACGCGCTGGAAGCCGTACGGCTGGCTCCGTCTGCATCCAATAACCAGCCCTGGCGTGTGAAAAAGCAGGGAGGAGACTTTCATTTCTTCCGTCACACCGGCCACGGTGACATAACGCGGGTGGATATGGGTATCGCGGCCTGCCACTTTGAGCTGGTTGCAAGGGATCTTGGTTTGCCCGGTGGATGGACGATTGCGGATCCAGGAATTGGCGGAAACAAAATTGCCTATTCGTTCACATGGAGCCAGCCAATCGGCTGAGTGTTTCATCCAGTATGCCACCAATATCGGTTTTTCGCGCTACATATTGTGCAAGAGTACCCTCATCAACCCATTGTTTACCCAGATGTACGCCGGTTGGGCAATCTCTTTCCCATGCCGACAGAATAGTATCTGTACGATTGCCAGGTGCGGCATAACAGACATTCCGCACATTTGACATCACCAGCGCCCCTGTGCAGAGCGGGCATGGCTCCATAGTGGTATAAAGTGTGTAGCTACGGATGTTTGGATGGTCGTGGGCGCTCACCTGCAGCAGTGCGTTTAACTCTGCATGTGATAGCTTGCTCCATACAACCTGTCCATGGGTCCCTTGTTTTTCAAATTGCATGCTGCGGCCTTGGGCGATCACGTTACCATCTTCATCGGCCAAAGCCGCACCGATGGGCACCGAGCCCATGCGCCAGGCCTCCCATGCCTGTGTGAATGCCGCTTGCCATGGCGGCGACAGCTCATCCCAGTATCCCATCAGAGATTTCCGCCTTTCTCAAGACTTCCAACGCTTGCTCAAGAAATAACTGATCCCGCACCTGAACGAACTTCCCCAGATATGTTTGCGGCAGGCTGTCGCGGATCAATAACAGCGATTGCCCAGGGCTAACCCAATCAAGTTCAAAACCATTTTCAATTTCTTGCTTTGTGAAGCTTGATTCAGTGCATGGGCCCACTACTGTAGCAATGTAGCAATAAGATGCCTGGGTGATGCCCCATGCGTTGCGATGCTCCTCGATCATGCCCACCTCACGTTGGATCGTGATGGGGCATCCCGCTTCCTCCATCACCTCACGGTGCAGAGCGTCTTCGATGGTTTCGCCTGCCTCCACACCGCCGCCGGGCAGCTTGTAGTAATTATCTGTCGCCACGTAGAGCAGGGCGATATTGCCGCGACTGTCCAGCACAACAGCCCTTGCCGCTTGTCTGATCGCCGTCCGTTCGTGTATTAATGGGGGGATGCCTGCGTCCTCTTCGGTGATGATACGAAGAAACCGCATGATGAACCACCTTCTTCAATCGTCATACTTTTTGAGCAAATCATCCAGCGCTTCGCGCAGCAGCACTGCTTCACCTACGCCCTCCTTTTTTGCCAGCTGGCTGAGCCTTTGAAGCTGCTCATAGGTGTAGTGGCTGGTCTTGGTGACCATCTTTTCTTCGCGGGAAAGGCACACCTTATTGGCTCCGCTGGCTTTCGCCCGAAAAAGAGCTCCCTCGGCCTTGCGTACAATCTCCGCCGTGCGGGCACCGTCTTCTGGGCAGCAGGACACACCGGCACTAAAGCTGATCTCCAGTGTTGACCCGCCGTGTGGAACGCCTTTGGCCAGAAATGACTCCCTGCATTTTTCCATCAGCAGAAATGCCTGCTCCTTTGGCGTGGAGGGCATCAGGACGGCAAACTGGTCTCCGCCATAGCGGTAGAGCAATGCTGATTCCAGCATGGTGCTTGACAGATGGCTTGCAAGGGTTTTGATTACAATGTCGCCTGCGGCGCGCCCGAATTGTTCATTGATGCGCATGAACCGGTCAATGTCCAGCGTGATGAGAGACAGATCTTCACATTTCTCGTTTGCACCCACTGACAGTGCTTCAAAGTCTTTGATAAAGCTCTCATAGGTCTTCAACCCAGTCAATGGATCAACACCGGCTGCTGATTGTGACTTGCTCATAATATCCTCCATAGAAGAGTATTTCCATGATTTGGAGTATAACCAAACTATACATATGTGTCAATACATATAAATGAATAAGACATATGGAAGAGCATGATGAGTTAATGCGCGGTTTATCGTTAATGAACCATCGCGGTTACTTTCTTTACAGCCTCCGCAGATGTACGAAGCTGGCTCAGTTCTTCTTCGGACAATTGCATTTCTGGAATCACAGTGACGCCACCGCTTCCCACAATGGCTGGCAGCCCGATGCAGACATCATTCAGGCCGTATTTCCCATCCATATAGCTTGAAACAGTCAAAACCGAGTTTTCGTCGCGCACGATTGCCTCCGCAATGCGGGCCACCGCCATTGCCACGGCATAGTAGGTGGCTCCCTTGCCCTCAATAATCCGATAGGCTGAGTTTCGCACATCCTGAAAGATGCTCTCCAAACAGCTTTGATCAGCACATTTCTTGCACCGCTCACAATAGCGCTGCACCGGCATGCCCGCAACGGTGGCGCTGCTCCAGGCAGCTAGCTCTGTGTCGCCGTGCTCTCCCAGGATGTAGGCGTGTACGTTACGGCTGTCTACACCGAAATGTTCACCCAGCAAGTACTTTAGCCTGGCGGTGTCCAGCACCGTGCCGGAGCCGATGACACGGGATGGAGGAAAGCCTGAGAACTTCAATGCTGCATAGGTCAATACATCCACCGGGTTTGTCACCACCAACAGGATGCAGTCGGTGTTGCGCGCAATGATCTCAGCAATAATACCGCGGAATATGCCAATGTTTTTTTCTGCCAGATTCATCCGGCTTTCTCCCGGCTTCTGATTGGCTCCTGCGGCCAGTATCACCAAACCGGCGCCAGCCACATCGTCATAAGTACCAGCAGTGATGCGCACCGGCCTGGCGAATGGCATGCCGTGGTTCAGATCCATTACCTCACCGGCTGCCTTTTTCTCATTGATGTCGATCAGCACGATCTCTGAAAACAGCCCACCCTGCATCAGTGCGAATGCCGACGTTGCCCCCACAAACCCCGCACCAATCACAACACATCTTTTCATCTCCATGAACTCACCTCATTGCTTCCAGTCATGTCTAGTATAACCAATGCCCACATGGAATGATGTTGCATGGGCAATCTATATGGAGCAAAGAGGATAGGAGATTGATATCCAATGGAACCACCGATCTGGTTGTCAGACAATCCGCAGCGCTATGGGCCGCTGCAAGGTGAGGCTCGGGCCGATGTGGCTGTGGTAGGCGGCGGCATTGCCGGGCTCACTGCTGCATATCTGCTCAGTTCCTCCGGGGTCGGTGTGGCGGTGATCGAGGCCGGCAAGATTGGTTCCGGGGAATCAGGACGCGGTGCAGCTATGGGCACGGTTCAGCAGGGCTTGTGCTTCACCCGCCTTGTGCGGCTGCATGGGCAGGGGCGTGCGGCGAACATTGTAAAAGCCTATCAGGCAGCGGTTCATCTGATTGCTGGCATTGTGGCCAAGGAGGAGCTTCGCTGTGGTCTCTCGGTGCAGGATTCGTTTGTTTTCACCACCGATGCGCGCCGTGTAGGGGCCGTAGAGCGAGAAGCCGAATTGGCGTCACGGTTTGGACTGGATGCCGGCCTTACCAACATAGCACCTTTTCTACTACCATATCGTGTAGCTGCCTGCGTGCGTGGGCAGATCACTTTGAACCCGGCTCAGTACTTAGCTGGGTTAGCTGGCACGATCGCGACACAAGGAGGGGTGATCTTTGAAGATAGCCCTGTAATTGAGGTGGGGAAAGGTGCAGTTCGTACAAACTCCGGCAGACTGAGAGCCAAATGTGTATTGATTGCCACAGGGATACCCATCTTGCAGCCGCCTCATTACGGCAGCCTTCGTTTGTTGCAAGGCACCGGCTGGGCTGCCTCAGTATGCGGTGAACCCTTGCCAATCGGCATATGGCAGAATGCGTCCGATGGATTTGCCTTTCGTGCAGCCAGCGATCAGCTAATCGTCTGCTCAGGAGACAGCGGCAGAGCCGTTCTGACGAAGGAAGCTTTCCTCCGCAACCTGGCTAGGTACCTGCCTGACGCCAAATCAGTTGCATGGCCCATCCACTCGATCCATACACTGGACGGATTGCCAGATATCGGCAGATATAAAACAGATGATGGTTGCCTTTTTGTGGCAACAGGGTTTGGCCGCTGGGGGTTGACCTGCGGCACACTTGCAGGAGATATCCTGTGTGATTTGGTGCTGGATAAACCCAACCCAATGGCGGAGCTGTTTTCACCGCAAAGGCTGCCAAGCCCAATTGCAATTGGTGGTGCTTTTGCAAGAGGTTTAGCCAAGGGTGTGAAAAATGTTGCCTCTTCAGTCCGAAACCAAAGTTTTGCATTGTAAAAAGAAAGATGATCGGAGATAATGAAAGAAAAGGAGTGTTATGATGAAGGCGAAAATCGATCGTGATGGTTGCATTTCCTGCGGGCTATGCCCTGACGTTTGCCCTGAGGTGTTCCGCATGGCCGATGACGGGAGAGCGGAAGTGTATGTGGATGAAGTGCCTGACGGCAAAGAAGACCTGGCCGAAGAAGCGGCGGACGGTTGCCCGGTCAGCGTGATTTCGGTGGAATAAACATGGACATCAAAAACTTGAATGACAGCATTTCTTTTTCCATTACAGGGTTGTCCAAGAAGATTGTTTTTGACACGCCCAAAGTGCTGTGCTTTGTGTTGAGCCTGATGCCTGGCCAGTCGATCCCAGAGCACCGGCATGAGCAGAGCGCGCTCACGATCACAGTACTGAAGGGCAAAGGGCAAGCACGAGTAAATGGGAAAGTGCTCGCATTGGTCCTGGGCACAATACTTTATCTGGATGGGCAGGATGAGTTCAGCATCCCGGTTGCCGAGGAAGACCTCGCGCTGCTTGTGACGGTCAGTCCAAACCCAGATAACAAGCTGTTTTCTCAAGGAGTGAATTCATAACAAAGCATGCTGGTTTGGCCGCCCAATTCTAAATTGGGCGGCCATTCTTGACGGTCAATACTGCTGCTCTTCTCCTACAGCTCATTTAGCTTCTTCACATATTCTTCAAACACCATATAGTTTATGAGTAAGAAGATGGATATCATTGATAACCTATTTGATACAAGTTGGGTTTTCTATAACAATGTAGATTCATTGAAAGTGAGTCGGATGAACGAACGATTGTCATTAAGGCTGCCAGATCACTTAAGAACTGATACAAAGCTACGGTTTGTTAGGATGGAGCAGGGGAGGTGCATAAGTGTGCACCGTACTTTCCTTAGTAATACGAGTACGGTACGTGTTTAATCCTCAAGTGTGACGATTGCAGGCGCAGTATTTATGAATCAAATATAGAAAATGTAGCTATCCTGCAACTTGGCCTTTTCATAAGCATCTTCCAGATCGGCAAGGGTGAGCCCATCCAGCGCCTGTGAGGCGGCGCCGGTGATGCGGTTCCACACATGCTCGCGGATGGCATCCTGCATGATGGCGGCGTCGGTTGCCTGCACACGGTCTTCTGTGATTGCAAAAAGGTCACCCTCCAATACATCAAGCAGCTTCCGCACCTGTGTTTTATTGGCAGGTTGGCCCAGCACATAACCGCCCTGGGGGCCTTTGGTGCCAACCACCACGCCGGCTTTGCGCAGCGCTGAAAAGATCTGTTCCAGATATCCCACTGAGATTTCCTGCCGGTCAGCAATTTGGGCCAGCGTCACACTGTCCTCGCCGGAGTGCACAGCCAGATCCAGCAATGCCCTCAGACCATAGCGGCCTTTCGTGGAAATCTTCATTCGTTTGAACCTCATCCATATGATTTCCTATCATACCGATATTTTTTCTTGAAATCAAGCATTGACAGCCACTGTGCGGAATATTATAATACCAATAAAACCAATATGAAAAATAATAGAATGGAGGAAGATATGATGTCAAAGATCGCAAAGAACCTCACTGAACTCATCGGCAATACCCCTCTGCTGGAGTTGGGAAATTATGGCGCTGCCAACGGCTTGGAAGCCACCATTTTGGCCAAGCTGGAATACTTCAACCCGCTGGGCAGTGTGAAGGATCGCATTGGCTACGCCATGATCAAAGATGCGGAAGATCGCGGTGTTCTCAACAAAGACAGCGTGATCATCGAGCCCACCAGTGGCAACACCGGCATTGCGCTGGCTTTCGTGGCGGCTGCCAAGGGTTATCGGTTGATCCTTTTGATGCCGGAGACATTCAGCGTGGAGCGTCGCAACCTGTTGAAGGCGCTGGGTGCAGAGCTGGTGCTCACACCTGGCAGCGAGGGCATGAAG
>JAEZSE010000007.1 GCA_023421955.1 Bacillota bacterium
GCCCAGGAACCCATCTTCCAAACCTTGTTGGACTGCTCCAGCCAACCTTCGCGCTTGGCAGCCTGCTTTATTTCACTCAGATTGTGGTACATCTCGCTCATGTATGAAAACTTGCCAATCTCGTAGATATTGACCGAGCAACTGTTTTTATGAACAAAGGCTTCACTGAAATCAATGAGTAGCCCGCCATCGGCCCACTCCAGCAGCTGAGTTTTAATGGCATCACCGATCGGGTGCATTTTCCTGCGCTTGTTTGTGGCAAAATGGCCGATGATCTTGTTGGCGATGATGTCGCCAAACACCGCCATGTCTCTGCAATAAAGCCGGCAATACCACCCGTCATCGTGAGCCAGATACACAAACCGGTTGCCGATGGACTCAAAAAATGCGGTGTGAAGCGGCCTGCAGTAACAGTTCAAATAGAGGATCTCTGCTTTTTCCTGGCCGGTGCAGCGGGCCAGACCCTCTTCACTGGCATAATCCATCCAGTGAAAATTGCCCAACTCATAGGCCCCCTGCCGGGCTAAATCAGCAATCGCCTGTTCGTTTAAGGTGGTCATAGACATGGCAAGGTTGAGCGGTTCGTTATGATATACCCGCGGATCCAGAAACAGAATCCGGGGGATGGGCAATGGGCAGTAACGGAGGAATTCGGAGAATTCCATGCCGTAATACTCATAATAGCCTTCGTCAACGTTGGCGTTTACATAGAATACATCGCGGAGTCTTCTCATGGGCACCTCATGTACTTTTGCCGGGCAAAAGTACCAAAAACCCCTGGGGGTGGCAAGTTCCCAAGACCTGACCGCCCGGCAAGGAGTATTGTCGCAGCAGCGGTAACTCGGCGGCCTGGAACTCCGCCGCCTCAAACATCCCGCCTGCTGCCGTCAAGCTTCCTGCCGCCGGTCGTCAGGCGGAACTTGCAAACTCCCAGACCCCCAAGAGAGGTATCCACACTACCACTCGTAGTAGGGGCCGGGCTTATGGCAACCGGCAGTGTCGTGTGAAACACGATGCGAGAGGCCGTCCCGGCCTACAAACCCATTTATACTCAAGACTGTACCGAGGTCACATTTCTCTTCGTCCATCCAGCGCCCTGGCCAGCGTCACCTCGTCGGCATACTCCAGGTCCGCTCCCACCTGCACGCCCTGGGCGATGCGGGTGCATTTCACGCCCAAGGGCTTGATCAGGCGGGCGATATACATCGCCGTGGCCTCGCCCTCAAGGTCCGGGTTGGTGGCCAGGATCACCTCCTGGATCGTGCCGTCCTTCAGGCGGAGCAGCAGCTCCTTGATGCGGATGTCGTCGGGCCCGCGGTTATCGCTGGGGGAGATGGTGCCGTGCAGCACATGGTAGAGGCCGTGGAAACTGCCACTGCGCTCCATCGCGCCCACGTCGCGGGGGTCACGCACCACGCACACCTGCGTGCGGTCGCGGCGGTGGTCCTCACAGATATTGCAGGTGTCGGTGGCGGCATAGTTGCCGCAGACGGCGCAGCTGTGGATCTCCTTGCGGGCCCGCCAGATGGCCTCGGCCAGCTCGCGGACATCACCCTCCGGCTGCTCCAGAATGTGATAAGCAAGCCGCAAGGCGGAGCGTTTGCCCACGCCCGGCAGCTTGGAAAGTGCGTTTAACAGTCGGGCCAGCGGCTCAAGGGGGGCCGCCATCAGAACATGCCCGGCATCCCCATGCCGCCGGTGGCCTTGGCCATTTCCTGCTCGGCATAGGCTTCGGCCTGGCCCATCGCCTCATTCACGGCGGCCAGCACCAGGTCCTGCAGCATTTCCACATCGTCGGGGTCCACTGCCTCGGGCTTGATGGCGATGCTTTTGAGCTTGCGCTTGCCGCTCACCGTCACGGTGACCATGCCGCCGCCGGACGCCGCGGCGATTTCCTTCTCCTCCAGCTCCGCCTGGATGCGGGCCATGTCCTGCTGCATCTTCTGGGCCTGGCGGAGGAGCTGCTGCATGTTGCCGCCGGCTGGCGGGAAAAAACCTTTTGCCATATGAAAACCTCCTAATCTTCCTGTTCAAATGTCACGATCGTGTCTTTGGGCAGCACGGCCATTGACCGGTCAATGAACTGTTGCTGGGCCTCCGACCACCGGTTCACCCGCAGGGTGACCCGCACGGGGCTGCCGGTGATGCCCTGCACTACTTCGCGGAGCTTGGTCATGCGCTTCTCCTCGGAAAGCATCCCAGCTGCGGTTTTGCCGTCTTCGGTGAACTGCACCACCAACTCTTCGCCGTCAAAGGAGACCGCCTTGCCTTTCTTGACGAAGCCCACCACGCTTTGATACTTCTTATCCTCCATCTCCCGCAGCACGGCGGCCCAGAGCTTGGCCGGCGCCATCGCGCCGGTTGGCGGCGCGGGGGAAGGGGCAGGGGCGGGAGCCGGTGCTTCCCGCACCGGGGGATCCTTGCGGGCGGGCGACGGTGCGGCCCCGGCAAACAGATCCATCTGGCCGGGCAGGTTCTCCGGCGGCGGCTCGGGCATGCCCTCCTCGTCGTCGAAGGGGCTGGCGTAAAACTCCTGCGGCTCGGCCTTTGTTGCTTTTGGGGCAGGCGCAGGCTCGGGTTCCGGTTCAAACCAGGGGATCTCCGGCAAGCCATCGGGTTTGGGCGCAAGCTTGACCTCGGGCTGTGCTGCCGACTGCGGCGCGGGCCGCGGCTCGCGGGCGGGTTGAGGCTCAACCGGCGTTTCCTGCCTTAGCCGGGGGGCTGGGGCTGCGCCGCTTTCGAGCCGCGCCTCCAGCCGCTCCAGCCGGGCCAGCAGCGCGTCATAGCTTGCTTCCTTTTCCACCCGGCAGCACCGGAACAGCGCCAGCTCCGTCAGGATCCTCGGGTTGGCGGCGTAACGCAGCGTGCCCTCCAGCTCGGAGAGGAATCCGAGACATTTCAGGATATCGCCGGGCGCGTGCAGCTTTGCCTGGCTGGCCAGGCGCACTGCCTCATCCTGCCCGATCTCAAGCGCGGCGGCGCCGTCTTTCACGTAACTCATGATAAAGAGGTCGCGCATGTGGCGGCACAGGTCCACGGCAAAGGTCTTGATATCGCCGCCGGAGTCGAGGAACCGCCCCAACTGCTCCACGGCGCCCGCCGCGTCTTCGGAGAGAATGCACTCGGCGGTGTCATAGAAAAAAGCACTGTCCGAAGTGCCCAGCATTTCCAACACCTGGGCCTTGGCCACATGGCTGCCATTCAACGAAAGGCACTGGTCCAGCAGCGAAATCGCATCGCGCATGCCACCGTCACTGGCCCGGGCGATGGCATCCACTGCCTCGCGGTCTGCCGTGGCCCCTTCCTTTTCCAATAAGCCCTGCAGCAACCCGGCCATTTCCTTGGTGCCGATGCGCTTGAACTGGAATTGCTGGCAGCGTGAGAGCACTGTGGCAGGCAGCTTGTGCGGCTCGGTGGTGGCCAGGATGAACACCACATGGGCCGGCGGCTCCTCCAGTGTTTTTAAGAGCGCGTTGAAGGCGCTCACCGAGAGCATATGCACTTCGTCGACGATGTAAACCCGGAAGCGGCCCACCGCCGGCATGTATTTCACGTTGTCCAGCATCTCGCGGACTTTGTCCACGCTGTTGTTGCTGGCCGCGTCAATCTCGATCACATCCATGTTGGCGTCGCCCATCAGCTCCACACAGGGCTTGCAGCGCCCGCAGGCGTCGCCCTGCTGGGGGTCGGCGCAGTTGATGGCCCGCGCCAGCACCTTGGCCGCCGTGGTCTTGCCTGTGCCCCTGGGCCCGCTGAACAGATAGGCATGGGAAACCCGGCCCGATGCCACCTGGCCGGACAGGGCCTGCACAATGCCCGGCTGGCCGACAATGTCGGCAAACCGCTGCGGGCGATATTTGCGGTAAAGGGCGCGGTAAGCCATGGAGACTCCTGGGAACAAAGGTAGTTACTATAATAAGGGATTTGAGGGGGAAAGGGAAGGGGAGAAATCCCCCCTGTCGCCTGATGGCGACATCCCCCCTTCTTAAGGGAGGGTAGGGAGGGAGAGGCCGATGTGACTGGTTCAGAGCAATCCCTACCCGCCCTTAAGTCAGTGCGCTCAGCACTGACGGCCAAGGGGGGATGTCGCGCTCACGCGATAGTGGGGATTTCCTGCCCGCAGGCATCATATTGGGGCGGGTATGGAACCCCGCCCCTACCAGGAAATAGCCTGACGGCTAAACAGTCTGCTATGGCTCCCACCGCCAGATTGCCCATAGCGTGCAATCGGCATGATCTTCCTCCGGGTATTCTTCACGAAGCTTGATTTGGATTTCCCTTGCACGGTTGAAATCTTCTATCAAGCCGAACTCGGAAATGTCGCTAGGCGAAAAGGCTTTATCCTTACCGCCGCAGTTGGTGAGTGCGCTGACGTTCAACTGCATGTCTTCCAACAAATCATATCCATAAAAGCGAAACGATGAATTGATCACGACGGTATCACACTTTGCGTCTGGTTCCATGACAATGGCAAGAATCTGAAAGTCTTGCTTGTCAGTAACTCTGGAAAGCAGCCAGGATAAATCAGAATAGAACCTGATATTGCCAATATAAACAATCGGATCGTCATCTTCATCATTGAGAATATTGGGGCAAAGGCAAGTGTCAAACGACACAATCTCTTTCACATGATGCAGCTTGCTCCACGCCCGGTATTCCGGCGTGGTGTCAAAACGCTCAACCGCAAGATAGCCGATGGTCATGAGGGCTCCAGAAGTATGAAATGTTTATATCATAGCACAAGACACATTGGTGTCGTGAAGAAATCCCCCCTGGTCGCTGCGGCGACCATCCCCCCTTATTAAGGGAGGGTAGGGAGGAAGATGGCTGCGTGACTGATTCAGGATCCCTACCCCCTTTGTTTTTGACGAAGGCAAAAATTCAAGGGGGGATGTCATCCTCAAAAGACAGGGGGGATTCGTTAACTCCCTCCGTCACCTTCGGTGACACCTCCCTCAAGAGGGAGGCAAGTAGAACCCTTTCGTTGGTGTACTTATCCCCCTCTTGCCCAGCGCCAGGACGACGCAAGTCAAGCATGCCGGGTTATGCCGAAGGCATGACCAACATGCAGGATGCATGTGAGGCGTGCGAAGGAGGGGGATGTCGTTCTGAAGGAACGACAGGGGGAGTAATACACCGGGAAATGAAAGCATACCGGGCAGGGCCAGGGGTATTTTACCCCCACCCAACCTCTTCTTTGTTAATCCACCGCACGCAGTCGCCCAGCGTGGCGGCGATGGGGCGGGGGGAGTAGCCCAGCTCATCGCGGGCTTTGGCAGAGGAGATGTTGCTATTGGAGAGCAGCGTCTGCAAGGAATAGGGCGTGAAGGTGGGCGTGGTGCGGCGGAGCTTGGCCCAGGCTTCCGCAAAAGGCGCGACGGCCTTCAAAAGCCACAGCGGCGCATTGAAGCGGGGCGGGGTGTAGCCGCACAGCCGGGCCACGATCTCAAAAAGCTCCGCAATCGTGATGCAGCAGCCGCCCAGGATGTAGCTTTCGCCGGCGCGGCCCCGCTCGGCTGCCAGCAGGATGCCGGCAGCCACATCGCGGACATCCACAAAGTCATATTTGCCGCCAAACTTCATCGGGTATTTCTTCTGGATCAGCCCTTTGAGCATCGCCCCGGTGTGGCTGTTGCGGAATTCATAAGGCCCGATTACGCCGGTGGGGTGCACAATCACCACATCCTGCCCGTCTGCGGCAGCCTGGCGGGCCAACAGCGTGGCCTTGGCCTTGGTGCAGGCATAATCGCCCAGCACGCGGGCAGGATCCACCGGTGTTGTTTCGCTGATGAGCCCGCCGCCGTCTGGCTCGGTGAAGGCATGCACCGAGCTCACGTGCACAACGCGGCGCACACCGGCCTCTTTGGCGGCACGGAGCACGTTGGCGGTGCCCTGCACGTTCACACGCTCCATGAGGTCGCGCTTGCCCTGCACGATGGAGATCACACCGGCCAGGTGATAAACCAGATCGACACCGCGCAGGCTTTCGAGCACGGCGCAGCGGTCGGTCACATCGCAGACCGACACCTCTACCAGCGTGCCTCTGAGCGGCTCCACCGTTTCTCCCGGCGGCACCAGCACACGGATGGTTTCTCTGCCCTGATGTTTTTGATACAATTGCCTGACCAGCACATTGCCAATGTGCCCGGTCGCTCCGGTCACTGCGATCATGCGGACTCCACCTTTCATGGTTCAAAAACTGGATGATGGCAGCTTTGTGAAACCGCATGGCAAATCAATGGGGCAAAACTGAAAAATGAAATGAATAATACCTCTACTTGATGTAGTTTATTATACCACATCAGGTAGAAAAAAATCAATCCACAGCCTTTCCCCAACAGGATTGCCCATATGCCATGGGCTGCACCCATGTTCTCACAGAGTTGTTGAAAAGGTTGGTCTTGTCTGTGGCAGCCAGACATCAACAGTTTGGGCAAAACAGTGCATAAATGGAGTCAAAAAAGCAAAATCTCAGGTGTCAACCTCAAAAGAAGGATAAAAACAATCTCCTGCACGGGGCATTGTGCGCGTCAAAAGATCACAACACCGCCTCCATACACAGCCATCCACATCCGCGGGAGAGCACAAACCGCCCAAGCCATCTGGCCGGCAGCCGGTTTCCAACAAATCCACAGCCCCTACTAGGAAGGCTATCATATATATTCATCAGCAGACTCTCTGATGCATGGATCTTTTCCTGGTTATACATTGCGGAGAATTGGCAACAATTCAAACAGAACCACCGGGAGGAGAATCAATTGATGAAACAGATCATCGGAGCCATGCAGGACTGGATGGACCGTGCGGAGGAGTATTTTCGCGGTGTGCTGGCTAGCTTTCGTATCCGCGAAGACAGGCCCCGGGCAGCTGTGTATGACGTTTCGGCCGAAGCGGAATACACCGATGAGGCGTTGCGTGCGCTGGAGGAGTGGAAGGCCGCGGAAAACTACTTCAACAGCATACAGGATCAGGATCTGGTGGAGTATGCGCTGTATGAGCTGGAGGCCGCCAGGAGGAAGTATGAATACCTGATGCGCAAGCTCCGCAACGGTGACGCTGCCTGGGAGCGGCGATATGGCCGGGCGCCGAGGCCGTCACCAAGAGAAATGTGACGGGTGATTAGACGGCTACAGATGAATATGGTATAGTGCGATCCCCTCCGGCATAGGATTGACCGGAGGGGATTGCCATGGAATTTCCCTATCTGCTGGTCATCGCCTATGTTGTGGGCCTTGCAGTGCTTTACCTGATCGGCTGGCTGCTGCTGGTGCCATTGAAATTTCTGTCCAAACTGATGCTGAACGCGCTGGCTGGCGGCGTGCTGCTGGTCATCATAAGCATGGTGGGCGGCTTGTTTCAGCTCACCGTGACTGTGAATGTGTTCACAGCATTGCTGGCGGGGTTTCTGGGTGTGCCTGGTGTGGTTCTGGTTGTGTTGCTGCCGATGCTACTGTAAAAGCCGAAATGTATGGATCATAAAGAATTCATCTTGATTGAGTTGTAATGGCAAGCATTGCCAAACAAGTTTATTTTCTATATACTTAATCGGCAGTATCAATATCTTGTAACATATGAGGAGAGCCTGGATGAAGAAGCTTTTTGTTTTGTTTGTTTCATTGGTGATGATTGTTTCGCTTTCTGGCTGCAACCTCGTGAAGCAGAAAATCAAAGACGCTGTGCAGAGCGCCATGGCTGACGCGACGCAGGCACCGGCGGAATCGGCAGAACCCGACACTGCCGAACCCGAAGCCACGGAAACGGATGCCACAGAAAAGCCGGATGAACCGGAAGCAACGGTGAACCCTGATGACATGGACGTGAAAGACGGCAACACCGACTTGTGGAAGGATGACATCCCGGCCTATGTGCCCCGGTTTGGCTATGGAGAGTATTTGCCGGGAGAGTCAGGCAAGCTGGAATACAACGGCTCGGCGGTGATTTCACTGCTCTATAAGGGCGTGAAGGCTGAGGAGCTGAAGGAATATTCAGAAAGCATGAAGGAAGCCGGTTATGCCGACGTGTCCTACGCTGAATATGACGGTGGAGCCGTGGTCACTGGCAGCTATAAAAAAGATGGTGTGGAGTCTGCCATCCTGATGTCTCTGGACACCGCAGCAGACAAATGCACGCTGGTGATTACAGTAACAGCCAAATAACATCACACTATAGCGAATACAAACCCCGGCGCGGCAGCATTGCTCCACGCCGGGGTTTGTTTGTCAATCTGAAGCATATTCGTGCAGGAAGGCGCGAAGAGCCTGATGATCACCGGAGACATGATCCCGATCATACTGGGCCAGATCCAATGTAATTCGGATTTCCACCTCGCGCAGGATCTTTTCCATGCGGCCTTCCCGGGCAAAGCTGTAGGTCTCCTCACCGCTGACAATGATGTGATCAATGATGTGGATGCCGATCGTGGAAAGGGCCACAGTGAGGCGGCGGGTATAGGCGATGTCATTGGCCGAAGGCTCCAGCATGCCTTTGGGGTGGTTGTGGGCGAAGATCACCTGCGAGGCGTTGTTTCGGATGGCCGTTTCAACAACCGTGCGGGGGTGCACAGAGACCTCGTTGACTGTGCCTTCATGGAGCATCACCTCACGGATCAGGCGGCAATTGGGGTCCAGACAAAGGATGTAAAAGGCTTCGTTGGTGCGCCCGGCAAACAGATCAACAGCGTAGCTGCTGGCGGCGCGATAATTGTCTATGGAAAGGCCATGTCGGGAGCTGTCTTGCCGGTACATACGCCACAGGGGCTTCATCATCGACAGCAACACCGCCGAGTTTTTGCCCATTCCTTCATAGGAGGAAAGATCATCTGGGTGGGCGTCCAGCACCTGTGAGAATGATCCGAAGTGATCGATCAGCCGGTGAGACAGCTCGTTGGTGTCGCGGCGTGGGATGGCATAAAACAACAGCAGCTCCAAGGCCTGATGTGGTTCAAAGGAATCCAGCCCCTCATCCAGAAAACGCTGGCGCAGGTGGTCGCGATGGTTTTCGTGCATACGATTAATCTCCGATCCGAAACCAATCATATCATAGTACGACAAGTATTTACATCTTTTTCCATCTCTTCCTGTGAACAAAGTCACAAACAGAAGCAATGCAAACCGGTAAAATGCAGCCAATGAATGAACGGCGTTCGCATACGCCAGACTAGAAAGAGGAAGAACGAATGGCGATTGCGGTTTTGAAGAAACGCTGTCCGCAGAACCACCCATGCCCGTCGGTGCGGGTGTGCCCTGTTGGAGCGTTAAAGCAAAGCGGTTACCAGGCACCCACAGTGGACATCAACAAATGCACCAGTTGCAGCAAATGTGTGCGGTATTGCCCAATGGGGGCGTTTCAGCAAGTGACGTAATAGGGAAGGTATGAGTTCAATGAGCAAAATGGAAAGCATCAAACTAACGGTCACCGGGATGACCTGCCACCATTGTGAAATGCGCGTGGTGAAGTCACTGGAGAGGCTGGACGGCGTGAAGGAAGCCAAGGCTTCTGCAAAGTACAACGAGGTGCAGGTGAGTTTTGATACAGATAAGCTTGGCATCGAGCAGCTGAGGGAAGCGATTGTGGACGCGGGGTATGAGGTGGCGTAAACACTGAGGTAATCCACGGGAGACGTTCCCTACGAGACTCGCCTCAGCGGGCATAAACAAATCTCAATTTTTGAGCGAAGAAGTGTGCAGGTCAGGATTGAGACTGGTCCCTGCTGTTAAGAAATCCTCCCTGCCCTTTGCGAAGGGCATCCCCCCTTAATAAGGGAAGGTATGGATCACGTCTAGAGGGAGGTGCTACGCAAGGCGCCCTCGCATTGATTTGGATGCAATCAGTTATTTATCAATTTATGTCAACCTGGAGTGTTAAGTGGAATCAAGTTGCGGATACCGGCGCATTCAGACTATACTCTCTTTAGTAGATGTGTTGAATAGGAGAGCAGAGATGAACATAGCTCTAGCGCCAGTCAATCTAGAGGAGCGTGAAATCCTCGCCAATCTGCTGGAGAAATACAACTACGAATTCTCTCAATGCACCCAGGTGGATGTGAATCCATTGGGGTTGTACGGCTACCGGTATCTGGATTATTATTGGACAGAAAAGAATCGCTGGGCTTATTTCATTACCGTCGATAGCAAATTAGCCGGTTTTGCATTGGTGAACGACCTGTCGGAGGTGAAGGATCGGGAAACTGATTTCCAAATGGCAGAGTTCTTCGTGATGCATAAATATCGCCGCCGTGGCGTGGGTCGGGAGGCTTTTCTCCAGATTATGATGCTGCACAAAGGCCGGTGGCAAATGATGCGGCATCCGAAAAATATTGCGTCTGTGCAGTTTTGGAATAAAGTGATCGATGAATATACCGGCAGCGAATATGAACTGGTGGAGGATTGCCCAGGTACAAAGTACGAAGACGGGTCTCCGGGAGGAGTATTCTTTTTTGTTTCAAAGTGAGCATCACCGGCTCTTTGGAACAACCACCCGCATCTCCACAAATTTCCCACTGTCATTCATGATAAATTGAGCATCCAGCCCGGCAGTTTTCAATTCCTCCACGGCGGATTTCATTGTGTTGGCGAAAAGCCGCTAGTCACGCCAGGCCCGCGAGAACTTCTGGTTCCCGCGGTCTTTTTCTTTTTCCACGGCAATCAGGGTGTCCACATGTTTTTCAATGAGTTCCTCGGTCTGGCGAACGTTGAGGCCCTTCAGCACCACACAGTCGATGACGTTCAGCTGGTCAATCTCATCGTGCAGCCGCAGCAGCGCCCGGGCATGGCGCTCTGTGAGCCCATGGCGGGCGATGGAGCCGCGCACCTGCTCCGGCAGGCGCAGCAGCCTTAATTTGTTGGCGATCGTGGACTGCTGCCTGCCCAGCTTTTCTGCCAACTGCTGCTGGGTGAGGCCATGCTCCTCGATGAGCCGGCGGTAACCGTCGGCTTCCTCGAAGAAGTTAAGATCTTCCCGCTGGAGGTTTTCTGCCATCGTGAGCAGCGCCGCTTCCTCTGCGGAGACATCCAGTACGGTGGCGCGGATGTGGCTCTCGCCAAGCAGAGTGCAGGCACGAAGCCGCCGCTCCCCTGCAATGAGTTCAAAGCGCCCACCGCCCAGAGGGCGTACGGAGACTGGCTGAAGCAGGCCATATTGGCGAATGTTATCTGCCAGAAGATCGAGCGAGCGGTCGTCAAACACCCTTCTGGGCTGCCAGGGGCTGGGCAGGATGGCCTCCAGCGACAAAAAGACTGTCCTGGATTGCGAATCGGGATGATGGCTCCGCTGCAGGGTTTTGAACAAGGGCGCACCTCGCTTCGCATCACAAAAATCGAAAGAGGGGCCGCCAACTTTGGGGAGAAAAGCGGGCGGCCCGGCGCTTGGGAAAGAGGAGGTGACTGCCGCGCGAAATGCGCACAGCGTGTGATTCGCTGTGCAGGTGATATTCCAGTTTCCTTTTGAAAATCCTGCTAACAAGGATTGAGAATCGTTTTACAAAAAGAACGGGATTCCGCGTGGAATCCCGATGATCTTGCGCTATCCGAGGGGCTCGGCTGACGGTTTGCCCGCTTTTCGAGGGAAGTTCGGCGGAGTGGGTCGAAACTTTTTTGTCTCCACAATGAAGAATTGCTCCCGGTCAGGCAACCCATAACCATGGGCTTTGGGAGGTTCACCACCCAGAATGCGGCTGGCTTTGGAGGCAGCGGCGATTTCATCCGGCGCAGCAGGGCCTTTCCAGGCCAGCGACGCACCGCCCACGCGTACAAAGGGCAGCGTGTATTCCAGCAGCACATTCAGTTGCGCCACGGCGCGGGAAAGGGCGAAGTCAAACCGTTCGCGGGCGGGGGAGCGGGCGTAATCCTCAGCGCGGGCGGTCACAACGGAGACATTTTTCAGTTCCAGAGCGTCCACCACCGATTGAAGGAAAGCAGTGCGCTTTTTCATCGAATCCAGCAGCACCACATGGACGCTGTCACGCAGGATCGCGATGGGAAGGCCGGGGAAGCCTGCGCCGGTGCCCACATCGATGACATTTGCACCACCGTCGATCAGATCCAGCGCAGGACGGGCCAACGAATCCATAAAGTGGCGCAATGCGGCATCGGCAGGATCAATCACCTTGGTGAGGTTGAACTTTTGGTTGGCCTCTTCCAGCAAGGCGAAATAGGCTGCCATTTTGTCCAGTCTGTTTGCGCCGATGGGCAGGCCTGCTTCGGCGGCCAGTGCGGCCAGTGCTTCGCGAAAGGCGCTCAATGCCGCCCTTCCTTTGCCTGGCGCGCCGCAAATTCAAACAACCGCTCCAGGTCCTGCCGGTTGAAGTAATCAATTTGGATGGTGCCCCGGTCCAGCGTGCCCCGCACCCGCACCTTGGTGCCAAGGGCCCTCATCAGCAGCTCCTCAAACTCCTTGAACTCCGGTGCCGCAGGTTTTTTTGCCGGTGTCACCACAGCGCGCTGCTCCAGCGTCATCTTGGAGCGCCGGGCAAGATCTTCCACCTCTCGCACAGAGAGGCCGCCATCGATGGCCTTGCGGGCAATGGTGACCTGGGTATCCTGATCTTCCAGCGCGGCGATGGCCCGGCCATGGCCGGCACTCAATTGCCCCGCCATCATCCAGTCCTGAACGGAGAGCGGCAGCGTGAGCAGCCGCAGTGAGTTGGTCACCGCAGGCCGGCTCATCGAAAGCCGCTCGGCCACCTGCTCCTGGGTGAGGCGGAAGGTCTCAATGAGCGACTTGATGCCCATTGCCTCTTCCAGCGCGTTCAGGTCATCACGCTGCAGATTTTCCACCAGCGAGATTTCCGCCACTTGCTGGGTGTTGTAGTCGCGGATGATTACTGGCACCTGTTTCAGGCCCGCCATGCGGGATGCCCGCCAGCGCCGCTCACCGGCCACGAGCAGATAGCGTTCGCCCCGGCGTACCACCAAGAGTGGCTGCAACACGCCATGCTCCTTGATGGAGGCGCTTAGCTCGTTCAGTTTCTCTTCGTCAAAATGGAGCCTTGGTTGGTCCGGGTTGGGGTCGATGGAGTTGATGTCCACTTCGCTGGTGCGCTCGGTTTCGCCGGGGGCGGCTAGCAGCGCATCCAGGCCCCGGCCAAGGCCATGCTTCGGTTTCGGGCTCATGCTTTCCTGCCTTCCTCACAATGCTCGATGAATTCTTCCGAAAGGTCGTTGTAGGCCACGGTGCCGCTGCAGGTGGGGTCATAAAGCAGCACCGGCAGGCCGTGGCTGGGCGCTTCGCTCAGCCGCACGTTCCGGGGGATCAGCGTGGAATAGACCCGGTTGTTGAAGTGGCGGCGCACTTCTTCCACCACCTGGAGTGACAGGTTGGTGCGGGAGTCAAACATCGTGAGCACCACACCCTCCACTTCCAGCGCCGGGTTCAGGTGCCGCCGCACCAACTGCACCGTGTTCATCAGCTGGCTCAGGCCCTCCAGAGCGTAGAACTCGCATTGGATCGGCACCAGCAGCTTGTCTGCCGCCGTCAGCGCGTTCAGTGTGAGCAGCCCCAGCGACGGCGGGCAGTCGATGAAGATGTAGTCATAATCATTCTTCAAGGCCGCCAGCTTGCCCTTCAGGATGTGCTCCCTGGCGATGGCGGAAACCAGCTCCACCTCGGCGCCCACCAGGTCGGTGGAGGCGGGGATCAGCTTCAGGTTGTCCAGCATCGTGGGCAGGATGGCCTGCTCCGCCGGCAGGTCGTTGATCAAAATGTCATACACCGTGTGCCGCACATTGGTCTTGTTGATGCCAAACCCGCTGGTGCTGTTGCCCTGCGGGTCCATATCGATCAGCAGCACGCTGATGTCGCGGGCTGCGATGCATGCGCTCAGGTTCACGGCCGTCGTGGTCTTGCCCACGCCGCCCTTTTGGTTGGCGATCGTAATGATTGTTCCCAATCTCGCACCTCCCCCATACAGGTCTATTATATATGAATTCGGTTGGCAGAGAAAGGACGGAATGCAATGTTTCACGTGGAACATTACCGGACACCTCATACCCCTTACCCGTGGAACGAGTTCTAGTGTATGTTTCACGTGAAACACTCCGCCCCTTTTGACACCCAGCCCCCATCTGATGTATGATAAATCAACCTCTCCCAAGGAGAAAACAGCATGATCGCAAAGCAAATCGCGGAAAGCCTCAAGGGCGGGTCGATGATCCGCAAGATGTTTGAGGAAGGCGCCCGTCTGAAGAAGATCTACGGCGATGAAAATGTGTATGACTTCTCCATCGGCAACCCCGATGCCGAGCCGCCGAAGGAGACAATGGCCGCGCTGCGGGCGCTGGTGGACCAGCCCAACATCCACAAATACATGCCCAACGCGGGCTTTGCCGATGTGCGCGAGGCCGTGGCTGCCTGGGAGGGGAAGCGGGCTGGCATGGCGCTGGCCGCCAGCCAGGTCGTGATGACTGCCGGGGCCGCCGGCGGCATGAACGCCGTGTTCAAGGCGATCCTGGACCCCGGTGATGAAGTGCTTGTGATCGCGCCCTACTTTGTGGAGTATTTTTACTATATCCGTAATCACGGGGGCGTGCCTGTCGTGGTGAACAGCAACCCGGAAACCTTCCTGCCCGATGCCGCTGCGGTGGCCGCTGCCGTGACGGAGCGCACCAAGGCAATCATCATCAACACGCCCCACAACCCCACCGGCGTGGTGTACGGCGAGGGCACACTGAAAGCGCTGGCAGCGGTGCTGGAGGAAGCGGGGAGGAGAGCTGGCCGGGATATTTATGTGCTGGCCGATGAGCCTTATAAACAGCTGCTGTATGACGGTTCGCTTCCGGCCACGCTTGCAATCTTCCGTAACGGCATTGTGATCAACTCGTTCAGCAAGTCGCTTTCGCTGCCCGGCGAGCGCATCGGCTATGTGGCCGTGCACCCGGATGCGGCCGACGGCGAGCAGCTGGTGGCAGCGATCGCCTTTACCAACCGCACGCTGGGCTATGTGAACGCCCCGTCGCTGTTTCAAAAGGTGGCGGCTGCCTCGCTGGATGCCGGCATCGACGTTGCCGAATACAAGGCACGCCGCGACATGCTCTATAACCACATCATCGGCCTGGGCATGGAGTGCGTGCTGCCCGCCGGGGCATTTTATCTTTTCCCGAAGGCTCCCGGCGGTGACGACCTTGCTTTTGCCGCCAAAGCTGCCGAGCAGCGCATCCTGATTGTGCCGGGCAGCGGTTTTGGCTGGCCGGGCCATGTGCGCATTGCCTATTGTGTGGACAGGGGCACGATCCAGCGATCCTTCCCGGCTTGGGAGAGATTGTTGAAGGGCTGAATTGGTAAAAAGAAACGCCGGGGTTGAAAATCTTCGGCGTTTTCTATCATTTTCACGTGGTGTGCCAAGGGCATATTTCTCTCAGGCTGGTGTGAAAAGCGTCTGAACACCTCCAAAAATACTATCAGAGCGCTTGAGACGTGATATCAAACATATAATACATTATTGATATAATACAAAAGGTGTGCTAGAATCCTGTTAATTCCAATATCGGTAATTTCATTCTATTTCCATCTGCCGAGATCTCTTGTGCCGCTTTGGAGGCATCCGAATGAGAGGGCTGATCCCGCTAGACAACATATGTTTCGTTTTGTCGGGTCTGACCTTGGTCACCGCTTGCATCTTTTTTGCATGTTTGATGCTGCAGCGCAAAACTGAGCCGGAAGGTTCCTTGTTACAGGTGCTCAAGGCTGTCGCTGTAGTGCTTACCGTTATCATTTTAGCGCGCTTTCTATTCCTGATCGTTTCTGGAAAATCTGTTGATGCTGTTGCGGTGCCGCTTGTGTTGGCTTTGATCATGGTCTATGCGATGAGCCTGGCGCTGCTTAAATGGCAAACCACCGCGACCGCCCGCATACGTGCTCGTTTGGATGGCTTGGTGGATCAGAGCATCCATGGCCTGGCGATTGTGGGCAGCGATGGCTGGATCCTCCGCGTGAACCGCCGCATGCTGGAAATCATGGGTGCTGACCCGGGCGAGATCTCTATGCATCCCCTGCGTGCTGCCGATCTTGGCCTGGATACGGTGATCAATACGGTACAGTCTGGCTCGAAGGGCACGGTGCATGTGAGCCTGAACAATCTGCCTGGCCGCACGTTGCCGATTACACGGGGCGGTATGGTCCACCTGGTGGTAAGTGTACGGTGTGAAAACAGCGTTTTCGGGCGGGACAGCCTGTTTGTGCAAGTGGATGACGTGACGGAACGGGAGCACACGCTGGACCTGCTTCGCGAAAGCCGTTGCCGCATGGAAATGGTGATGCAGGCAGCGGAGGCTTGCGGGTTTGCCTGCGAGGGAAGCACGATCCACTCAGAAGGGTGGTTCTGCGCGCTGGGGTACCCTCTTGAGAGCATGGAGCTGCATGAGTTTGGAAAACTCGTGCACCCGCAGGACAAACGTAAAATTCCGGTTGACCGTATGCTGATCCCGTTGGAGCCGGGTAACATGCTTTCCGTTGAGATCCGGCTGCAGCACGCCGGGGGTAACTACATCTGGTATTATGTGTCCAGCCGGAATGTGGAGCTCAACGGCAAGTTGGTCACTCTTGGCATGGCGCTCAACATCAACCGCCACAAGCGGATGGAGCAATATATGCACCAGAATGACCGGCTCGCCGCCGTGGGCCAGTTGGCTGGCGGTGTGGCCCATGATATCAACAACCATCTTAGCACCATTCAAACGTCGATCCGTATGCTGAACAGCCCCATCGATGAGCTGCATCGCAAAAAATACAGTGACTGGGCGCTGGAGGCCATTGCCAATTCCTCCGGGATCCTCCGGGATCTTCTCAGCTTTTCCAAAGGGGAGGAGGGTTCTTCCGGGCCGGTGGCGATGGAAAGCCTTGTTTTACAGACGCTTGAAATGCTGGAGCGGGCGCTGCCGAGGGGGGCCCGGCTCACCATCTCAGTGGAAGGAGACGGGCTCGTGATGGGCAGCCAGTATGAATTGCAGAATGTGATTCTCAACGTGGGGTTGAATGCCCGTGACGCGCTGCCCGCCCATGGCGGCGAAATCAACGTGCGGGGCTGGACCGCTCCCTGGAATGGTTTGATGCCCCAGAAAACCTGCGGCTGGTACTTCATCTCCATCAAGGATAATGGCAGCGGCATGTCTGCCGAAACGCAAAAAAGGGTGTTCGACCCATTCTTCACCACAAAGCCCAAAGGGAAGGGGACTGGTTTGGGGTTGTTCACCTCCTTTGGGTGTGTGCAGCGACATGGAGGCACGCTTTGCCTGGAAAGCGCGGAGGGTATGGGCACCGAGTTTGTGATTGCTTTGCCTCTGTCTGAGTCTCTGGTTGTGAATAATTCACAAGCAGCCGCAGAATTTGCCGAATGACCGTGATGTTGTGAACAGAACCTGTACATTTTTTGCTCTTCCAAGTATAATTGATGCCAGAACACATCAGGAGGGCGTCCCCATGGCTTCGTCTTTCGAATACAAACTAAACCCGCCGCCCAACCGCTTTCCCGGCCAGCCCCCCAAGGTGGGTATCCGGCCCACGATTGATGGCCGTCAGGGCGGCGTCCGCGAATCGCTCGAGGGCCAGACGATGGCCCTGGCCCAAGCTGCGGCCCGGCTCATTGAAGAAAACCTGCGCCATCCCAACGGCAGCAAAGTGGAGTGTGTCATTGCTGATAGCACCATCGGCGGTGTGGCCGAGGCGGCCCGCTGCGCCGAGAAGTTTGCTCGTGAGGGTGTTGGCGTTTCTCTCACGGTGACGCCCTGCTGGTGCTACGGCAGTGAAACGATGGATATGGACCCGCTCACACCCAAGGCTGTGTGGGGCTTCAACGGCACCGAGCGCCCCGGCGCGGTCTATCTGGCCGCTGTGCTGGCTGCCCACAACATGAAGGGCCTGCCGGCCTTCTCCATCTATGGCCGTGATGTGCAGGATTCCTCCGATCAATCCATCCCCGCCGATGTGGCTGATAAGCTGCTGCGCTTCGTGCGCTCCGGCCTTGCCGTGGCGTGGATGCGCGGTAAGAGCTATCTGTCGGTGGGCTCCACGTCCATGGGCATAGCCGGCTCCATCGTCGTGCCGGATTTCTTTGAGGATTATCTTGGCATGCGCGTGGAGTGGTCTGACGAAACAGAGCTGATCCGCCGCATGCAGGAGGGCATCTACGACCACGAGGAATATGCTCAGGCGCTTGCATGGGCCAAGGCCAACCTGGTTCTTGGGCCAGACACCAACCCCGTGGAGCAGCAGCACAGCGCTCAGAAGAAGGAAGAGGTCTGGCAGACCGTCGTGAAGATGGCGCTCATCGTGCGCGATCTGATGGTAGGCAACCCCAAGCTCCGTGAGATGGGCTTCGCTGAAGAGTCCAACGGCCGTAACGCCATCGCCGCCGGCTTCCAGGGCCAACGGCAATGGACGGACTTCATGCCCAACGGCGACTTTCTGGAGGCCATCCTCAATTCTTCCTTTGACTGGAGCGGCATCCGCCAGCCCTATATCGTCGCCACCGAAAATGACTGCCTGAATGGCGTGGCGATGCTCTTTTCCCACCTGCTCACCGGCTCGGCCCAGGTGTTTGCCGATGTGCGCACCTATTGGTCGCCTGAGGCGGTGCAGCGCGTCACCGGCCACACGCTTGATGGTGTGGCCGCCGGCGGCCTCATTCACCTGATCAACTCCGGCTCCGCCGCGCTCGATGGCGCCGGCCGCCAGACGGTAGACGGCCACCCGGCCATTAAGCCCTGGTGGGAAGTCACCGGCGCTGAGGCTTCTGATTGCGTCGCCGCCACCCAATGGTGCTATGGAGACCTGGGCTATTTCCGCGGTGGCGGTTATTCGTCCCTCTTCACCACCAAGGCCGGCATGCCCGTCACAATGTCACGCATCAACCTGGTCAAAGGCTTGGGCCCGGTGCTTCAGATTGCCGAGGGGTGGACAGCGGAGCTGCCCAAAGACGTGCATGATAAGCTGGACCAGCGCACCAATCCCACCTGGCCCACCACCTGGTTCGCGCCTCGCGTCACCGGGGAAGGGGCATTCCAGGATGTCTACTCCGTGATGGCCAACTGGGGCGCAAACCACGGCGCGTTCAGCTATGGCCACATCGGCGCCGACCTCATCTCGTTGGCTTCGATGCTTCGCATCCCGGTGAGCATGCACAACGTAGAGGAGTGCGGCATTTACCGCCCCAGCGCCTGGGCTTCGTTCGGCACGCAGGATCTGGAAAGCGCCGATTACCGCGCCTGCCAGACCTACGGCCCGGTTTATGGGAGTATCCGCAAGTATAAGTAAATAGGGATCAAAGTGACAACAGCGCCTGCGGATTTCCGCAGGCGCTGTTGGGTTTCGCTTACCTCCCCCCTCTTCGCATTGCCGTGCAATGTCCCCGCGTTTGCTTCGCAAGCCGCTTCACGGCCAAGGTCCGAACACATGCGTGCATGTGTCCTACACATCGGCTTGGGATAATACTCGGCTTTGCTCTTATATCGCCTCTTCGCATCACCTCGCCAGCATCCAACTGGCTGATGTGGCAAAGCCACATCCAGTGATGCTTGACTTACCGCATCCTGCGGCTTGGCATGGCGACATTGCGTAAAGCCGGAGGCTAAGGCCTGCCGCCTGTGGGCGACATCCCCCCTCTATGAAGGGGGTGGGGCGGGAGTTTGATTCCAATTTCACTTCTCCTTCTTTACCTCCCTCCTGAGGGGGGTGCCACCGGCAGGTGGCGGAGGGAGTTCACAAACCCCTCCACCGCCGTCAACATCCTCTCCTCATCCCCCTCCGGGAAATAAAGGTGATAGGAATGCTCCAGCACCAGCAGTTCCGCCTGGGCATTCACCAGCCCATCCATCAGCAGCTTTGCGCTTCTCATCGGCACCGACTCATCCCTGGCCGATTGCAGCACTAGCACCGGCCCTTTTACATCTCTCAGCTTCTGCTTTACGCTTCTCATGTAGGAGAACAACCCCAAAAACTGCCTTACCCACAGCGGATACTCATAGAGTTTCGCGCCGCACACGCTGTAATCATTGCGGTATGCCGCCAGAAAGGGGTCATTGCCCTCCTTTGCGCCGAGCATGATCTTCAGGCTGAAACCCAATTGCTTGGGGCTTGCCTTGAACACCAGCGGCGCATTCAGCAACACCAGGCCGTCGGCCAGGCCGGAGGCGGCGCAGTCCAGGCTGATGAGCCCCCCCAATGAGTGGCCAACCAGCCAAATCCTGTTGTATTGCCGCCGCAGCTCAACCAGCCGCCGCTTCACATACTCCGGCCATTGTGCCGCTTTTGCACGCGAAAACTGCCTTGCCGAGCCGCCGTGGCCGGGCAGCAGCAGCGCCACGCAGTCCATGCCCTGCCGGTGCAGCCGCTCGGCCATCGTCCGGAAGCTGCAGGGGCTGCCCAAAATGCCGTGCACAAACACCACCACATCGGTGCTGCCGCCGGTCAGTTGGAATTCCTGGTGCCTGTTGGGATCGGGCATGGGTGCTCCTTGACTTGTCATTAATCGGATGCCCTACATGGTAATCTGTTTATGGGGAGGAATCAAGGCTGGCAGTGAAAATCCGTTTCCAACAGTAGGGGCCGGGCTCCGTCCCGGCCCGTCTACATGGCTCTGGGAGCGCCGCCCTTTGTGCTGAGTACTGCGGGCGAATGCAATTCGCCCCTACGGTCACTCTCTCAATGCGGCGGCAGGGGCGCATTGCTTATGCCGGCGTGGTCATGATGACTACCCTTGCTTCTTCACAATCGGAATCCAAAGCTCGTTCTTCCCGGCCTCCGGCGGCAGATAGCACTCCACGCTGGGCAGCCAGGCCAGGTCGTACACGGCGTCCATCGCCGGCACCCACTGGGTGTAGAGCTGGTCCCAAAGCCTCTGCAGGGCCATGGGCTCGCCCTCGGCGGTGAACACCACCCACAGGCTCTTCGGGAAGTCGGTCCGTTTCATGCCCTCCGGCGGTTTCTCGCCGGACACCACGGCTAGCGTGTAGTCAAACTGCTCATTTTTGCCGAAGTTGCCGCCGGATAGCACGCCCAGCACGCCGCCGAAGGGTTCGCCAGGGCTTTTTAGCGCCCACAGCTTGCCAAACAGGTCTTCGGCCATGAAGCCCTTCCAAAGCTCCGGGATTTCTTGAAAAGAAGTCGCCGTGTTCACCCTGTGGGTGATGCCGATTGTCGAGAACGCCTCCAGTTCGCAGATCCGATAGTTCATTTCTGTGCCTCCCTTGATTGTGATGTGGAAGGCCATGGGGGGATAGGCCTTGAGGCCAGCCCCGGCGCGCGCTGCCGAGGGGCTGATGCCAAAAAGCCTGCGGAACGCCCGGGTGAACGCCTCTCTGGAGTCGTAACCGTACTTCACAGCCAGATCGAACACGGTGGTGCTGCCGCCTGCCAGCTCCAGTGCGGCCAGTGTGAGCCTGCGCCGGCGCACATACTCGCCCAGCGGCATGCCGGCCAGATAGGCAAACATCCTCTGGAAGTGCCACGGCGAGCAGCAGGCTGCCCGCGCCGCCCGGTCATAGTCAATTTGGCCGGTCAATCCTGCCTCGATCACTGCCACAGCTTCGTTCATCCGGATCACCCAATCCATCCTCACGGCCTCCTTTCACAGGCAGGATAACAAAGATGCCGCTGCCATGCGTGACATTTGCTGCTCGTTTTTCGCAATTGTTTGGTTTTCTCTCATGGATATGGTAATCTGTTTCCAGCATGGAATCAACGGGGGGCTTGAAATGAAGGATATTCCTTTGTGCTTCCGTAAACATATTGTTCTGTTTGTTGCCGGGCTGATCCTCAGTGTGCTGTTTGGATTGGCCGGCTGCCTGATGCTGGTCTCTGCGGTGTATACCTTCTCTCTGAATTATGAGTTTACCAACGATGTTGCCTTTTCACTCATGACGGGCTTACTGCCTGCGACGGTGATGCTTCCACTGTTCGCCACCTCCATCGCCGGTGCTCTGATGGCCGGCCACCACCGCCGGGCCTATGTCACGATCACCGAAGAGGGCTTGACCATCCATGATGTTGTGCTGTTTGGCAAAGTGAGCCACCACCGGTTTGCGATCAAGGCCGCCAAACGCCGCGGCAATGACCTGGTGCTTTCCATTTGGGACAGGGAACACCCTAAAGAGCAGCGGATCAACCTAAGCTTGCTGGAGGGTCGCGATGTGGACACTCTGTTGAATTGGCTGGAGGGGCAGGGGGTAAAGGTTGCCGAGTATTAGGAAATAGTGGTGGTGCGTTGGATTCAATTTTACAGCGTTCAAACTTAAAGTGAAATTCAGACTGAGTATGGCGGTCAATGTACGGGCCGTGCTCTCGGTTGCATAGGCGAGCAGCGATCTGCAAGATCGCGACCAGCCTGTACCGGCCCTATCTTAAGCCTGCGGGAAGGAACTCCCTTTTGGGAATCCCTCTTAGCCCCCGTAGGAGCATGCCAAAGAAATCCCCCCACATCGCATTGCTTTGCAATGCTCGGCTTTGCTCAGGGCATCGCTTTCAGCGATACTACGCAAAGCCGGAGGCTAAGGCCTGGCTCTGCGGAGCCGTCCCCCCTTGAATTTTTGCTTTCAGCAAAAACAAGGGCGGGTAGGGAGGTTTTTCTCTCAAACAGTAGGGGCCGGGCTTATGCCAACCGGCAGCGTCTTGTGAAACACGATGCGAGAGGCCGTCCCGGCCCGACCACATGGCTCCGTCCCGACCCTATTCTTTACGCTTCATTTCCGATAAAACTCAAAATTCCTGCACCGGATCTGCCCGTTGCGCAGCTCCCTTCGGCTGTCTGCCTTCCTGCCAAACCAGCGCTCAAAATCCTCCGCCGAGGAGATCACATGAAAGGCCCAGCGGTCCAGTTTTTGATAGAGCGCGCCCAGCTCTTTCACCACGGCGTCTGCGGCCGCCTTGTCTCCCAGCCGCTCGCCATAAGGCGGGTTGGTGATCAGGTGGCCCTGGGGCTCGGTGGTGGTGAATGCCTTCAGCGCCGCCCGGTTGATTCGGATGTCGGCGGCCACGCCGGCCGCCTTGGCGTGATAGCTGGCCATGGAGATCGCTTCCGAATCAATATCGGAGGCAGCGATGTCCAGCTTCAGGTCGCGGTTCACCGAGTCCAGCGCCCGCTGACGTTCCCGCGCAAAGGCTTCCTTGGGAAACCAGGCCAGCGATTCGGCAGCAAACTTCCGCTTGAGGCCCGGCGCCATGTTGCGGGCAAACAACGCCGCTTCCACGGCGATCGTGCCGGTGCCGCACATGGGGTCGGCAAAGGGCCGGTCGCCCCGCCACTTGGTCAGCAGCACCAGCGATGCTGCCAATGTCTCTCTTAGCGCTGCCGTGCCGTTGAGTTTCCGGTAGCCCCGCATATGCAACCCTTCACCGCTCATGTCGATGGAGAGCGTGGCGATATCCTTGTGCAGGTGGACCTCAATGGCGTTGGCTGGGCCCTTCTCACTGAACCAGTTCACCCGGTGCTTCAGTTTCAGCCGCTCCACCAAGGCCTTCTTCACGATGGCCTGGCAGTCCGGCACGCTCATGAGCTTGGAGTTCACCGCCCGGCCCGTCACCGGAAAGGCATCGTCCCGGCCGATCCACTGCTCCCAGGGCAGCGCCTTGGTGCCCTCAAATAGCTCCTCAAAGGTCTCGGCGCGGAAGCTACCCGTCACCATCCGCACGCGCCCAGCGCTCCTGAGCCACAGGTTGGCCTGCGCGGCCTGCTCATAGCCGCCCTCAAACAGCACCCTGGAGGCCTGTGTTTCCAGCACCTCGATGCCCAGCGCCTCCAGCTCCCTGGCCGTGACGCCCTCCAGCGCGGCCGCAGCCGTCGCGATCCATTGCATTTGTGTGTCTCCCGTTGTGTAATGAGTTATTCTACCACGGGTTAGCCTTACGCGGCCAGCGCAATCCGATACACGCCGGCTTCAAAGGTAAACCCCGTCACCGCTACGCCCTTTACGCCGATGCCGGCCAGCAACTCCTGTGGGCGGATGGCCATCTTCGTGCCTTCGAAATAGATGCCGGCGGGCGGCTTGATCAGTGAATTCAGGTTCAAAAGGTTGGGCATGCCGTCCAGCGAAAACAGCGCCGTGCCGTTCTGGAAGCGCTCGAAGCGGATCAGCACGCCAAACTCGCCCATCAGGGGGCTCAGGCGGATCACGACCAGCGGGCCCTTGGGTGAGGGCTCGATGCGCCGGATGATGCCCGGCAGCTCCACGCTGGCGGTGAGCGCGCGGATGGCTTCCTGCATGGGGATGGTGATTTCTGCCATGGGGATCAGGCCTTTCATGGGGGGATAATATTATTGTACGCCGAAATGGGGGAAAAGGAACAGGGGGGAATTCAAGCGGTTTTAGTAAGCCAAGGGAGGGGACAACTTGTCCCCCTCCTGAGGGGGATGTCGCCATAGGCGACAGGGGGAGTTGTTGGAATATCATCTACGCGCAGGCGAGGTAAACACCAAACGAAACAATTGCTCTGCTACACAAGCGCTTTTATTGTATTGATATGTCAATCTATACTCATCAAAAGAAAAATGTGTTATTATTTGGAATATCATCAAACCCTAAGTTCATTAGGAGGAATACCTTTATGAATAAGCAAAACAAACTAGCTATAATTAGTGATATCATTAACAGAGTCGAATCAGTAGAATACGAGAACGGAAGTTTACCACACTATATTGATGAAGCAAAATCTTTCGTTAGAAATTGCATAAGCAAAGCAAGTCCCTGGTTACATCGTATTGATCAAATTCGATTTCACCCAATGGTGTTTTCAACATCGACACCTGATAGTACGTTTAGGGATAGATGGTTGGATGGCAAAGATGAGTTTATAGGTGTATTGCATTCTATAAAAAATGAGATTGAACTATATGACAATAGCAGCGATAATAGATCAATTCCGACGAAACCTAGCGGCACGGTTGCTCATGTGAGCACTCTTTCAATGCCAACAAACACGAATGAAAAACTCTCTCCTTCTAGTAGCAGAGTATTTATTGTTCATGGTCATAACGATGGCATTAAAGAGGCTGTTGCTCGTTTTATACTTCAACTAGGACTTGAACCAATAATTCTACATGAGCAAGCTAATAAAGGTATGACTATCATAGAGAAATTCGAAACTTACTCGGATGTTGAATTTGCAATAGTCTTGCTTACACCGGATGATCTAGGTAAGAAGATCGGAGATTCAGAGCTCAATCAACGAGCTAGACAAAATGTAATTGCCGAGTTAGGCTATTTTGTTGGTAAGCTTGGTAGAAGCAGAGTATGTCCGCTCTTTATAGACGGCGTTGAAATCCCATCAGATTTTAATGGTGTTATGTATATTCTTTATGATAATGTTGGCGGGTGGAAGGTTTCTTTAGCAAGAGAGCTAAGAAATGCTGGATTTGATATAGACTTTAATAAGTTATAGCAACAACAACCCCGAAGCTTAGCGCTCGGGGTTTTGTTGTTTGAGTGAGCAAGGCTTGCACCATTCTGGCGCTGGGCAAGGGGAGGATGTCGCCTCATTGACAGTGCAGAATTTGCATTATTGATGTTTATTAGTTTAGTGATATTATTATAGTGTGTAAACATATAGAGGTGCTTCATGACAATAATTGATTATATCAAGATGAATATCTGGCCAATATGGGGCAACCTTATTTGCGTCATTATTGGTGCAGCAATAAGTTATTATTCAATAAAACTCAGAGAGAATAAGAAGCTAAAGCTTGACTTGCAGCTAAAGACGCTAGAGCAATATCATAATGCCGTATATGATTTATGTATATCAATGTTTCAAATAAGTATTACAGAAAAACTATATATTTATAATAAAGAATTGGAGCAGCTCTTGAGAAGCCAATCCAGCAGTGACGATATTGGCGAATATACAAGTAGAATATCAAAAAGTATGTTCGATGAGCACCAAGATAATTTGAAAAGAGTAGAAAATTATGGAAAAAGGATAGTATATGTTATTAGTATTTTCGAAACTAAAGAGATAATTCTATATAAGTTCCATGCTGATAAACAAAGGCTTGAAGAAGAACACGAAAAATACACCAACTCATTTTTTAGCTTTTGCGACCTACTAATAAATCACGTTATTGAGCGTATTGAGGCTGCACAATTTATTGATGCAGAGGTAATAGTCAGTCTTAATAGTCTTGAGAAACAGAATGCGCATGCTCACTCCGAAATCAACAGGATCTTAACTTCTATTGATATAGGTATGCAAAATGAATTTCTAGGCAGAGTGTTCAAACGTTATAAGGTTACTGAAAAAGCCCCTCCCCAAAACACGAGTAAGGGGCTCAGTAGACCCAGATAACCTACTGATGCGTCATTGCTCGGCCTCATAACCTTCACGCCTATAACTTAAAGGCGAAGCATCCGCTCCGCCTTTCTCAATTCACTCACTGCATCTCTTCACGCAACAATTACCTATCCTTGCTGTTGTTCACAACCTGATATCCCTGCTTCTCCATGAGCCTCAGCCAATCATTCAGCTTTGTCAGGAACGCATCGTTGCTGGGCGTCTTGGCCATCATGTCGATCAGCAGCTCCGTTGCGTTATCCTGCTTGCCGGAGAGCAGCTTCCGCACCGACCAGATGCCTTCCAGTTCTTTCTGCGAAAGCAGCTTTTCCTCGCGGCGGGTGCCGGAGCGGTAAAGATCCAGCGCCGGGAATACGCGCCGTTCCTGCAGGTTGCGGTCCAGGTGGATTTCCAGGTTGCCGGTGCCCTTAAATTCCTCATAGATCATATCGTCCATACGGCTGCCGGTGTCCACCAGCGCCGTGGCGATGATCGTGAGGCTGCCCTTTTCCTCCACATTGCGGGCTGCGCCGAAGAAGCGCTTGGGCTTGTAGAGCGCGCCCGGGTCCAGGCCGCCGGAGAGCGAACGGCCGGAGGTGGGCACGGTGATGTTATAAGCGCGGGAAAGGCGGGTGATGGAGTCCAAAAGGATCACCACGTCGTGACCCAGCTCCACCATGCGCTTGGCCCGCTCAATCACGATCTCGCTCACGCGGCAGTGGTTTTCGGGCCGCTCGTCAAAGGTGCTGTAGACCACCTCGGCGGAGGTGCTGCGCTGCATGTCGGTGACTTCCTCCGGCCGCTCGTCGATCAAAAGGATGATGAGCTTCACGTCCGGGTTGTTGGCGGTAATGGAGTTTGCCACCTTCTTGAGGAGGGTCGTCTTACCGGCTTTCGGCGGGGAGACGATCAGGCCGCGCTGGCCCTTGCCGATGGGTGCCACCAGGTCGATCAGGCGGATGGCCAGGTCGCCGGGGGTTTCGGTGCGCTCCAGCGTGAGCCGCTCCTCGGGGAAGATCGGCGTGAGGCTGTCAAAGTGTTTGCGCTGGCTGGCCACGTCCGGCGATTCGCCATTGACGCTGGTAATGTAGAGCATCGCCAGATAGCGCTCGCCCTCGCGCTCGGGCCTTGTCTTGCCCCGCACATGGTCGCCCTGCCTTAAGCTGAAGCGCCGGATCTGCGCAATGGAGACATACACATCCTTTTGGTCTTGGCTCATCGCCCGCAAAAAGCCGTAGCCGTCGGGCTGGATATCCAGAATGCCTTCGGCCTCGCCGCACTGGTCGGAGTTCAAAAGATCCGGCACGGCGGGGTTGCTGGTGCCCAGCTCGTTGTTGTAGTAGCCCTCGCGCTGGGGCCTGCGGTTGCGGTAGCCCTGGTCGTCGTCGCGCTGGAAGCCGGTCTGTTGCTGGCCGCCCTGGCGGTCGTCCTGCTGATAGCCTCGGTCGTTGCGCTGGAAGCCGGTCTGCTGCTGGCCGCCCTGGCGGTCATCCTGTTGATAACCCCGGTCGTTGCGCTGGAAACCGGTCTGTTGTTGGCCGCCCTGGCGGTCGTCACGCTGGAAGCCGGTCTGCTGTTGACCGCCCTGGCGGTCATCGCGTTGGAAGCCGGTTTGCTGCTGGCCACCTTGCCCGTAGCCGCCCTGGCCATTGCGGTTGTAGCCGTCGCGCTGCTGGTAGCCGCCTCCGGCGTATCCGCCCTGTGCGGGGCGTGTGTTGCCGTTGCGGTTGTTGATGTTGTTGTTCGGGCGGTTGTTGTAGCCGTTTTGGTTTTGATAGCCCTGCTGGTAGCCGCCGCCCTGCTGCTGATTGTATGGCCGCCGGGGCTTGTATTGGTAACCGCTCACCGGGCGGGCCTGCGCGCCGCCCTCCTCGGTGGATTCTCCTTCTCCTTCGGATTCCGTCTCCTCTGGCGCTTCCTCGCCGGCGTCTTCCCCGGTGTCTTCCGCTGTGGTGGGCTCCGGCTCGTCGTCGGTGGGCACCGGCGTGAAATAGTCGCCGCCGTCGTAATCACCGCTGGCGCGGGCTTCCTCAGCCTGGCGCTCGGCAATGGCCGCCGCCTCGCTGCCGGTGTCTTCCTCGCGGTCTGCCCGTCTGCCGGAGCGGGCAGGCGCTGCTGGCTTGGCGGCTGGTGCTTCGGGCGCAGAGGCCTTTTGCGCGGCCAGCAAGGCGTCAATCAGCGCCTGCTTGCGCAGCGTCGTGGGCGAGTGTACGCCAATTTCGCGCGCCATTTGCCTGAGCTCTGCGATGCTCATGGCCAGTAATGCGGATTCATTCATTGAGTGATTCTCCTTTATTGCAGTCAAGCGCAGGTGCGCTGTCACGATTCAGTTTCACGGGGTGGCGGTGGAGGAGATGCCAAACAGATGGGTGTAGAATTGCTTGGGGTCCGTTTCGCACAGCAGCACGATGCCATTCAATAGCACCAGCACCGCCACGACAGTCAATACGATGCGAAGCGCCAAAGCGCCCGCGCCCCTGCCCTGATCTCTCATTGGTGGTTCGCTCCTTTGATGGTCAATACAATCCTCGGGTTTTCAACAATAATACGATGTGCCCAACCGGTGTTTCACCCATGTGCCCCATTTCCTTTCATGGTAGCCAACCATGAGCCGCCCGTCAAGGCATCCGGCAAACAAAGCGTCCGTTCGACATTGAGTTGCCGCGTTTTATTCCTTGCCGTCCAGGTTTACCGTCTCGCTGATCACATAGAGCGGGCGGTTTTTGCTCTCCTCAAACATGCGCGCAAGATACTGCCCCAACACGCCCACGGAAATCAGCTGCACGCCGCCCAAGAAGGTCACCGTGACCATCAGGCTTGCCCAGCCGGTGTCCGCATTGCCGGTGGCTTTGGAAATGATCGCGTAGATCAGCAGGCCCAGCGACACCACCACTGCCAGCATGCCCACCTGCATCACAAGCCGCAGCGGCTGGGTGGAGAAGCTCAAAATGCCGTTGCTGGCCAGCTTCAGCATCTTTTTCAGCGGGTATTTGGTCTCCCCGGCGAATCGGGCGTCGCGCTCATACTCGATGGGCGTCTGCTTGAAGCCCAGCCAGGCGATCATGCCGCGGATGAAGCGGCTGCGCTCCGGCATCTGCTTGAAGGCCTCGGCCACTTTGCGGTCAATCAGGCGGAAATCGCCGGTGTCCGCGGGGATGTCAATGTCCGTGAGCATCCGAAGTGTCTTATAAAACATCTTGGCGGTGAAAAGCTTGAAGGCGCTTTCGCCCTTGCGGCGCTTGCGCTTGGCATACACAACTTCCCAGCCGTCCTGCCACATCTTCACCATCTCGGGGATCAGCTCCGGCGGGTCCTGCAAATCGGCGTCAATGATCACCAGCGCGTCGCCCTTTGCGTGGTGCACGCCGGCCGTCACCGCCACCTGGTGGCCGAAGTTCCTTGAAAAGCTGATCACGCGCACGCGCTTGTCCTGTGCGGCCAATTCTTTCAGGATCGGCAGTGTCTGATCGGTGGAGCCGTCGTTGATGTAGAGCAGCTCGTAGTCATACTTGCCGTCCAGCACCTGTGTGAGCCTGCGGTGGCACTCCCGGGCGACCTCCTGCTCGTAATACATCGGCACGATGACGGAGAGCAGAAATTTGTCTTTCATATTCCTTGCCTTTCGTTTGTTAAGACGAAATAAATCGCCATTTTATCCGGTATTTTACTGTTTGGTTGGTTGTGGGGGTGTGAAGGAAGGATGAATTTTATATGAATTCGAGGATTCGAATGCTTGCGGGGGAATTCGATTAGTGGGAAGGCTGCATTCCCTCCCTACCCTCCCTTAATAAGGGGGATGTCATCACGTTGCGCCGCTGCGGCGCAACATAGCAGATGACAGGGGGGATTTCTCACGGATGGCGCCACAGGGCCAAGGGGGATTACCCTCGTCAAACCATGATCAAACAGCTTGGTGGTTTAGGTCTCTTACGGGTTTCATGAGCCGCCCCTACATTCCCTACCCTCCCTTAATAAGTGGGGATGTCGCCGCAGCGACAGGGGGGATTTCTTGCGGAAGCAGGGGGGATTACTCAAACACCCGCTCGATATCGGCGCCCAGCTTTTTCAGCTTCTCGTCAATGCGCTCATAACCGCGGTCAATGAATTTCACATTGGAGATCGTGGTGGTGCCGTCAGCGATGAGGCCGGCCACAATGAGCGCCGCGCCGGCGCGCAGATCTGTGGCGGTCACAGGCGCGCCCCACAGGCCGTCGGTGCCGTCCACAATGGCCACGCGATCGTCCACCAGGCGCACATTGGCGCCCATGCGGCGGATCTCATCGATGTAGCGGAAGCGGGATTCAAAGATTGTTTCGGTGATCATGCTCGCGCCGGAGGAAACACTCAACAGCACGGTGAAAATCTGCTGCAAATCAGTGGGGAAGCCGGGGTAGGGCAGTGTTTTGATGTTGGCCGGGCGGGGGCGGCCGTGGCCGATCACCCGGAGGTAATCCTCGCCTTCGATCACTTCCATGCCCATTTCCAAAAGCTTGGCCGAAACCGACTCCATGTGGAAGGGCACGCAATCCCAAATCGTGATGTCGCCGCCGGTTGCCGCCGCGATGGCCATCCATGTGCCGGTCTCAATCTGGTCCGGCAGGATGGAGTAGGTGCAGCCGTGCAGCTCGGGCACGCCCTGGACACGGATCGTGTCGGTGCCGGCACCCTTGATGCGGGCGCCCATGGAGTTCAAAAAGCTCGCCAGGTCCACCACATGGGGCTCCTTGGCGGCGTTCACAATTGTCGTGATGCCCTTTGCGCGGGAAGCAGCCAGCATGATGTTGATCGTCGCGCCCACGCTCACGGCGTCCAGATAAATCTCACTGCCCACCAGTTTTTCGGCGGATGCCTGATAGACGCCACGCATCAGGTTCACCTGTGCTCCAAGGGCCCGGAAGCCCTTCATGTGCAGGTCCATCGGCCTCTGGCCGATGTCGCAGCCGCCGGGGAAGCCCACCTCGGCCTTTCCGAAGCGGCCCAGCAGCGCGCCAATCAGATAATTGCTGGCGCGCATGCGGCGCACCAGCTCCGCCGGGGCCTTCCAGCTGTTGACGGGGCGGGGGTCCACGCGCATGGTGCCCTTGTCGTCCAGCTCCACAATGGCGCCAAGCGCCTCAAGCATCTTTTTCAGAACCAGCACGTCTTCAATGAGCGGCAGGTTCTCAATCGTGCACACGCCGCTGGAGAGCAGCGTAGCGGGCAGGATCGCAACGGCAGGGTTTTTGCCCCCGCTCACATGCACCTCACCCACCAGGCGTTTTCCGCCGCGTATTACGAGCTTTTCGTCAGCCAATACCATACCTCCGGCCGTTGCCGTGGAATTCAATTTCAATCAATGGGAGCAACCCGAGCAGGTGGAGCAACCGCCGCTGGCGCAGCAGTCCTTCCTTCCGCCGCCGGAAAACGAGCCGAAAAGGCACTTGCCCTCATACACTCTGGAAAGATCATTCTGACCGCATTCCGGGCAGCGAACCCGGTCTTTAGTATGTGCAAACACGAGCTCTTCAAACTTGGCGCCGCATTTGTTGCATTTGAAATCGAGCATCGGCATGAACGCAAAACCTGCCTGGAAACAATTGCAACATCACAAAGAGGCCATAAGCCTCTTCTGATGGATGATTGCACCATATCATACATTATTTTTGATTCAATTGCAAGGATCAATGCGCCCATGCGCCTCACAAGGCCATTTTGCACCCAAAGTTGTGCTGTTTTGACCGGATTCGCGCTGTTTTTCAGGCCAACTCGGCATTGGGCTGGTCTTTGTGCGGCCGGAGCCTGCCGAGCAGTTTCATGAGTAGCGGCCGCAGCAGCGTTTCCGCCACACCGGCGATGCCGCCGATGAACAAAAAGAAGTATGGCAGCACCGGCACGCTGAACCGCAGCATCAATGGTCCCAGCGATGTGATGGCAATCAGGGAGAGCGCCGTTGCAGCCACCATGATCACTTGCGTCCGTGACCGTTTGCAGAACACCAGCGAAAACGCCAACCCGAGCAGAGCGAAGATCCAATACCCCTTGTTGTAGGAATGTATGGTGAAAAGCAACTGCGCCCGGCGCATGGCGCGATAGGCAGTCAAACCAGGGTTCCGCAGCATGTATGCCGTTGCCCGCTCCCTCAGCAGCTCGCTTTTCTCGGGGAACATCTCTCCATCGCCGGAAAGCTTGTAATAGTATGGCTCCACAAACCGTGACAGCTGCGTGGAGTCATACCAGTCGTAGAGGGAGTTGGGGTTGTTGGCGATGTAGAGATTGATCCCTCCGTAATTTTCCAGAAACACCGGCTGGCCGTGTAAAGCGGCATTGTAGCCAACATTGGCGCCGAAGAAAACCACCGGGATGCAGATTGCCGCGCAAAGCGTGCGGAGCCGCACCTTCTTTTTCACAAACAGCACCACCGCAACCAGCAAGCCGATAACCAGCATAACCAACAGGTGGGGCCTCACCAGGATGGCTGCTGTCACCAGCGCGAAAAACACAATCAGATTTCTGCTAAGTTTTTCCTGCCGTTCGCGGTCAAGCATCAGGGCAAAGAAATAAAGGGCTGCGAGCATCAGGCAGACAAAAAACGTCTCGGTCACCAAATATCTTGGCCCGTTTAGGATGATTAACGGGTGAAAGCAGTGCAGGAGCACAGCCACGATGCCGGCCAGCCTGCTTTTGAAGAGTTGCCGTGCGAGCAGATACAGAAACACAGAGCCCGCGCCGAACGCAACATACCCAAGCACAATGGCCGCCGTCACGCTCCTGAACACAATCAGCACCGCCGCGATCAACAGCGGCAGGCCAGGCGGGGTAATGATATCGTAGTTGCGCAGCGAATTGACCAGCCCGTGGCCTTCCACCAGGTTCTGCGCCATGTTGATGTAGAGGTCTCCATCCCCCGTTGCGCTGTAAAGAGAGCCGTATTGGCTCAGGGTCAGCAGCACAATCAAACCAATGGCCGCCAAAAACACAGCAGCCAGCTCGATGGTTTGCCGGATCCGGTCAGACTTCATAGGCCTCCTTCTCACCACTCAGGCGGTGGATTGCCGCCATCCATAAGCAAAACGGAAATAGGAGAATGAATACCATATTACCAGATGCGGCCTTGTTTGGCAAATACTGGAAATGCCTGCGCAAGAAATCGCGCAGGCATTCCGTTTCTATATGTGCGTTAGCGTGGGTTTTTGGCTGTGGGAAAAGAGGGTGTTACAGCCTCTTCGGTGTCAGCGCGATGATAATCAAACCGATGAATCCGGTGAAGAGCCCCAGGAAAAACGCCGGTGCAGGCTGCAGGCCACGGCTCTTTGCCATGTTCATGCCCACAAAGGCGCACACCAGGCCCACAATGAGGGCGATCACCAATGGGATGATCTGAGCAAGCAGGATTGCAAACACCGACATGTCATAGGATGATGCCATGATAATACCTCCAGTTTGTTATCTCACCCACGGGATCTCCGTGGGTGCAAGCCAAGAAAAAGGCTCCCAGGGCAGGTTGCGGGCTACCATAAAAAGCACGATCACCGCCAGCGCCGCCCAAGGCACCCACAGCGGCATATTGGGCAATGGCCGGTCTTTCCAAAGCCGCAGCAGCACCACCACCAGCAGCACAACCAAAAAAGGCAGGCTGATCACCGCCAGCGGGTTCATGCGAAAACCCGCGTAGAAGTGGCCGTTCAAAATCAGGTGCAGCGCCCGCGTGATGCCGCAGCCGGTGCAATATAGCCCGGTAAACTGATAAAACAGGCAGGGTGGCAGGATGCTGGGGCCGTTGGGGTCTGTCTCTTTCACAACCCACAGCCCCGCAGCAGAGGCGATCACCAGCAGCGCGGCGATGGCCAGTGCCCAGGCCCGCCGGTTCGGTTTGTTTGTGTGTTTCACTGCGTGTTTCTCCGTGGCGCCGATCATACTTGCGTCCTTTTCAACCAGGCTGTGTGATGATAAAGAAAAGGCCCGGCTCTTGCCGGGCCTGCAGGTCAGGATTAGTAGTTGAACTCGTTTATGAGTGGCAGGAAGGAGAGCAGGCCGGAGAAAATGCCCACGACAAGGCCAATCAAGCCGAGCACGATGCCCACGATGAACATGATCATCGAGATCTTGACCTTCTTGTTCATGTCCTCATAGTCGCCCTTCTTGTAGCTACCGCTGCCGATGGCGGCGAACACAATGCCGATGATGCCAAAAATGTTGCCGCAGCACAGCACGGTGAGCACGATGTTGAGGATCAGCCACAGCGTGGCCTTGTTCTTCTCAGCCGGCACGGCGGAGGCGGCGGGGGCGGAATAGGCAGGTGTCTCATATGCCGGGGCGGTGTAGGCGGGCTGTTCGGGGGCCGCCTGGGGGGCCTGGTCCAGCGGGGCGCCGCAGCTGGCGCAGAACACGGCTTCGTCGGCGTTCGAGTTTCCACATTTGTTGCAGGTCTTCATTCAATCCACCTCGTAACGTTTATTTGAAGTATAAATACCCACTAATACTGTGACGCAATCACAATGGCCACAACGATGCCAATCGTTGTGAGCAGACCAACTACCACGCCGATGATGAACATGATCATGGAAGTTTTGCTCTTCTTCGCCGCGTCTTCGAGGTCGCCCTTCTTGAAGCTGCTGCTGCCCATGCCGGCCAGGATGATGCCGATCACGCTGAAGATGAAGCTGCCGGGGCAGCACACCAATGTGGCCACGATGTTGAGGATCAGCCACAGCGTGGCCGGGTTTTTCTGCTCCTCAACAGGGGCTGCGGGGGCAGTATAGGCGGAGGAATCATAGGCCGGAGCCGTATAGGTGGGGGCTGTGTAGACCGGTTGGGCCACCGGTGTTTCCACCACAGGCTGGGGCACTTCCGGAGCCTGGGGCACCTCCGGCACAGCCGGGGTTGCGGGAGCCTGATTGAGTGGGGTGCCGCAGCTGGAGCAAAATGCAGCCTCGTCGGCGTTGGAGTTGCCGCATTTGGAGCAGAATTTCATGATGACTCCTCCTCAAATGAACATTGAATTGTCGCCCATGTCAGGATCGTAAAGCAAAAGAATGGATTTTTCCCAAATCCATGAAAATCCATGGCATTATTATAACATCTCCATCCGCAATATCAATGATATATTACCCATATGCAGTGATTCCGGCAGATATAACAACCGTTTTTTATGATAATTCGCCATTTTCGGCCACACACAGTATAATATATATTTGTTTGTGGTTTTAAACAGCAGGAAATGGGGGTGGCGCTATTGCATATGATGATCCGGCCGTTGTTTTCAGGCAGCCGCGGCAACGCCACCTATGTGGAGGCCGGCGGGGCCAGGCTTCTTGTGGACGCCGGTGTTTCCTGCGCCAGGCTTGTGCAGGCGCTTTGCGACATGGGCCGCGACCCCGCTTCGCTGGATGGCGTGCTCATCACCCACGAGCACAGCGATCACATTGCCGGGCTGGATGTGTTTGCCGGCAAATTTGGTGTGAAGGTGTTTGCCAACCGGGAGACCTGGGCGGAGCTGGCCGCCAGGCTTGCCCGCGTGCCCGAAAGCCAGCGTGTGGTGGTGGAAACCGACACCGACTTCTGCGTGCGCGGCCTCAATGTGGAGACTTATGACAAACCCCACGACTCAGTCCGTTCGTTGGGCTATGGGTTTTATGCAGGCGGTGTGCGCGGCGCGGTGATCACCGACATCGGCCACATGCCCCAGAAGCTGCTGGGGCGGCTGATGGGCTGCCGGCTGCTGGTGCTGGAATCCAATTATGACGAGCAGATGCTGCTCTATGGTAAATATCCGCAGATGCTTAAAAAGCGCATTTATGGCCGCAGGGGCCACCTGGGCAACAAGGATTGCGGGCTTGCACTGCAAAAGCTGGTGATTGCCGGGGCCAAGCAGGTGGCGCTGGGCCACCTGTCTGAGGAAAACAACACCCCGGAGAAGGCCTTCGGCACCGTGGAGCATTTGCTCTGCACCGAGGGCATCCTGCCGGGGCGCGATGTGCGCATCATTGTTGCCGGGCAGGATGGGCCCTGCGAGGAGCTTTGCCTTTAGCTCTTTTCAATCAGTGTGCCGCCCACAGCCAACTTGCCTGGGCCGGCTCTCTTTGCCACATACAGGCTGCGGTCCACTCTTTCAATCAGTTGGTCCGGCTCACTGGCCGGGATTTCTTCGGCGCTGAACCACACCACGCCGGTGCTGAAGGTGGCATGAAGCCCGGCTTTTTGATGGCAGGCATCCTGAAACGATTTGCCCAGCCGCCCGATCAGCGCCACGGCATTCTCTGTTTTGGCTTCCGGCAGCACCAGCAGAAACTCATCACCGCCATATCGCCCCACGGTGTCCTGGGCGCGGGTGTTGGCGAGAGACACCGATCCAAACAGCTCCAGAACCCTGTCTCCCGTCACATGGCCCAAGCTGTCATTGATGGTTTTGAAGCCATCCATGTCCACCATCGCCAGTGTGGCGCCTTTGCCGGAAGTCTTCAGGCGAAGCAGCGCGCCATCCAACCCCTGGCGGCTTGCCACACCGGTCAGCGGATCGCGCTCCAGTTTGTTACGCAGCAGCTCCTCGTTATCCTTGATGTGAGAGATGTCAAAAAATGTCATGTGTAGGAAATTATCATTTTCGCACCAGATGGGCACAAAGGAGACTTCAAACCACTTCTTGCGGGTGTGGGCACCCATGCGATATTTGTAGCAGACCGTCACGCGCTCGGTGATGCGTCCATGCTTTAACGTGGCAGTAATGCTTCGGTTCATCTCGCAATTGTCGCATTGGGCAGTGGTGCCGCACAGCGCGCCACTCACGCACACAGCGTGGCAATGAAACAGGTTGCCGAAGCGGAGTCCGTGGAATTGCCACTCCTCCATGCCGAAGCTGGTGAAGATTGCTTTGTTGGCCCGCCGTATTGTGCCATCGGCATTCACGAGCACGAGCCCGGATGGGTACTGCTCAAACACGGCGCGATACATGGCGTCCGCATATTCTGCCATCGTTACGGCTCCTTCTATATTCTTTTTCTTATATATACCCGTATCTGCGCCGATTCAGACGATTTTCGACAATTTTCAACACTAAAAAAGAGGCTGGAGCTGCCAACAGCTACCCCAGCCCCGCTCTGTGCTGTGCTTGATGAATTGATCAGCACACCGGCTCCTCATACCACCCGAACGCCAGATAAACCTTGGAGCAGGGCTGCCCCGGCTTCAGGCCGCGCAGATAGGCGCAGTAGTTGCCCCCCGGCGGCACGATGAACGCGCCGTCCTTCTCCAGCATCGTGAGCTGGCCGGGATAGGCCGTGCGGCTGAAGGTGAATAGCCCGCCCTTGGGGGTGCCTTCCACGCCGGAGGCATAGCGCACCCGCACTTCCGGCTCCGGCAGCGGGCACAGGGCCGAGTTGGCCGGCGCGGTCAGCGGTGACAGCCGCCCTTCGCCTGGCAGGTCAGCGTTCATATAAAAGGCGATGGTGAGCGGTTCGCCCTCGATAAAGTTCAATGTGACCACGTTCATGTGCAGGTTCACGCCTGAGTTGGCGGGATTGACCAACGCGCCCCAGGCGCCGGTGTCGCCGCCAAGGTGCAGTTTGGGTGTCTGGCCGGTGAAATAGCGGCCCAGCAGGGATTGATATAAGTTAATCGGGTAGGAGACCGTCTTCACCTGGGGAATCGGCTCGCCGCCCATTTTCTCTTCCTGTCGCATTGTGAATACCACCCTTTCGATATCTGGTGGTATATCCTATGCGGCAGGGGGTGGAGATGTTAGTTGGGCGTTTATTCTCGTGCGGAGGCAAAACTCCCCCTGCCCTTCGGGCATCCCCCTCATTGAGGGGGACAAGTATATCTCTTTCAGAGAATTTGATACCTCTCAAGAGAGATGGTCGCATGTTGAACATAATTTGTGACCTTGTCAAACTTGGGAGAAAATGTCACATAGATAGGAATGATCTTGTCCCCCTCTTGAGGGGGATGTCGATTCCATTGGAATCGACAGGGGGAGTTTGCTAAGGTGTCGTTGCTAGTCATGGTTTAACTGCCAGCTGGTAGGAAATCCCCCCTGGCCTTGTGAGGCCATCCCCCCTTGAACGCCTTTCAGGCGCAAAGGGGGTGAGGAACGTGCTTAACAGGCATCGTATCTTTCGATCTTGGACGGTAACCGTCACATGGATAGGAACGAACTTATCCCCTTTTGAGGGGGATACCCCAAAGGGGGCGGGGAATTCCCAACCCCCTTTGTTTTCGCCGAAGGCGAAAATTCAAGGGGGGATGTCGCTGCAGCGACAGGGGGGATTTCATCCCCCCAACAGCACTCCCACCTGATAAATCACAAAGCAAATGATATATGCAACCGCCAGGCCCAGACCAATCGTGAGCAGTGTGTATTTCGTAGAGTTCATTTCCTTCTTGATCGTCACGATCGTGGATGCGCAGGGGATGTAGAGCAGTGAGAACACCATCATCACATAGCCCTGCAGCGGCGTGAAGAGCTCCCTCAGCGCATGAGCGGTGTCCGGAGCACCTGTGAGCACGCCCAGCGTGGTCACAATGGCTTCCTTGGCGAAGATGCCAGTGAGGAAGGAAACCGACGCCCGCCAGTCATTCAAGCCAATCGGCGCGAAGAGGGGTGACAGCCAGCGGCCCATTTCGGCAAGCAGGCTCTCTGACGGATCCAAAGCCGGAGTGAAGGCTGGCGTGAAGTATTGCAGCGCCCAGATGATCACCGAGGCGGCCAGCAGCACCGTGCCCGCCTTTTGCAAAAAGCCCTTCACCCGCTCCCATGCGTGCAGGAAGAGGTTGCGGGCGCTGGGCAGCCGGTAGGGGGGGATCTCCATCACAAAGGCCGACTCGCCGCCCCTGAAAACAGTTTTGTTGAGGATCGCGCCGGCGGCCATCGCCACCACAATGCCGATCAGATAGACCGACAGGATCACCAGCCCCTGGTTGTGGGGGAAGAACGCGCCGGCCAGCAGCGCATAGACCGGCAGCCTGGCGCTGCAGGAAAAAAACGGCACCAGCATCATCGCCAGCCGCCGCTCCTTTTCGCTGGGCAGCGTCCGGCAGGCCAGCACCGCCGGCACCGAGCATCCAAAGCCCATGATTAATGGCATGATCGCCCCGCCACCCAGCCCGACCTTACTCAAAGCCCGGTCTGCGATGAAGGCGGCGCGGGCCATATAGCCCGAATCCTCCAGCAGCGATGTGAGGAAAAACAGAGCCGCGATCTGCGGCAGGAAGGAGATCACGCTGCCCACGCCGGAGATCACGCCCTCGCTCAGCAGCCTCGTGAGGGCCTCCGGCGCGTGCAGCACCGTGAGCAGCGCTGTGATTCCGGGTGCGAGCATGCCATCCAGGAAGTCGGAAATGAGGCCGGAAAGGAGCCCTGCCGCCTCAAAGGTGAGCCAGAACACGGCCAGCATCACCGCGGCAAAGATGGGCACGGAAAGCCATTTGTTGAGTGCGAACCGGTCGATGCGCTCAGTAAGGTCAAGCGTCTTCTTGGGGTTTTGGATCAACACCTGCGCAGTGATATCGGCGATATCTTCCGATGTCATGCCCACGCCGCAGTGCTTGCAGCCGCCGCAGCCGGAGCAGGACTTGCCCCGCGCCGCGCTATATTTGAGCGCCAGGGCCACCTGCGCTTTCAGCTCATCCAGGTTTTTGCCGTGGGCGGCGCTGATGGCCACCACCGGCACGCCTAGCAGGATGGAGAGGCGGGCGGTGTCCACGGCGTTGCCCCGGGCTTCCAATTCGTCGATCATGTTCAAAACAAGTATGGTGGGCTTGCCTGTCTTGATCAGGTCCAGCGTGAGCTTCAGGCTGCGCTCCAGCGTGCCCGCGTCTATGATGTTGATGATGAGTGTAATGTCTTCCCGGACCAGATAGTCCCGGGCCAAAACCTGCTCCGCCGTGTCCGGGTCCAGCGAGTAGATGCCCGGCAGGTCGGTTAAAATGTGCTTTTGCCCCTCAATGGTGACGGGGCCTTCCTTCTTGTCCACCGTGACTCCCGGCCAGTTGCCAATGTGGCCACGGCCTCCGGTCAATGCGTTGAAAAGCGTGGTCTTGCCGCTGTTCGGATTCCCTACCAGCGCGATTGCCATACTACACCTCGTTTCCTGCCATCTCTTCCACATCAAGCGCCTCAAAATCCTTGCGGCGCACGGCCAGGTCGTATCCTTTGATTTTTACAATATAGGGGTCGCCGAAGGGGGACTGGCGCTCCACATGGATGTCGCAGCCGGCGTCCACGCCCATGGCCAAAAGCCTGCGGGCGGAGGGGTGGCTGCGGTCCACACCGCGCACGCGGATGCAATTCCCGGCCTTGAGGCAGCGCTTGCATTGCCGTTCACTCATCGTCATACCTTCTTGATAATCATTCTCAATATCATTATAATCGATTGCAGGATTTTGTCAAAGGGTTTTTTGTGGGAATGATAACGTTGTAATGATGGTTTTGGTCAAACTTTTAATCCAAACCGGATACAATATTGTATAAGTCTGGGGGTGAGGAATTGGCACAGGCAAAGTGGCTGCTGTTTGACCTGGGCGGCGTGCTGGTGGACTATGTGGGCGCGGCCCGCCTCAACGCCTGGCTGCAAAGGCCCGCGGACGACTGGGAGCTGTCGCGCCACTGGCTTTATTCGCCCACGGTGCGCGCCTTTGAAAGCGGCCGGATCAGCCCGGTGGTGTTTGCGACCGAACTGGTTGCGGAGATGGGCCTGCAGGTGCATCCCGACGAATTCCTGCGGGAGTTCCCCAATTTTGTGACAGGTTACTTCCCCGGCGCGGAGGAGCTGCTGGCCACGCTGGCCTCCCGCCACCCGCTGGCGCTGCTCTCCAACACCAACGCGCTCCAGTGGGATAAGCTTTGCCGCACCACCTACACCGACCGGCTCTTCCGCAAGGTGTTCCTTTCTTTCCGCACCGGCTTTTTGAAGCCCGACCGGGAGGCCTTTCTGAATGTGGTGGAAAAGCTGGGCGTGGAGCCGGACCGGATCCTGTTCTTCGACGACAACCCGGACAATGTGCGCGGCGCGCTCAATGTGGGCATGGAGGCCATGCATGTGCTGGGGTTTGAAGACATGCGGGGGAAGATCAGGGCGATGGGGCTGGTATAGGCTCTCTTCTCATCCCCCTCCCGTTTTTAGCACCCTCTCCCCTTGCCCCTCCCCCATCACTGTGGGAGGGGTATATTAGTATGGGGGCTGGCGCCCCCAATCCCCCGGCATCTATCAATGGACTCGTTAACCCAAGGCAGAAGTATAGGGGGACCGGGGCGCTAGCCCCGACTAGCTTCTCCCCCTCCCACTAGCAAGGGGGAGGGGGTCGGGGGGAGAGGGTGTTGATGGGCATCGGGGAGGGGCAAGGGGAGAGGGTCGTCGGGGGAGAGCGCTGAGGGCTGAGTGCCACAACCACTTGAATTCCCCCAAGCCTTATGAGAAGATAACCCCATGGACCAAAAGCACACAAACGAATCCTATATGCGCCAGGCCTTGAAGCAGGCGGCGCTGGCTGCCGCCCACGGCGATGTGCCGGTGGGCGCAGTGGTGGTCAAGGAGGGCAAAATCATCGCCCGGGGCCGCAACCGCCGCGAAGAAAAGGGCGACCCCACCGCCCACGCGGAGGTGGAGGCATTGAGAAAAGCCGCCAAGAAGCTTGGCGGCTGGTATCTGCACGGCTGCACGCTGGTGGTCACGCTGGAGCCCTGCCCGATGTGCGCCGGAGCGGCGATGCAGGCGCGGCTGGAGGCCGTGGTGTTTGGCGCCTATGACCCCAAGGCTGGCTGCGCGGGGTCACTGATGAACCTGCCCGGTGATGAGCGGTTCCCGCACCGGGTGAGCGTGACCGGCGGCGTGCTGGAGGAGGACTGCGCTGCGCTGCTCAAGCAGTTTTTCCGGCAGAGAAGGAACAAGGCAAGCCAGGAATAGCGTCTATTTTGCCAGTGTGCCCACAACCGGCACACCTTTCAGTTTGCTGACGCCGTGGGGCGACAGCGTCTTGATCTCAGTGGTCAGGTCCTTTCCGGCAAAGAACCGCCCCCAATGAGAGCCGCCCTTCCATTCAGGCACGTTTGTCACATCATAGACCACGCCATCCACGGCGATATAGGCGGGGTTGCCGTTCTTGCCGTCAAACTTAGCCAGTTCATCCACTGTGAACACCTTGCCCTCCGGGGCGGCGGTGGCTTCAGAGGTTACAACGGGGGTTGCCGCATTTGTTGGCGCAGCGGTGGCCGGGGCTATGGTGGCTGCCGGGGCCGCGCAGGCGGCCAACAGCAGGATCGAAGCTATAAAAACGGCGAGCAGTGCGCCGTTGCGTTTTGCAGTTTGTTTCATCATAAACACCTCTTTCGGTGATTGGTTATTGTTTTGCCAACGTGCCCACCACCGGCAAGCCCTTCAGGATGCTTGCGCCATGGGGGGACTGGTTGTTGAACGCGTCGGTCAGATCCTGACCGGCCTGAAAGCCCTTATGGCCGCCGTTGCGCCACTCACGCACATCGGTCACATCATAGACCACGCCGCTCACGGCGATGTAGGCGGGGTTGCCGTTTTTGCCGTCATACTTGGCCAGCTCTGCCAGTGTGAACACCTTGCCCTCCGGGGCAGTGGTGGCCACGGTGGTGGCGGTTGGGGCCGGTGTTGCTGTTTCAGCCGGTGACGCGGTGGCCGGCGGCGCGGTATCAGTCGGTGCGGCAGTGGCTGGTGATGTTGTTTCAATCGGTGCGGCGGTGGCCGGGGCCAATGTGGCAGGCACCGTTGTGGCTGGGGCTGCGCAAGCGGCCAGCAGCAGGATCGAAACAGTGATAACGGCGAGCAACGCGCCGGATCGTTTTATGTTTTGTTTCATGTTTCACACCTCTTTTGATTGAGTTGGCTGCATTGTAGCGCTGAGAGGCATGAGGAAATGTGATTTTGATTACGTTAAAGTGCATGTTCACGGATTGTTTATAAACGACTAAAGCCATGAATTCTCTCTCAATGTACGGGCCGGGCTCTGTACCGGCCCGTCTTAATGGCTCCTAGCCTGTACGCCCTTAATGAATTTCTTAAGCATGCGTTCGCTCAGCTCAGACCTGACAATACTGCTGCCTGTGGGCAGGAAATCCCCCTGGCCCTCTGAGGCCATCCCTCTTGAATTTTTGCTTTCAGCAAAAACAAAGGGGGTGGAGAGTTAATTTTCACAAGCTTAACAGTAGGGGCCGGGCTCCGTCCCGGCCCGCTTTCAGCGGAATGTCTTGTGGCGCTTCCTACTGGGAAATATCCCCCATCAGCCTCGTCAGTTCTCCCGAATAATAGCACACCAGCCGGTGCAGCGGGCGGGTGAGGCACACATACAAAAGGCGGCAGTGCAGCGGGTCGTCGGGCCACAGCTCGGAGTTGATGTCGGCCAGCACGATGGCGTCAAACTCCAGGCCCTTCACCATGTGGGCCGGCAGCACCATGGGGCCGCCGCGGTAGTCGTCGTCGCCGTCGCGGTAAAGGGACAGCCCTTCCACGCGGGGCTTCAGCTTTTTAAAGAGGGCTTCCGCGTCCTTCGGGCGCTTGTGCACCACGGCCACGGTCTTCATGCCGTCGGCCAGCAGAGCATTCACCTGCTCGGCGATGGTAATCTCGGGGTGTACGTCCGGCAGGGGCAGCACCTCCGGCGCTCTGCCATGGCGCAGCACCGGCTTGGCCTGCCGCTGGCCGGGGAAGGGGTGCCGCGCGGCCACCTTACCGGCGAACTCCATGATCTCCACCGTGTTGCGGTAGCTTGTGACCAGCTCGTGGAAGTCGGCGCAGCCGGGGCCGAACACACCGTCCATGATGGCCTGCCAGCCGGTGACGCCCCGGTAGCCGTGGATGCCCTGGGCGAGGTCGCCGACGATTGTGAACGACGCGTTTTGCGTGAGCGTCTTCAACACGTCGAACTGGAAGGCGGAGAAGTCCTGCGCCTCATCGAGCACCGTGTGGTGGATGTCCAGCCGCTCGGTTTGGCCGAAGAGCAGGCCGTTCAGGTAGATGATCGGCGCGATGTCCGCCGTTTCGATGCGCTTGCTGTTCAGGCGGGCAAGGCTGTCTTCACAGAGGGCCTGCCAGTCGCCCTTGTCCACGCCATCCGGCAGCGGGAAGAGCGGCTCCGGCGACAGCAGCTGCCGGTATTGCTCCAGCAGATCAAGCTTGGGGAAGGCCTTCATGCAGTCGTCCACGGCGTGGGCGGCGTGTTCGTCATACTCCTTGAGTCTCGCGTCACGGGCGGCGTAGAGGCGCTGCATCAGCTCCCGGCGTTCTTCGCAGTCCACCGGCATCTTCTCGCGGATCAGGTTGGCGCGGCGCACGGCCTCCTTTTCGAGGTCGGCCTTGGCACCGTCCAGCGCGTCCTTCAAGCGGCTGGCCAGCACCTTTTTCAGCTGCGGCACCCTGCGCGCCAGCGGGAAGGGCGACAGGTCCTGTGTGATGAGGCGGGTGAGCTCGGCCCGGTTGATCACCGTGACCGGCCCCAGCTTCAACCCCTCCCGCGGGGCCATGGAGGCGGCCAGCGCGTTCACGAAGCGGCGCACGCACTCCTTCATGTCCAGGCTGCCCTTGAGCCTTGCCATCCGCACGATGGGCCTTCGCTCGTGTTCGGGCAGCTCAAGCAGGCGCAGCAGCGTGCCCGAGTCATCGAGCGGCGGCAACTTCTTGCCGGTGAGCATGCCGCCCAGGCCGTAGAACGTGGTCTGCAGCACGTTCTCCGCGCCCAGCTCCGGCAGCACCGCCGAAATGTAATTGAGGAACAGCGGCGAGGGCGCGATGACCATCAGGTTCTCCGGGCCCATCGTTTGCTGATAGGTATACAGCAGCCACGTGATGCGGTGCAGCGCCACGGTGGTCTTGCCCGCGCCGGCCACGCCCTGCACGACCATGGGGCGTTTGTAGTTGTGGCGGATGATGTCGTTCTGCTCGGCCTGGATCGTCGTGACAATGTCCCTCAGCCTCGCGTTGGCGTGGTCGGAGAGCACGTCTTGCAGGTATTCGTCTTGCGTCACAATGTCGGCGTCGATGATCGAATGGAGTTTGCCGTCGGATATGCTGAAGATGCGCTTGAGGCTCATGTCGCCGGATACAATCCCGGCGGGGCTTTCAAATTGGGCCGGGCCCACCTGGGCGCCGTAATACAAATTTGCGATGGGGCTGCGCCAGTCGTAGATGTAGGGCCTGCGGCTCGCCGCGTCGGAGACGCCCCATTTGCCGATGTAGAGCCGGTCGTAGTCCCCGTCGCCGTCCTTCTTGAAGTCCACGCGGGAGAAATAGGGCGTGTGCTCGGCGTAGCGGAGGTTCTTTGCCTTTTGGCTGGTGATGGCGTAAATCTTTTCGGCCACGAACCACTCGTGGTAGTATTCGCGCTGCACCAGCCTTAACCGGAGGACTTCCTTCAACTGCTTCTGCTCGAGTTCATCGGCGGCGGCCTGCTCATGGGTGACGCGGGCGATGGCCTCTGCGAGCTTGCGGGACTCCTCCGGGAAGTCCCTGTGGAGGGAGGACAAGGGAACCACCTCCTGACTTTTGGGGAAACAAGGAGTGGTATTATAGCATGGGAGGGGAGGGGAGGGCAAGGGGGGGGAGGCGGAATGGACAAGTTATTTGTTTTCATAATAATTTAGAAAAAATTATTGCATATACCCATTTTTCACTGTATTATGTATGTTAATCCAAATGGAATAGGGTACTGTAATGAAAGACAGAAATGTGTTTTTCAGAGTCATTATTCTTATTTGTGTCATTGTGGTTGCTCTGTCTGTCCTTTTGTCAGTATTAGTGTATCTTTATAAAAAGCTTAGCGGATCAATTGAAATCAATGTAGACCTAGGGCTATTATTGTCAATTTTGTTGGCTTTGTTTTCGATCGGGTTGTCATTGGCTTTCTTTTTTAAAGCGAACGAGACAAGCGACAATTATTTCAAGCATTCGTATGATATAATGAAAGATCAATCAATATTGTTAGGACGAATTGAGGAGAGGTTTGGTGAGAAACTCGGAAGCGTCCAAACTGCATTATCTAGTTTAGTTGCAGCAAATGACAGGCTTGAGAGTCTAGTTACAAAAGACCAAAAAATACAGGACTATTTAAAGAATACCGAGGGTAGAAATGTTGACCCAAACGAGTTATTGAGTCTTTTGAATGACCGTAACGTAGATGCGATTAAATTTAACGAAATAGTAGACTCGATTAGTGCTTTGAGAAAAGAAATAGTGAATAAAAGTTCAGAAGATTCAATAGATGACAGGATGAAGTATGATTATGAACAAGATACGAAGCGCATTTATAGTATAATTAGGAAGGTCATGCAAGTGGGGGTTAATGAAAAAGGCTATGTTGACATTAAAAACTTGTCAATAACAGATTATAGGAATGGTCGAAAATATGGCTTATTCGATGAAAATGGTAAGCTAACAGATCTTGGTTTTTCATTATTGTCTGATAAGAAACAACAGTAAAGGGGAATTTTGTTGAATATTTATGATGTTATACAAAAGCAAGCGAGATATAGTTCTCAGCTTGAAAATCAAATTTCAACGAAGGATTCCGAGTTAGTAATTGGACTCGTTGGAGCTGTTGGTACTGATCTAAGTCAGATATCTGAAAAGATAAAGAAGCGGTTAACAGCATATTCGTACAAAACGAGAATTATTCGAGTATCACATGAGATTATTTCTCAATTTTTTCCACCCGTTAGCGACGAAGCAACGGAATATGAAAGAATATCTACATATATGGATTATGGAGATAAGTTGCGAGATTTTAGTCAGAATGATTCAGTATTAGTTGATGGTATTGCTAACATAATCTTTTACGAAAGGAAGATAGATAAAAAATTTGAAGTTCGTCTTCCGAAAAAGAGGACTGCATATGTTATTCATTCCTTAAAGCACCCCCTTGAAGTCCAGAGGTTGAGAGAAATTTATAAGAATGGCTTCTACCTGATTGGTGTATTTACAGAAACAGATCAGAGACTGGAGAACTTACAATCAATATATCATTGTTCAGAGCCAGAAGCACTTCATCTTATGCATCGAGATGAAAATGAGGGTGACCATGGGCAACAAACAAGAGATACTTTCCAGATGTCTGATTTCTTTATACACAATAATGGTGTAGAAAAGCAGATAGATGCATCCATAACTCGCATTTTTGATTTGTTGTTTGGTAAGCCGTGGCTAACGCCAACGCATGATGAGTATGCAATGTTTTTGGCATATTGTGCTGCTCTCCGTTCTGCCGATCTTTCGCGTCAAATAGGAGCTGTTATTTCAAAGAATAACGATATTATTTCATCCGGAGCAAACGATTGCCCATGCTATGGGGGTGGTTTATATTGGCCTGTTTATGATGATAAGCATGGTATAAGTGATATAACCGGAGGAAGAGACTGGACGAGGGGTTATGATTCAAATAAAGAGCAGTTAAGAGGTATTATTAATGATATCATTGACAAGCTTAATGCTAATATAAAAGACGAAAATAAAGAACTAATAGTAAAAACAATGTATGAAACAAGATTGAATGAATTGACAGAGTACGGACGAATTGTTCATGCTGAAATGGAAGCTCTCTTAATGTGTGCTAGAAATGGCATATCTACGAGAGGCGCGACGCTATATTGTACAACAATGCCATGCCATAATTGCGCTAAACACATAATTGCATCAGGGATATCAACAGTATATTTCATTGAGCCATATCCCAAAAGCAAGACGTTTGAGTTTTATGATGATGCAATAGAACAAACTCAGAAGGATACAGATTCCAGTAAGGTTCGCTTCTCTCATTTTATTGGTGTTGGTCCAAGGAGATTCATGGAAATCTTTTTGATGAAGCCAGTTGAAGGGTATGATATAATTAGAAAAGAAAAGGATGGCAGAATTGTTGAATGGTCTGAAAAGAATGCTTGTTTGCGACAGCAAATGGCTCTTCAAACATATCTTGATAGAGAGGCAATAGCGGCAGACCGATACGATAAAATGGGAGGAGAACAAAGTGGAGACCAAGAAGGAGTTTGAACGTCCATTAGCGAAGGGGTCATCGACAGTAAAAGTTTCAGCTGCTCATGTTGTGAATTCCTTACCATCGTGGAAAATGGATGTGCAAAAGCAGAATTTCGAATGTTATTCAACTAAAAAGACTACGCGATAATGACTTTGCTCCCTGTTACAGGGAGCTTTCATTAATGCTTGACCTATGTACCCCGCGGGCCCCCGGCCCGCTTTTCCCTTTTGTACCCCCAGCCCCCGACTCCCGCGCACACAGCCCATCTGCCCTTGCAGCCCCGCGCGCACAGCACACCCCGGCGGGCTTCCTGCCTCGTGCCTTAGTGAACTTCAAGCAGGCGGAACCGCCCGCTCCCTTCCGTCATCTTTCGCGCAGCTTGCCTCTCAGCAGTCGTCTTCCTCCGGCGGCGGGCTCAGCGGGTCCTCGATCAGCGTGGCAAACTGGAACTCGTGCCGGTGGCCGTCGGCCTCCTCCGTCATGCCCTTTACAAAGTGCACATGCTTGCCGTTGCCCACGGGCTTCTGCAAGCCGGTGTTCCGGATCAAGATGTGGAAATGGTTGTCAAAGAAGTCCGTGCGGGTGAACACCTTGTGGATGTGGCCGCCGGGCACTTCGATTTCCGGGCCGGTCACGCCGGCGAACCGGTGGTTGTGTGGGTCTTCCTGCAATTCGGCCAGCTTGGTGCTGCCCTCAAACTCGTGGGTGTGCGTCAGCTCCACACCGGGGCACCCGTGCTCCTTGTCCGGGCGGCGCTTCATTTCGTCTTTGGACGCGTCTTCCTGCTCCTCGCGGCCGCCTCCCAAATAGAACCTGTCATATTTCATGTGAGTCCCTCCTGATTCATGGATGGTATATCCTATGAGATATCGCCAGATATGGTGAATGGTGATGTAATGGGACGGAACATGGAACATGGCTTGAAAACCGTATGTACCAGCGGGCTTACGCCCGCTATTCCTTTGTGTACTTCTGCTCCCTAGAAGCAGCAGCTTGCGTTTGCTCCCAACTCCCGGAGCACTTCCCTGCACGCGACGCGGCTGGCCGCACAGCAGCGAGCGCACAGCACGCCCCGGCAGGCTTCCGGCAGGTTCCGCGCTTCGATATACTCGTCCACGAAGCGGGTGCAGAAGTCGGCGCTGAAGCACTCACAGAAGTCGATCACGTTGGCGCGGGCCGCAAAGACTTCCTGGCAGATATCCGGTGCGATCCGGAAGCACGCCAGGCAGCAGGCCCTGGTGCCGTTGTTGTTGTTGCCGCCGCCCAGGTTGAAGAACCCGCAGCGCCGGCGGTTGTTGTTTTGGCCGCAGAACAGGTTGCAGAACCTTCTGGTGAACCGGGAGCAGAAGTCGCCCGCGGTTATGCCAAGCTCGTTGGCAGATTCGCCGTTCCACAGCGCGGTCCACCTGGTTCCGCCTGTCCAAGTACTGATGTCCACATATGGCATGGTAACACCTCCCGTATAGTATATGAGATATGGCAAACGGTGGTGTGGGATATCGGTGCGGAGAATGGGATATACGACCGGCGCGGTTCTCTGGTATACTGTGGGGAGACCGTCCGGTTGGCGGCGCTTTAGCAGGCTGTACAGGAGGTTCGGATGAAGAAGCAGCTCTACGGAATCATCGGCATCGTGATTGCGGCAGTGAGCCTGATTGTCTTTTTCTTTGCGCCGTTCGGCGGCCTGAACGCCTATCTGGAATATGGAACGAAGGTAAACCTGCCTGACCCGAATGGCATCAAGACCATCCAAACCAGCGCGGATTCCATCGACTTCGTGCATTATGGCGGCATGGTGATTGCGGCGGTGATGCTGCTGCTGATGGCGTTTTTCATCCGCAAGGCATTTGAAGGCGAAGCCAAGCCGCTGCGGGGCGTGGTCATCTGCGCGCTGTGCTTTACGCTGATCCCCTGGATCTGGTAACCTGATAAAATCCGGAAGGCTTGACATGATTTCCACCGACACCACACTCTACAGCTGCCCGCCGGACCCCCAAGGCCGGCAGAACAGGGAGCTTCGCGCCTACGCGCTGCTGGACGAGCTCAAAATTCCCTACCTCCGGCTGGACCACGAACCCACGCCCTCCATTGAGGCCTGCCATGAGGTGGACAAGCTGCTGGGCATTGAAATCTGCAAGAACCTGTTTCTGTGCACAGCCAGCCACACCGGCCATTGCCTGCTCATGATGCCGGGCACCAAGCCCTTTCGCACCAAGGACCTGAGCCGGCAGATCGGCTCGTCGCGGCTGTCCTTCGCAAGCCCCGAGGAGATGGAGGCGCTGCTGGATCTCACGCCGGGGTCGGTGAGCGTGCTGGGCCTGATGAACGACCGGGAGCACAAGGTGCGGTTGCTCATCGACCGCGACCTGCTCACACAGCAGTATGTGGGCTGCCACCCCTGCGTGAACACCGCAAGCCTTAAGCTCCGGCTGGATGACCTGCTGACTAAGTTCCTGCCGCACACCGGGCATGAGCCCACGTTTGTGGAGTTGTAATATGAATATCTACTCTTCAAGAGTTTGGGGTGGGTATGGGCTGGTCGCATTCTGCGAATGCTGCTCGCCTGTGCAGCCTAGAACCCCGCCCCTACCAGGATACTGAACAAATCCTTCCCTACCCTCCCTTAATAAGGGGGGATGGCCCTCGCAAGGGCCAGGGGGGATT